>NZ_JBTWFK010000003.1:0-454489 GCF_054788175.1 Bacillus sp. NEAU-Y102 | reverse complement strand
AATAGTGGTACATGAAAAAAACACCTCCTGAATTCGCATACTAAGTATGCAAATTCATTGGAGGTGTTTTTCGTTTGAAGACAAGAGTTCATTACCCAGAAGAAGTAAAGTGGAAAGTGATTGAAATGAAAAAGGATGGATATTCCAATTGGACAATTATGGAGAAGCTTGGAATTAAAAATGTTTCCCAAATTAAGACGTGGATGAAGTGGTATCGTACCGATCAAACGTACCGTTTTCAACAACCTGTAGGAAAACAATATTCTTATGGAAAAGGACCAAAAGAGCTCAGTGAATTAGAACAGCTACGTTTAGAAAATAAACATCTAAAAACAAAATTACTTGTATGGGGAAAGTATCTGGAAATCGAAAGGGGCTGAAACCAGAAACTGTAGTTACTTTATGGAGAAATGTACAAACAAAAATAACGGTAAAAGACTTGTGTAACGTATTAGAATTACCCCGTTCTACATTTTATCGTTGGTTACAACGAACGGAAGATCTGAAAGATGATATAGAAGAAAAAGTAAAGGACGTCTGTCTTAGGCATAAATTCCGGTATGGATATCGAAGAGTGACCGCTACTCTTCGAAAAATGGGACTGTGTGTCAATCATAAAAAAGTATTACGAATCATGAGACAAAATCATATTCTTTCAAAAGTGCGTCGAAAGAAAAAGAAATATATCAATGGTGCGGAACCAATGGTAGCCCCTCATCGATTGGAGCGCCAATTCGATGCATCCAAACCAAATGAAAAGTGGTTTACGGATGTGACGTATCTCTTATTTGGAGAGCGTACCTTGTATTTATCAACGATCATGGATGCCTTTAATCGTGAAATTATTAGTTGTGTCATCAGCGAATCACAAACACTGACATTAGCGATGAAAACATTGAAACAAGCAATGAGAGGGCGAAAAGTAAAAGATGTCCTTCTTCACTCGGATCAAGGAAGTATTTATACAGCAAAAGAATTTCAAGCGTATGCCAAAGAAAACGGCATGATCACCAGCATGTCCCGGAGAGGAAATTGCCATGATAATGCCGTCATGGAAAGCTTCTTTGGTCATTTAAAAAGTGAAGCTTTCTATTCACAAAAGATAACAAAAGTATCCAACACAACTGTGCGAAAGATTGTGCTAGAATACATTCATTACTACAATTGTGTGCGAATTCAAGAAAAATTAAACCACCTATCCCCTAAAGAATTTAGGGAACAAGTGGTTTAGGTGTTTTGATTGGTGTCCCGTTTTCGGGGTTCACTTCATTATTGTTTATGGTTTTTATGCTTGTATATAGCATGAAGATGTTGCATCGTTGGGATGATTTTCCTCAAATGTGCGATTTATCTTTGTTTGTCTATGAAAATCATTTATTATAATAAATGGTATTCTTTGAGATGTTATTTTGAAGGGGTGTTGAAGTGAAAGAAAGTTTTCTATCATATAAAGAAGAAGAAAGGAATGCAAAAATCCTTTTATGGGTGTTATATGTTATTGTTATTGTATATCAAATTTTCTATGCAATTGTATTAGACAATAAATCAATAATGGATAAGGGATACAACATAGTATGGCAAGTTATTTGCGGAGCAGCAATACTGTGCATGAATATATATTTAATGAAAAAAGAGAAGGCAAACCTTGTTAAATATGCATGGATATTTGCATACATAGGGATAGAAATCGCTAATATATTTTCGTATATTTTTTATAATAAGGCGGCGTTTGATGCGACAAATATAATAGAAATTATTCTCATTTTCTTTGTACCCATATTTTTAAATAAAAAATTTTATGTAATCTTACTTTCTTCTATTGTAGGAAAATATTTAATTTATTTATTTGTATTAGAGGAAATAAAAGCATTTATGTTCCTTATTATGTGTACACTTATGTTAATAGCTGCATATATCATTTTAAACCGATTTTTACAATATCTTTCAGCTGTAAAGGAAAGTATTGCGATTGCTAGTGAATCACAAAAATTAGCAGTAATCGGAAAAATGGCAGCGACGGTTGGACATGAAATTAAAAATCCACTCGCTTCATTAAAAGGATTTACGCAATTACAAAGAGAGAAGCATGAAGAGGATCCTGTTTATAAACGTATGATCTTTGAAATAGAAAATATGAATAATATGATAAGTGAGTTGATGGAAGTTGCTACATGCAAGCCTTCTATTTATAAGAAACATGATCTAGGTAAAATTGTATTACAAGCAACAACAACTCTTCGCGAAAAAATGAATGAATTAAATGTGCAGCTTATTTCTAATGTGGGAGAACAAACAATAGAAGTTGAATGTGATGAACGAAGAATAAGAGGAGTCTTTCTATATACGATAAAAAATGCTTTAGAAGCAATGGAGCAAGGTGGCATATTACATTTACGGTTAGAAAATAAAGGGAAAGAGTATGTGATGATCAGCTTAATTGATAATGGTCATGGTATTAAGCAAGAAAACTTAGCCCGTGTTACAGAGGCCTTTTATACAACGAAACAAGATAAAATTGGTCTGGGTCTTACAGTAGCGAATCGAATTGTCGCCGAGCACCTTGGTGAGTTACATATTTCAAGTGAAAGAAATACTGGAACGAGAATAGACATTATTCTGCCAAGGAAGTGTGGAAATACTGAAATTCAAGTGGAAGAAAAGCTAGGAGTTACCATATGAATAAAGGCTATATATTTAAAAATGAAGAAATAAAGGCGTTGAAAGTATTTTTAAGTTTATTTTTTATTATATTTTTTGTGTATGATCTTGCCTATGAATTTATCGTACCTTTAATCGCGGGAGAGCAAGAAGGCGTAGGAAAGTTTGAAGATGGTTTAGGTTTATGGCTTTACTTTTTGATGGTAGTATTGTTTTGCATTGGAATATACTTTATGAAATGGAAGAATGTTTTTGCGGTAAAGTATATTATTCTAATTGGCTATAATGTATTAGATTGTATCCACAACATTATGATTTATTATGGTAGCGATGCGGAATTTGACGGTGGAAATATAGTAGAAGTATTTTTTATTTTGTTTGCACCAATCTTTGTGAATAAAAGATATTTCTGGTTAGTTCCAGCGATACTTGTCGGGAAGTACGCTTTTACAGGAATCATTATTCAATCTTCTCTCGTTTTAATCCCAATGGCATTATATAGTGTATTTACTATTATATGTTGGATTATATTTTTGAGGGTTCAGTCTTACGTTCGTACGCTTGAGATGATGGACAAAGAAATAAAACAAACAGAAAAACTAGCAGCTGTTGGAAAGATGGCAACGGTTATTGGTTATAAGATTAGAAGACCTTTAGCAAACTTAAAAAAACTTGTGAATAAACAAGCAGACAAGCATCCAGAGGATAAAATTTATAGTGATATTATGAAACAAGAAGTAGATCGGATTCATATAATTGCTACAGAACTTAGTGGATTTGAGAAATCTAAATCACTAGAATCAGAAACTCATAACATACAAGAAATTATCTCTTATGTTATTCGAGTTATGGAAAAGCCTGCTTTAAAACAAGGAGTCCACATACAAGGTATTTACAGTAAAGACTTACCATCAATTACATGTGATGAAAAACGATTAAAACAGGTCTTTTTTAATTTAATTAAAAATGCAATTGAAGCAATGTCAGTTGGCGGAACAATTACGATTAAAGTTACTGTAAAAGAAGGAATCATCGTTCAAGTGAAAGATGAGGGATGCGGCATTCCGAAAGATAAAATTCCAAAGTTAAACGAAGCCTTTTATACAACGAAAGAAACAGGAACTGGTCTAGGTTTAGTAGTTACAGAAAAAATTATTAAAGATCACAACGGTAAAATGAGTTTTGAAAGTGAAGTTGGGGCTGGAACGACGGTTGAGGTTATGTTACCACTGCATTAACTACAAAAAACATCACTTATTTGGAAGTGATGTTTTTTTATTTTATCCCGCTATTTGCCGGGCAGCCCGATTGGTGAGGGCTGATTAAAGTTTCACTTTATCTATAAAGAATGTATGATGTGTTTTTAATATCAAAATGTTTTTTGAAAGTTTTCATTATGGATTTTCCGGGGGGAATTTAGACTATAAAAATTAATTATTTTTTTCTAAAAAAACTATTTTCTTTTTTGGGTTTTAATGGTATATTCAAAACACGATAAATAAATTCCTATATTTGGCACACTATTCGAAAGGATAGGTCGCAAAGCTAAGAGTCTAAAGTAATGAAAATTACTATGATAGTCTGGTTGCAGTTTGGATTTTCACACATAGTTGTATGTATGAAAATCGAAGAGGCAACTGGACTTTTTGTTTTCTCAAAAAAAAATAAATGGGCACACTGTTCGAAAGAATAGGTCGCAAAGCTAAGAGTCTAAGGTAATAAAAATTACTATGATAGTCTGGTTGCAGTTTGGATTTTCACACATAGTTGTGTGTATGAAAATCGAAGAGGCAACTGGACTTTTTGTTGTCTCAAAAAAAATAAATAGGCACACTGTTCGAAAGGATAGGTCGCAAAGCTAAGAGTCTAAGGTAATGAAAATTACTATGATAGTCTGGTTGCAGTTTGGATTTTCACACATGTTGTGATATATGAAAATCGAAAAGGCAACCAGGCTTTTTATTTTTTCAGAATACACATTATGATTGTAAATTTAGTCGATTAATACATTTAATGTTCAGAATATTCGGTACATAAAAAGCGAGGGAGGGAAGTATATTGCAAAATCAAATAGGGAAATTTGGGCGTATACTTCTCGCTGGAGGAATATTATTTACACAAGTTGGTGTGCTAGACTACTCTGCAACGAAAGTTTATGCGGTTACAAATGACGAGCAAGGACGTTTAATCGTTCATATGGATAAACAAGAAATAAAAGTTGATGAAAATGTAGTATTAAAGATTACAAATACAAATAAACAAGATGCTAATATCGAGCTGAAATTATCTAATGAACAGCTCTTTAATGAAGAAGAAACGAAAAAAATGAATGAAAATAATAAAGCGATTCAAAACATTTCAGTAACAGAAGATCACATTGTAAAAATTGAAAAGAATGAACAAAGTAATTCTATCGGTGACGTATATGTAGTCATTCAAATGAAAAAAGCTGGAGAGTACAAATTTGAACCGATAGTGAAGTTTGAAGGGAATGAAAAGAAAATTGAATCTCCTTCTCTACATGTTGTAGAGAAAAAAGAGGCTTTAAATGTAGCTATTTCTGATGAAAATCCAAAGGCTTCAGAGGAAGTTGTGAAAAAAAAAAATGAAAAAGTAAAAGTATCGGAAGAAAATAAAAAACAAGAAATAAATCCTACTAATGCTGAAGTTCCAAAAGAAACGAAGACTTTAGAGAAAGAAAAGGTTAATGAAGAACTCGTATCAAAGGAAAATGAATTAAAAGAGAGCAATAAGGTAAACGAAAATAATCAGGAATTACCTGCTATTCAAGCTGAGAAGGTATTAAAGAGCCAATCTCTACTAGCTGCTAGTCCTGTTACAAGTATTCTTAGATATCCAAATGTAAAGGTAATAAATAATAGAACAGGTGAAGGGCCTTCTATCCCGGGTAAATATGCTTTTAGATTTGTTTGGAGCCCACAAGTAACATATGAGGTAAAGGGTAGTAGCAATGACAGAACTGGTCAAAGTCAATATACATTTAGAAATTCAAATAGAGAACAGTACGTATTAGTAAAAAAAGCTGGTGAATATCAAGGGAAATGGATTGATGTCCGTATTAATATTCACTCTATGACAGCTTCATCTGTAGATGTTAAAACACCAATAACTAAAGGTGATGCAAAAAACTTTTTACAATTATATGGGAACGGAAGGTCAGGCCAAACTTATAATGCTTCCTTTGAATTTTATGAACACGGAACAAGTAAAAAAGTACCATTAACGGCAATGTGGAATTTCAAAAGGATAAATAGTTATAAAAATGTAACGTTACGTAATGATGGTAGTCATTTAACGAATTTATACGTGTATGATACGAGTTCAATTAGGTATCAAGACAAAGGGAATAATAAAATAGAGTTTTCTGGAACAGCAGGCCCAGTAGCTACTCCAGAAGCAGATATGACAATTACATTTGATAATTTAACAGAATTACCGCTAGAAGTTAGATTAAATGCTTCAGGTGTTAATGTATCATACGACCAATTAGCGATTGCACAAATTGAAATTCCAGCTCCAAGTGTAATAGGAGATATCGTGGAAGATAATTCCCGTCAACTTTCTTATAAGGTATATCAAAATATGCCTGCTCAATCGAAAGATATTCACTATGCGAAATCTTTTGTATTAGAAAGTGAAGTGAATAAGGATTTTACTGTGAATGATGTTTCCATTCAAGATGTGGAAAGTGGAGATGATGTAAGTAGCTTCTTTGATATTAGCAGGAAAAACAATAAGGTCACTGCGGTTGCGAAAGCAAATGCGCTAAAAACAGAAGAATTCAACGGGAAAATTTACGAGATGACAATTACAGGTTCTCCTGTAAAAGGTGCTGATGTAATGAAATATTATAAAGATGGTTATCTTGAAATACCGGTGTCAGCTAAAAACTATTTAGATGACGATAAGAATGGGCAAGATAGTAATCGAGATGGAATCGCAAAAATAAGGTATAAAGGTATTCCGACTGGGAAACCAGTCCCACAAAAAGTAGTGCAAGGAACAGATTTAACAAAAATGGATATTTCTAAATTTGTGACAGATTTATCTGTAGATACGAATTTGGATGTAGATAAACCAATATCAGTAATGAAGTTAATCAATATTCCGGATACAAAAACAATAGGGAATCATACTGTAACGGTTGTAATTGAAACGAAGCAAGGTGTACAAGCGGAGATTCAAGTACCGGTTACTGTCGTTGATGGGACTTTAAAGTTAGTAGACGTACCAAAAGAAATTACCTTTGGAGATGTAACAATTCCATCGAAAACAACGACATACACACCGAAGGCGATTTCAAATTCTTTAAAGGTAACCGATAATCGTGTTAAAAAGCAAAAATGGAGTGTATATGTAAAGGAAATTACACCATTAACTTCAGCGCAAAATGACACATTGACGGGAGCATTGATTTACAAACGAAATGGAAAGGATACACCTTTAAGTAATTCTAGTATAGAAGCATTCTCGTATACTTCTAAAAACGACGAGGAGGTTTCATTAAATTGGAAGGAAAACGAGGGAATTCATTTACAAGTAAAACCAGGGCCGAATGTCAAAGCAAATACAAAATATGCTGGACAGCTAGAATGGACATTAACCGATGCTCCTCTCTAAAAATATATGAAATATATAAATTTTAGAAAGGAGAGAGTAATGAAAAAAATAGTTGGTATTATCGTTTCCACAGTTATATGTGTGCCGTTTCTTATGGCAAATGTAGTAACGGCTACAAGTACGAATTCAAAAGCGGGTATTACATTTTCGAATAGCTATACACCAAATACATCAACTGATCCGACAAAGATAAATACAAAAAAAGAGACAGTTGATAAAAATAAAAATGGAGATAAATATTTACCGAAAACAGGAGGCCAGACACGGGACTTCAAACAATATATAGGATTGTTTTCGATTGTTTTATCTCTATATGTATTCAAAAGAATTAGGGGAAAGAAAGTGTATTCAAAATAAAAAATAGATGAAAACAGAGAAAAGGGGAAGGTACATATGAAACTAGCAAAATTAGCATTAATCGGTGCAGTATCATTAACATCAGTTACAGCAGTAGGAACTTCAGCATTTGCGGAAGAGAAAGCAAATATGAAATCAAAAACCGATGTAACGTTTATTGAAGATACAAGCACAACAGATCCAAACAATCCAGAAAATCCAAATGAAAAAGTTACACCAGAGAACCCTGGTGACCATGAAATAGGAACAAAAGGTCCATTAAGTATTAACTACGTTTCTAACTTACACTTCGGCGAGCAAGTTATCTCTGGTAATGATCAAACGTACTTTGCAAAATTGGATAAAGTGAAACAAGGGAGCAAAACAGTTGAAGTACCTAACTTCGTATCTGTAACAGATAACCGTGGTACAAATGCAGGATGGAAATTGAAAGTAAAGCAAAATGCACAATTTAAAAGTGGTAATAGTGAGTTAACAAATGCAGCTTTAAGCTTAAGTAACCCAGCTGTAAATTCTGTAACTGATGCACAATATGCACCTACAACATTTAAAAATAAAGTAACGCTAGCTCCAGGTGGAGATGCGGTGGAAATTACTACTGCCGCAAAGAATAAAGGTATGGGTGATTGGACGACTGCATTTGGTAAAGGAACAGAACAAGGTAAACAGAGTGTGAGCTTATTCGTACCAGGTACGACGGCGAAAGAAAAAGGTGCGAAATATTCAGCTGAGTTAACTTGGACTTTAGAAGATACACCAAACTAAGCTTATACAAGATTGAAAATTAAGAATGACTGAATTTTAAAAAAGATTATAAAGGGGTATAAAACTATGAAACTAGCAAAAATAGCATTAATTGGAGCGGTAACATTATCATCAGTATCAGTAGGGACGTCTGCATTTGCAGCTGAGAAAGATGGCGGGAAATTAGACTCAAAAGCATTCATTAAATTCGAGAAAAATACAGATAAAATTGATGTTGTTAATCCAGAGAATCCAGATGAAACTGTAGATCCAGTTGATCCAGATAAAAAAGGTACAGATGGTCCACTAAGTATTGATTATGTATCTAACTTCAACTTTAAAACACAAAAAGCATCAGGGAATAACGAAATCTACTTTGCAGAATTAGATAAAGTAAAGAAAAAAGTAGACGGTTCTGTAATTGACGTGCCGAACTACGTTCAAGTAACAGATAATCGTGGTACAAATGCTGGATGGCATTTAACAGTAAAACAAAATGGTCAATTCAAAACTGCAGATGATAAAGCGTTGGATGGTGCGGCATTAACATTAAAAAATTCAGCTTTGAAATCAAATGCAGGTAGCGACGCACCAACAGCAGAACAATCTATCACATTAAATCCAAGTGGTGCAGCATCTGATTTAATCGATGCAAAAGAAAACCAAGGTATGGGTACATGGGTAAATACGTTCGGTAAAGATGCAACAGAAGCGAAACAAAGCGTAGAGTTATCTGTACCAGGTAAAACGAAAAAAGAACAAACACAATACACAACTTCACTAACTTGGGAACTAACAGACGCTCCTATGTAAGTAAGAGGAATTTTAAGATAAAAGAGGAAAATGAGAAGAGATAAGGGAATGGCTTTAACCTTATCTCTTTCTTGTCTATAAAATGGATATGAAGGGGACTACATAAGAGATGGTAAAAAAACTATTTACTAGCTTACTATTAATTACATTCTTCATGGTAAACGCTTTTTCAGTATATGCGGCTGAAATGAAATTCGCTGTGACAGCAGTTATACCAGAAAATCAAATTGATAAAAATCAAACGTATTTTGATTTGAAAATGCAACCTGGACAAAAGCAAACAATTCAAGTCCAAATGAAAAATGATACGAATAAAGAAGTTGTGGTAGAATCGTTTGCTAATACAGCAATTACGAATAGCAATGGTATTACAGATTATAGTACAGTAGAACCAAAAACGGATTCTACTTTGAAATATCCGTTTTCTAAAATTGCTAAAATGCCAAAAGAAACGAAAGTCCCAGCTAACAGCATAGTGACAGTTGATATAAACTTGGAAATGCCAAGTGAGTCGTTTGATGGTGTTATTTTAGGTGGTTTATACTTTAAAGAAAAAGAAGATGAGAATGCAAAGAAAAAAGATGAAGGTGTGCAAATTGAAAATAAATATGCATACGCAATTGGCGTTGTTTTAAAAGAGACGGATGCTGAAGTAAAACCAGACATGAAATTAAACGAAGTAAAGCCAACACAAATTAACGGGCGTAACGTTGTTACTGCAAATTTACAAAACGTAAAGCCAGCAATGTTAAAAAATTTAAGTGTTGATGCAAAGGTATATAAAGAAAAAGGTACAGACGTTTTATTTGAAGCGAAAAAAGAAAATTTAAGAATGGCGCCAAACTCAAACTTTGATTACGCTATTAGCTGGGAAAACAAAGCGTTTGATCCAGGAATGTACCGAGTAGAAGTGAAAGCCACTGATGGCGATCAAAAGTGGGAATGGACGAAGAAATTTACAATTGAAGGAAAGACAGCCGATAAGTTAAATGATACAGCGGTAGAAGCGAAAAAAGACTACACGCTATATTACATTATCGGCGGAGTACTACTGGTAATTATATTATTAGTTCTTGTGTTCTTCTTAGGTAGACGTTCTAAAAAAGAGGACGATAACGAAAAATAATATATTGATAGTGTAAAAAGAAAATAATGGATGTTTTACTATGAAAAATATATAATGGCTTTGTCTGTTATTTGTTGTAGTTCATTTATATTTCTATTTGTTGACCCGAATCTCGGGTCTTTTTTTATGGAATGAATTGCTATATGTTAGTAATTAGAAAAATAGAATATACAGCACTTGCAGCATGAATATAAAGAGGGGTTGTATACTCTCTCAAAAATAGGTTTCCAGCTGTAATACTGTTAGCACCAGTAAATTCGGTGCTAACAGTAGGTTCGTTTTCTGGCACAACGAAAGCATTTACGTTGGTATATGTACTTTCTCATTTATCTATTTTTCTGTGGTCAATTGTATTGTGTATATAAATTTAAAAATGATAGCGTTAGAGCCACCATTTCTCCTGCGGAAGCAAAATAACATCCACATCAAAATTCTCTTTAAACCAATCATACATCAATGTCTCTTTCACTAAATATTCAGAGGCAGAGTGTGACACCCCAATTAGAGACATATTTGTTTCTTTTACATAATCCATAATGAGCGAGTATTTATGTCGCCCGTAATCATTGTCGATATGGCAATGGATTTCTCCTGTAATATATGCTTCGGCACCTTTTTTTCTGCTTCCTTCATTAAAGATACAACATCGCCACATCCAGCGATAATTGCGATTTTTTTGATGGAATCATGTCGTTTACCTTCGAAGTCTGTGTAAGGGATCTGGAAGAGTTGTTTTAGATATTTTTGGAGTGCTTCTGTTGATGTTTCATCTATTTCACAAATAAGGCCAACTGGTTCTTGTTCTGGACCTCCATATGCAAAGTCGTCCACTACAGTAGCGTTTAATGCTTTTGCAATTGAAATACTCGTTCCATGCGTTTGATGAAAATCCATTGGTACGTGACATGTATATATAGAAAGTTGTTTTTCTTTTATTCCTTGCAAATATTTTTCAGGAATTGGTATGAAACCGCGGCCTGATCTTCCAATTGGATCACCGCACTCCATTACAAGGGGATGGTGCATAAAGAGTAAATCACCGGGTGTGGATTGTGAAATGAATGTTTCAAGAACGTCATCTGTAGGGAATACAGCTAAAAATACTTTGTTTACATTTTCAGATCCGTGCATCATAAGGCCGTTAAATAAATCTACAAAATTTGCTTCGAAAAATTGTTGCCAAGGAAATTTGATAGGATCATATACGGCTGGGATAAATCGACTAAAGGCACTATCTTTTCCGTATTTTTCAATTTGAAATAAGTGATCGAGTGATTGCTCTATTTTTTTTAAGGCTGGCATGTTTAATAATCCTCCTTAAGATGATTCTTGCTTTATGAGTTGTTTGTATTCTTCGTAGCGAAATAAGAAGCGGATAGGAAACAAATAAAGCCTAGAATCCAGCCGATAGAAGGAGAATAGGGAAGTACATGCTGTAATAGCATTCCGCTAGAAATGAAGAAACTACCAAATAGACTTAATAAAATAGGATATCGTTGTAGTTTGAACACGGATAGCAAACCTCCTTTCTCCTGCATGAACTACTCATAAAAGCTCGATTGCTGAAACTTTATCACATACATTGTATATTAGTCTTAATTTTCTGTATATAAATTTTAAGAAAAATGGTGATACAATATATGAATGATAAGAGAAGAGAGGATGAAGATTAACATATGTACGTTACTGTAACAGAAGCAGCATATAAAAAGATTATGGATACGATTCCAAGTGAAGCGAAATATATAAAGTTATTTTACGATAATGAGGGTTGCGGTTGTGTCATGAGCGGAATCATCGATTTAGTAGCTATAGCAGAGAAAGATGAGCGCGATGTGGATATTGAATCAAGCACAATGAATTTTATCGCTGATCGTACAAAGCTTGTATTTATGGACGATAAGTTAACGGTTGATTGGCATGAAGGTGGAGGAACTTTTCAGTTGAAGAGCCCAAGCCAGTTTTATAATCCAAATATGAAATTACACGTTCGAGTATAGTAAAGGAAAGGTGATTCCAAAATGTATTTTGGAATCACCTTTTTTTATTTTATAAGTCGATATATTTGGGAAGTCGCCGATATAAATGGAGTTGCGCCAATATAATTTCATTTACCAAAACGTTTCATATAATAAAAAGTTTTTTCACATAATGAAATGTACACATGATTTAATTTTCTGTATAATTTTCTTTGCGGAGGGGATACGCATGAGAAGATGGGGAATTGAGTTATTAATTTTAAGTGTTGTTATTATTTGGGGGATTAACTATACAATTGCGAAGTATGGACTTTTAGAATTTACAACAATTGAGTTTACCGCACTTCGTATGATGGCGGCGGCACCGCTCCTGTTACTTCTTACTTTTTTTATTGAAAAGTCGGTTTATATGGAGCGAAAGGATATACCTAGATTAATCATCGTTAGCGTTGTAGGTATTGTACTGTATCAAACGTTATTTATGGAAACTGTCAAATATACATCCGCTACAAATGCCTCTTTACTCATTTCTATTTCACCTATTTTTACAACTGTATTTGCGATTTTTCTGAAACAAGAAAAGTTTTCTTCTCGAAAGCTCATAGGTTCTATCATTGCCTTTAGTGGTGCAGCATTAGTTTTAGTAGCAGGACATTCACTTGCTAGTTCTTTTTATGGCAATGGAATTGGACTTATTACATCAATATGCTGGGGGCTTTATCCTGTTTTAGCAGGACCATTAATTAAAAAATATTCAGCACTACGTGTTACCGCATGGTCAGCCTTAGTTGGCGCGATTCCGCTTTTATTGTTAAGTGGACCATATGTATTTATAATGCCATTTCACATTACACACGGAATGACACTATTCGCCTTACTATATTCCATTTTCTTTGTAACAGTATTCGGCTTAGTCATGTGGTATGTTGGTGTTCAAAAAATTGGGGCGTCACATACGATGGTATATATGTATATAACGCCGCTTGTAGCTGTTTTATTTGCAGCTGTCTGGGCAAATGAATATGTATCGTTTCAACAAATCATCGGTGGAATTATTATTTTTTTCGGTCTATGGTTTGTGAAATCAGAGAAAGTAAAAGTTCATTCTACTGCGGGGGAACCTATATCAAAATAGGAAAACAGATCACCTATGATCTGCTTTCCTATTTTTTTATTTTTGGTAAGAAGATGAGAAATAAGATAGCAGTAATAAGTGGAATTAAGTTTAAAAATGGAATACGGAAGAGTGTAATAAGAATAATACCTGGAAGAAGAACACCGAGGACAGCGTAAAAAATGCTATGATTTTTCGTGTACCAATACAATGAAAGTCCGATAAGTGCAGGGATAATGAGGTGAATGAGAGCCATTAAAAAATAAATCATTAGACGCCCCCTTTATTTGTGTATTTATTATATCATATCCGTATGTTCATAGATTGATATCATTTTTTTCATAAATGGACGAAAAAGTTTGAAAAACCGTCACAAAATATGAGAATATGATGTTCGAAATCTTGTATAATATTATTTCCTAAAAACATTTAAACAACATAAACATACGGTTTATGTTGTTTTTAATTTGAGTGAAATGGATGTAAGGAATATGAATTTGAAAGAAATTTTTTGTTGAATAGATAAGAACGAATGAAGAGAGGTACAGCATGATTAGTATGTCACTAAGATCATTTAAAATCCAATCGTATTATATACTAGGTATTTTGTTACTAGGTTGGATGTTAACACCGTTTTCAGCACACTTTTTAGGCGCTGGAATTGGGCTTATTGTAAGTATGTATTGCGTTTGGCTTTTAGGGAGAAGAATTGAGAAGCTTGGAGATAGTATTGTAAAGAAGACGAAAGCACCGACACTCGGTATGTTTAACCGTTTTGCAGCTGCCATTTTGGGTGCTATTATTATGTACGAAATTGAGCACCACATGGTTATGTGGGCATTTGCAGTAGGGATTATGGGTGGTTATTTCTTAATCGTTGTGAATTTAGGATACTATAGCATGAAAGATGAGAAAGAATTAACGAAGAGCTAAAAAAGATAAAAAGATAAAAAGATAAAAAGATAAAAAACCTCTTTTGGATGGAATAGAGGATCCAGCGAGGGATAGAAGCGGTCAGAGCCTCTTTTAGCCTCATGCGATGTGAAACCAGAGAGATGTAATGAGTAGGGATATAATTTATATGTTCGAAACCGTGATTTGTCCCTGTGGAAATAGGTTTACTCTGGGATAAGTGATTCAGTGATGGATAGTACAACAGGAAGCGAAACTTTGCCTGAAATGCAGGTTTCTGCTTCTAATAAGTTAACATGAAATCACGTATTAGTAGGACTTTTATGTTCTTTAAAAAATTTGGATATAATACAACAAATTATTCCGATAATTAGAATAATATATTTTATCGTTTCACTTGTATGCTCAAATAAATTAACGTTAAGCATTACAAGTCCCCAAAAAATTTGGATCGCTCCGTAAATGAATAAAATTTTTCCTGCACGAGAAAAATTTTTCATAGGCTTCACCCTTTCCTGTATATGTAAATTGTATCATAAAAAACTAAAAATGAATGATTATAAAATGAATTTTCTGTAATTTATCGAACTAAGTCACAGATGAAGAGATTAACGTTTCACTTTATATAAGATATAAAAAGAAGCTTACGTAAAAACATAAGCTTCTTTTTTATGTAAGTGTGTGTAACCGTTAAGCCGCATTGGGTTTTGTCGGTGAGTACGCGAAACTTTACGGTTACACGACACTTATTCATATGAGTAAAGGGTTATTCCAACAGAAAGTGTTAATTTAAGCGATTGGGCCGCCTAAGTTAATAATATCTTCAGAAACGCTTTCGAACTTTTTGAAGTTCTCTTTGAATTCATTTGCAAGCTCGATTGCTTTTGCTTTGTAAGCAGCTTTATCAGCCCAAGTTTGTTCAGGCATTAACACTTCGTCAGGTACACCTGGTACGTGAAGTGGAACTTCAAGACCGAAGATGTCATGTTTAGCTGTTTCAGTTTTTGCAAGTTCACCGCTTAATGCTGCTTGAATCATTGCACGAGTATAACCTAAGTTCATACGTTTACCAACGCCGTATTCGCCGCCAGTCCAGCCAGTGTTTACTAGGAATACTTTCGCATCGTGTTTCTCGATTTTTTCACCAAGCATTTCAGCGTAGCGAGATGCATCAAGTGGTAAGAATGGTGAACCGAAGCAAGTTGAGAATGTAGCTTGCGGAGATGTAACACCGCGCTCTGTTCCTGCTAGTTTACTAGTGTAACCACTTAAGAAATGATACATAGCTTGCTCTTTTGATAACTTACTGATTGGAGGCAATACGCCAGATGCATCAGCAGTTAAGAAAATAATAGTATTTGGGTGTCCAGCAACACTTGGCAGTACGATATTGTCGATCGCATGCATAGGGTATGCAGCACGAGTATTTTCTGTTAAAGTAGTATCGTTGTAGTCTGCGATACGCGTTTGGTTATTAATGATAACGTTTTCTAAAACAGATCCGAATTTGATTGCATCGAAAATTTGTGGTTCTTTCTCGTGAGAAAGGTTTACACATTTTGCATAGCAACCGCCTTCAATATTGAATACACCGTTATCAGACCAACCGTGCTCATCATCACCGATTAATTTACGGTTTGGATCAGCAGATAAGGTTGTTTTACCTGTTCCAGATAAACCGAAGAATAGTGCTACGTCACCTTCTTCACCTACGTTTGCAGAGCAATGCATAGAAAGAATATCTTGTTCAGGTAGTAAGAAGTTCATAATAGAGAAGATTGATTTTTTCATTTCTCCAGCGTATTCTGTACCACCAATTAGTACAATACGTTTTTCGAATGAAACCATAATGAATGCTTCAGAGTTTGTACCGTCAACAGCTGGATCAGCTTTGAAATTCGGTGCAGAAACAATTGTGAACCCTGACTCATGAGTTGTTAATTCTTCTTCAGTTGGACGAATGAATAATTGATGTACAAATAAATTGTGCCATGCATATTCATTAATAACTTGAATTGGTAGGCGGTAATTGCGGTCAGCGCCTGCAAATCCTTTGAAGACGAATAACTCTTCTTTTTCTTTTAAGTATTCTAAAACTTTAGTATATAATTTATTAAAATGTTCTTCAGAAATCGGTTGGTTCACAGCTCCCCAAGCAATTTTGTCAGCAACCGATGCTTCTTTCACAATAAATTTATCTTTAGGAGAACGTCCTGTATATTTTCCTGTTGAAGCAGAAACGGCACCAGTAGAAGTTAATTTCCCTTCATTTCGCATTAATACTTTTTCCACTAATTGCGGAACACTTAGTTGAATCTGTGCATTGCTTCCGTTCAATAATTCGTGTAAACCAATTTGGACATTCACAGTACTCATATTTATATACCATCCTTTTCATTTAATGAAATATTTCTCGTAATCCCCAACAATAGTATAACACAATTATATAAATAATGTATACTATTTATTTCTTTTTGTTTGTGTGAATGTATTATTTCCCTATTAATATTTCATTTTAGGCGTATTGAGAAAAACTTTCAGGAAAATGTGAATATTAATTGACAAATGAATATCATTTCTTTAGTATAGGTTGGGACGGATACTCTCTTATCCCGAGCTGGCGGAGGGACAGGCCCGATGAAGCCCAGCAACCTCACTTGTATTGATAAATGCAGGTGAATAGGTGCTAAAACCTGTGCGAGGCTACAGGTCTCGAACGATAAGAGCGAAGGGCAAAAAGCAGTATGCAAGTAGCAAATTAAACCTTTCCTCTATGTAAAGTAGGAAAGGTTTTTCTGTATGCTTGTGTGGGAGAATAAATGTATGTCGCAGTTTGTGGCAAATTAAGGATGAGTTCCGTACAATATATACAATTACTGTAGGGAGGTTTACCACATGACAAAAAAACGTCATCTGTTCACATCTGAGTCTGTAACTGAAGGACATCCAGATAAAATTTGTGACCAAATTTCTGATTCAATTTTAGATGCGATCTTATCAAAAGACGCAAATGCACGTGTAGCTTGTGAAACAACTGTAACAACTGGTTTAGTATTGGTAGCGGGGGAAATTACGACTTCTACTTACGTAGATATTCCGAAAATCGTTCGTGAAACAATTCAAGGCATTGGTTACACACGCGCAAAATACGGATTCGATGCAGAAACTTGTGCTGTTTTAACATCTATCGATGAGCAGTCTGCTGACATCGCTATGGGTGTTGACCAAGCGCTAGAAGCACGCGAAGGTCAAATGACTGACGCTGAGATTGAGGCAATTGGTGCAGGAGACCAAGGTTTAATGTTTGGTTTTGCATGTAATGAAACACAAGAATTAATGCCACTTCCAATCTCGCTTGCTCACAAATTAGCTCGCCGTTTAACTGAAGTACGTAAAGATGATACATTGTCATACTTACGTCCAGATGGAAAAACGCAAGTTACAGTTGAGTATGATGAAAATGGTAAACCAGTACGTGTTGATACTATCGTAATTTCTACACAACATCACCCAGATGTTACATGGGAAGAAATCGATCGCGACTTAAAAGAGCACGTAATTAAAGCTGTAGTACCAGCAGAATTAATGGATGGAGAAACGAAATTCTTCATTAATCCAACTGGCCGCTTCGTAATTGGTGGACCACAAGGTGATGCTGGTTTAACAGGACGTAAAATCATCGTTGATACTTACGGTGGATATGCTCGCCATGGCGGCGGTGCATTCTCTGGTAAAGATGCAACAAAAGTTGACCGTTCAGCAGCATATGCAGCTCGTTATGTTGCGAAAAACATCGTAGCAGCTGGTCTTGCTGACAAAGCAGAAGTACAACTTGCATACGCAATCGGTGTAGCACAACCAGTATCAATTTCAGTTGATACATTCGGCACAGGTAAAGTATCTGAAGACGTACTAGTAGAACTAGTTCGTAACAACTTCGATCTTCGCCCAGCTGGTATTATTAAAATGCTAGACTTACGTCGCCCAATTTACAAACAAACAGCAGCTTACGGCCACTTCGGACGTACTGATGTAGATCTTTCATGGGAACGTACAGACAAAGCTGCAGCTTTAAAAGAGCAAGCTGGTCTATAATATATGAAAAAAAGCTTTGCGCGGTGAGCGCAAAGCTTTTTTTATTTCGTTTTACTTACAATTTGAATACATGAACTACAATATACTTCTCCATCTAGCTCAATATACTTTTTCATATTAGTCATGCCACTTGCTGGAAATGGCATATGAATCCAAGCCTTTTCATACGTTTGTATTTCCTTTTTATATGATTTACAAAGGGTGGGTTTCTTCTGGAACATATGTAATCAACCGTTCATTTGACGTGCTTTACCTGCGCAAAAGGCACTGCTTAGTAAAAATAGTGTCGCGAATATAATGCTTACTAATGTAGCGTATGGAATTGCGCCTTTTAAGGAAAAGCCGACAGTGATTGAAGCGACGAATAAGAGGATGAATGTTGTTGTTAATTTTTTATAAAGTTCCATACTATGTAGACCTCCAATTTATTTTTTAGTACAAGTTTTAAAATTGAATTCTATTATGTAGAAAATATAAAGAGTAACTAAAGATGTGTAGTCTAGGAGTATAAGAAAGTGCACTTTCCTTTTTGTGGATTAGTATACTTATATTGTATCATGGCGCATGATTGGCTTCATACATAATTGTGTAAAGATATGTATGATAAAATGAAGAAAAGTCTTTAAGAAAGGAAAGATAAAAAATGAGTGTAACTGAACATAAAAAACAAGCTCCAAAAGAAGTGCGTTGCAAGATTGTTACGATTTCCGATACACGTACGGAAGAAACGGATAAGAGCGGACAACTATTACATGAATTGTTAAAAGAAGCGGGCCATACAGTAACCTCTTATGAAATTGTAAAAGATGATAAAGAAAGTATTCAGCAAGCAGTGTTAGCTGGTTATCATAAGGAAGATGTAGATGTTGTATTAACAAATGGCGGTACTGGTATTACGAAGCGTGATGTAACAATTGAAGCAGTGTCAGCTCTATTAGATAAAGAGATTGTCGGGTTTGGTGAGTTGTTCCGCATGATTAGTTATTTAGAAGATATCGGAAGCAGCGCAATGTTAAGTAGAGCGATTGGGGGTACAATTGGGCGCAAAGTAGTTTTCTCGATGCCAGGATCGAGCGGGGCGGTTCGCCTTGCGATGAATAAATTAATTTTACCGGAATTAGGCCATATTACATTTGAGCTACATCGCCAATGAGTAGGTGGGCTGGAATTGTATTAGCGGGCGGTATGTCGAGTAGATTTGGTGAGCCGAAAGCGTTAGCGAGCTGGCAAGGTAGTACTTTTATTGAGCATATTTTGAAAGAGATGACAAGTGCGCTCCAAGAAGTTGTAGTCATTAGTCATTCTGATATAAAAGAGCGAGTAGAGCAATTCGTACAAGTTCCTGTTATAGAAGATATCCCGCACTATAAAGGGAATGGACCGCTGGCCGGTATTGTATCAGGAATGGAATACATAGAAGCAGATTGGTATGCTATTATGCCTTGCGATGCGCCAAATGTTTCGCATGAATGGTTTACCATTTTACTGGAGCAAACGAGCAATGAATATGATGCAGTTGTACCTATTATTAATGGAAGAAAACAGCCGCTACTTGCAGCGTATCATAACCGCGTGAAAGAAAAGATTTATGCTTTACTTCAGGAAGAGAAAAGAAGTATGGGGCAGCTTTTATCACAATGTAATGTGAAGTATGTTGCTGGAGAAGATGTACAAGCGAATACAGATTGGTTTATAAATGTAAATACAAAAGAAGAATATGTGCAGGCTCAAAAAGACCTTTCAAATGAATGAAAGGTTTTTTGATATACAGAATTGGGGAACAATTGCTGTATAAAGGTATGTGAGTAAGTTGATTTTAAGGGGAATTCTTAAAATCATTATACAGCAAAAACACTGTATAACCATATATTAATTTTTATGGGTTTTTATTACAAGTCTGTTTAGTTATGTTTATTTTTGCTATAATGAATATGGAAATAAATGATATTTCACCTTATGTATCATTCATTCAACTAAAATTTACAAGTGTGTAATAAACTCCCTTCGTTTTTTGAAGGGAGTTTTTCTGTTCAAGCAAGTAACTCTGATGCGGTATGCTGAAGGACTTCTTCATACTGGTTAAGTAAGCCGCGAAAGATCTCATCCCAGCTTTTTGATTTTGCAAAAGATGAAGCTGCTATTCCCATCTGCTCAAGTTTTTCTTCATTTTGCAATAAAGAATAAATGGATGATAGAAATGCATCCTCATTTTTAGGGGGACAAAGAATTCCCGTTTTTCCATCTGTAATAATATTTTTAACCCCGCCACTATTTGCACCAATGACAGGTGTGCCACATGCGAGTGATTCAAGTACGACATTTCCGAATGTTTCAGTAGCTGATGGAAATACCATTATGTTAGAACAAGCATATGCTTCAGCTAAATCTGCACTTTGTAAATAGCCAGTAAAAGTGACATTTGTTTGTGGAACAGCTTCACGCAAATTTGTTGCTAGAGGTCCGTCTCCTGCGATGAGCCAATGAATGTCGTTTCGAGTATGCGATGTTTTAACGATAAGGTTTTGCAACGTATCAATATCTTTTTCAGGAGCAATTCGTCCTACATAGGAAAGAACGTACTTCGCTGTAATATTATATTTTTTTCGGAATAGGTCTGTATTGTAAGCTGGATGAAAGAGTGTGCAATCTACACCACGTCCCCAAATGGAGAGGGCCTGAAAGCCTTTATTTTTTAATTGATGTAATGTTTCAGAGGAGGGAACAAAATTTTTTTGCATATGACTATGAAACCATTTTAAATAGTTCCAAAGCATATTGGAGAGAAATTCAATTTTGTAATAGCGTAAATACGCATCGAAATCAGTATGATAAGAACCGACAACTGGGATGTTTAACTTTTTGGCGTAATACAGTCCACAAAGTCCCATGTTGAAAGGTGTGGCAATGTGAATAATGTCAGGTTTAAAGGAATGAAGTTCCCGTTTAATACGCGGAGTAGGAAAAGAAAAGCGACATTCTGGATATAATATTGTTAACGGGATACTTCTCATCTTGTTCACATTAGCTACGAAATTATCTTCAGCTGTATGCTGAGGGGCGAAAACAGAATAGGCGATCTGTTCTTTCTGAAAGTAACTTGTTAATCGTTCTAACGTTTTCGCAACCCCGTTAACTTGTGGCGTAAAAGTATCGGTAAAAATGGCGACTCTCATCATATCACTCCTTTATGTGAAAAGTGGGATGAATTGATAAAAAGAGATGATGCCAGAGCAAGTGCCAAGGCACATGCCGACGAACACATCTGACGGATAGTGAAGTCCTAAATAAATACGTGAAATACCGACGCATAATGCTAACGGTAATAGGAAAGCAAGTAAGCTTGGATTATAGCAAATAAATGGAATGAAGACAGAGAAAACGGCTGTTGTATGACCAGACGGGAAAGAGTGGTCTTTTAATGGATGGACTGGATATTTCGCATCCTGAATTGTTAAATAAGGACGTTTTCGTGGATGCCACCTTTTTAATATTTGTACAGGAATATGGCTAATTGCTAAAGAAATAGCAGTAGCGATTGCTGCTTGGTGTAAAGTCCCTTTTGCAAAAATTAAAAAGAAAAGTGTAAGTGCAATGGAGAAAGTAGCACCACCGATATGGGTAATATTGCTGAAAAAGATGTTTAATGTTTTTTGATCAAAGTAGCGATTAATTCCTTTAAAAATGTAACATTCTATTTTATATAATCCACTGACCTTCATGAAAATTCTCCTCCCTCGTTTACATATATATGGAGATATTAGCTTTTATTTTAATAAGATTTTGTTGAGGGAGTAATAATGTTTTGTAAAGAAAAAGTTAGATTTTATATAAAAAAAGCTGCCAATCTTATGGCAGCGGAAATTTACTTCTGTAATGATTTATAATATTGACCTTTTTCAACGTATTGCGTACGAATACGCTCCATATCTTTACGGTCTTCTTCTGTTAATTCACGAATGACTTTCGCGGGACGACCGAAAGCTAACGTGTTTGGTGGAATTTTCTTTCCTTGTGAAACGAGGCTTCCGGCACCGATAAAAGCTCCTTCGCCAATTTCAGCACCATCTAATATAATGGATCCCATTCCAATTAAAGCATCCTTTTTAATATGACAGCTATGTAAAATAACTTGATGCCCAACTGTAACATCATCTTCTAAAATAAGAGGATACTGAGGGCTTTGGTGGAGTGTACATTGGTCTTGTACATTTACTCGGTCTCCAATGATTGTTGGTGACACATCACCACGGATGACTGTATTAAACCAAATACTTGATTCCTCGCCAACGGAAACGTCGCCTGTAATCGTAACATAGTCAGCGATAAAAGCACTACTCGCAATTTTCGGATTTTTTTCTTTGTAAGGATATATCATGTAAAGTCTTCCTTTCCTAGAGACTAGTTTTAGTGTATCAAATTATGAGAAAGAGTGAAATGGAGGAGGTCCGTATGTGGAATTATGAAGCAGAGGAAGCAAAAGCTGTCATTGTTATCGTGCACGGCGCAATGGAATATCACGGACGTTACGAAGCCGTTGCGGAAATGTGGAATCACATCGGCTACCACGTCGTGATGGGGGACCTTCCGTCACATGGAACGACTTCAAGAAATAGAGGACATATTGATTCATTTGATGAATACATAGAGGAAGTTAAATTATGGGTGAAAGAAGCAAGAAAGTATAGGTTACCTATTTTTCTATTCGGTCATAGTATGGGTGGTCTTATCGTCATTCGTATGATGCAAGAAACGAAGAGAGAAGATGTAGATGGTATTATTTTGAGTTCGCCTTGTTTAGGGGTAGTGACTGGACCCTCTGCTCCGCTTCAATTTGCTGCAAAAATATTAAATGTTGTGGCTCCAAAATTGCAATTTGCAACGAATCTTACGGTGGAAATGTCAACAAGGAATCATGAAGTGAGAGATGCAATGGAGAATGATTCATTGTTCTTGCGCAAAGTATCAGTACGTTGGTATAGTGAATTGATTAAGTCTATCGAAATTGCTCATAAAAAAATAGACGATTTTCCAGACGTTCCGCTCTTGCTAATACAAGCATGTGAGGATAAACTTGTAGATAAAACACGTGTCCGCATGTGGTTTGATAATGTTAAAATAGGTGATAAGGCATATAAAGAATGGCCGAATTGTTATCACGAGTTATTAAATGAGTATGAGCGTGATGAAATTTTGAATTATATTCAGTCATTTACTGAAATACATGTCAATAATATAGTAAAAACAAACAAATAAATCATTATTTGTACATTTAATAGAGGAGATGAAGGAAGAAGTGAACGTACCGAGTAATCCCATAACGCTCATGGCGAAAGTATACCGTGATGTGTTTCCGGTTGTACACCATGAGCTAGCGATGTGGAAAGAGCGTGCCTACCATATTCCGAATGATGAGCTTCATAGTCAGGCAATCGCAAGTATTGAGCATAAAACGTTTCATTGTGAGGGTGGTGGCATTTTATCGCTGCTAGCAAATGAACACCGAGAGGAATGTATTCGTTTTATCGTAGCGTATCAAACAATCAGTGACTATTTAGATAATTTATGTGATCGCAGTACATCACTTGATCCGAATGATTTTGCCGCGCTACATGAATCAATGTTAATGGCACTATCACCTGAAGTGGAAGGTGGCGGTAATTATTATCGTTACCGTGATGATCAAGATGATGGTGGTTATTTAGATGAACTTGTTGAAACGTGCCAAGATGTTTTAAAGAAAACGAAGCACTATGACAAAATCGCTCCTGTTCTCCATGAACTTGCTTGTTATTATTGTGATTTACAAATTCATAAACACGTGAAGTTAGAAGAGAGAGAACCGCGCCTGAAAACATGGTTTGAAGCACATAAAGAAAACTTACCTGAGATGAGCTGGTTTGAATTTTCAGCATGTGCCGGTTCTACGCTTGGAATTTTCTGCCTTGTAGCATATGCATTTCATGATGAATTACATGATGAAGATATTGCGAAAATTAGACAAGGATACTTTCCTTACGTACAAGGACTTCATATCTTACTTGATTATTTCATCGATCAAGAAGAAGACCGCATAGGCGGAGATTTGAATTTCTGTAGTTATTATGAAAACGAGCAAGCTATATTAGATCGTATGAAACACTTTGTAGAAGAAGCAGAGAAGAGCATTGGTGATTTGCCTCATGCGAAGTTTCATCGTCTTATAAGCCGAGGATTACTTGGTATTTATTTATCAGATCAAAAAGTATCAGCACAAAAGAATATGCACAAAATGGCACGGCGCATTGTAAAGTACGGAGGCCTCACTTCAAGATTCTTCTATTGGAACGGGAAGATGTACCGAAAGAAAATGGCGCAGTGATGAAGAAAACCACTCATGTAGAGTGGTTTTCTTTTTATTATGATCGTATTTTTGAAAATACATATATGAGAAGTTCAATCGCAAAAATAACTAAAACAGATAGTCCGAATAAAGGCATGAAAGCGCCTAATATAACCATCACGATAAAGAAAACGAGTACGCTTTTCTTATCTCTTTGCTTTGGAGGTGCTGCTAATTTTCCTTTTGGCTTTCTTGCTAACCACATTTTTACTCCGTAATAAATAAGAAGTAATAGAGATAATGTCGTTAGTAAGCATAATATTTTATTTGGCCATCCGAATAAATGTCCTTCGTGAAGTGGGATACCGTAAGTGAACCATTGTGCAAGTAATCCATAATCACGATAGTCCGTTTTTGAAATGAGTTCCCCGCTATATTGATCAAAGTAAGCTGTTATCTCTTCATTTGGTGCAACATGCATCCCTGTAATACCAGAACCGCTCGATTTCGAAACAGTGAATACACCTTTCGGATCAGCTGGTAGTGAAATAACATATGGCTTCTTTATTTCAATTCCTTTTTGTAATTCATCGACAGAAATTGCTTTCGGTTCATTTGAATTCGATTCAGGAGGAGCTTCTTTTCTTGTTGCCCACGGCAATTCTTTTACCTTTGATTCAGGCGGTGCCATGTACAATTTTGGATATCCGAGTGATTCATTAGAAGATGCAATTTTATAAATTTGGTTCCCCATAAATCCTGACCATGGCAATCCAGATGCGATTAGCAGAAAGAGAGGAATTGTAAATATAATACCGATAATAGAATGACGTCTTTTTGCCTTTTCTCGCTTATTGGATGATGGTGTGTTTTTGAATTGGCGTATACTCATGTACAATCCGGTTACAATTAAAAAGATTGTCCAGCATGCCGCAAGTTCTACAGTATAGTTGACGACAGTGCCACCAACTAAAAGAGAACTATGTAATTCCCGCATGATATTGGCAAACGTTTCACTTGCGTTTTGATCCTCAACAATTTGATTATTACTATCTAAATACACATATTTTTGTTGCCCAGTATACTCATTTGCAATCGTAAGTCTCGTATTATAATCCCCATTAAACTCACTAATTTTCGCCACGCTATAATGTGGATATTTTTTCTCTGTTAAGGAAATAGAATCAGCCATCGAAATAGATTCTGTTTGAGCGCTCTTTCCAAAATATAAATCTTTATAGATGAAATCTTCAACTTCCTCCCGAAATAAATACCCAATTCCGCTCAGTGACAAAGTAATAAGAAGCGGCGTAATAAAAAGTCCAGCATAAAAATGCCAACGCCAAAAAATGTAATGAAGCGAACGATTTACTTTCATACTTTCAGTTCCCCTAACCTTCCCTATATGAATAACTACTTATTTAATATAGCGAGATTAAGTGTGATTACTTTGAAAGAATTGTGAAGAAAGTTAAAAGTTTTTAGGGGTTTCAACGTTTATAAATGTTTCTTCTTATTTGATAAATACATTTCAACAACAGCATCAGCAAGACATTGAGAGGAATCAACAAAATCCTCACTAGCCACTACATTCAAATCAGTGCATGCGATAATTGCAGTATCTATTTCATCTCTCAGTTGTAAAACGAGCGTATTCCACAATTCGCGAGCTTCTTCAATCTCTCCAGATTTAATGCAAGTAATAATTTGATTAATGCTTTCCTGCCATTTTTCATGATGAATGTATTCTATATTACGCTTTGCAATCCCATCTTGGTAAATCCTAGCTTGAACAGTTGCTTCTGTTGCGAGAAGAGCGACTCTTTTTGTATTTTCAGGAATTGCTTGTAACGTTTCATCGACTATATTTAAAATCGGGATAGAAAGCGAACGCTGTAATTCTTCAAAATAAAGATGCGCCGTATTACACGGCATGGCAATAAAGCTTACGCCAGTACTTTCAAGTTTTTGTGCTCCGTCAATAATCGCTTTTTTCATCGCTCCGTGATCAATAGGGCGATCCATGTAAAACGGTGTTGGACACGAGTAGATCATCATATGAGGAAAGTCCATATCATGCTTTGCTCCGTATATTGTTTGGCACCTTGCTACAACTGTATCGACGAATGGTCCAGTTGATTTTGGACCCATTCCTGCTAGTATTCCGATCATTGGTTTGTCTCCTTTAAGATTGTATATATCCATTATATAGGAGGATAACAAAAAAACGTGCAGTGAATGCACGTCTTTTTTTGTTATGTTTTGTCGAACAATCGATATATCCGAGAAATCGTTGATATATTGTAAGTTATGATAGATATATCGAAAAAATCGTTGATATATCCCGAGTTACGATAGATATAATTGAAAAATCGTTGATATATCCCGAGTTACGATAGATATAATTGAAAAATCGTTGATATATCCCGAGTTACGATAGATATAATTGAAAAATCGTTGATATATTCCCCCGCATTAACGGGCAGTAAAACTCCCACCTTAAAATTCGCCTGGAGCAAAGAGGTTAGGTGGGAGATAAACTGCCCATAAATGCCCGATTGGTTCAACTAATAATCAGTGGGGATGCCCCCACTGATTAAAGTTTCACTTTATCGCTTTTCAATCGCCACAATAAATGGCGGTTTATTTTGCTGGTTAATGAAGCCATATCGTAGTACGTGAGCTTGTTTTTGGTCTAGTTTTTCAGCAAATGTAAGTACAGCGTCGCGTTCTACTTGTCCTTCTGGATGTCCGTGGTAAATGACAAGAACGATGATACCTTCAGGTGCCATTACTTCTAATAGTTGTTCGATCGCTGAGATTGTTGAGTTCGGTTTTGTAACGATATGCTTGTCTCCGCCTGGAAGGTAACCTAAGTTGAAAATTGCGCCTGTTACTTTTCCTTTTGCATCTTCTGGTAATACGGATAGAAGAGTATCGTGACTATCGTGAACTAAAACAGTACGTTCAAAAAGTTCTTTTTCTTTTAGATGAGTTGTTGAGCTTTCGATTGCCTCTTTTTGAATATCAAATCCAAATACTTTTCCGCTATCTCCAACGATTTCAGCTAGGAAGCAAGTGTCATGGCCGTTTCCTAAAGTTGCATCTACAGCGTAATCGCCTTCTTTTACTGCCGTTTGCAGAAGCGAGCGAGCAAACGGTAATACACGTTCTAATTTCATTTTTGTTTCTCCTCATTTGCATATTTTCCTTGCCAGCTTCCGCGGCGTACAAATTCTGCATCGATGGAATTTAATACTTCCCATTTATTTAAGCTCCACATTGGGCCAATCATTAAATCAGGCGGACCGTCACCTGTGATGCGGTGCACAATTACGTCTTCTGGAATCATTTCAAGTTGGTCAACAACGAGACTTACGTAATCTTCAAGAGAAAGGAACTCGAGTTGTCCTTTTTCATATTGCTTCACCATTGGCGTTCCTTTTAATAAGTGAAGTAAATGAATTTTAATTCCTTGTACGTCAAGCTTTGCTACTTCACGAGCTGTTTCCATCATCATGTCGTAATCTTCAAGTGGAAGACCATTAATAATATGAGAGCAAACTCTAATGCCATGCTTACGTAATTTATTTACACCTTCCACGTAAGATGGGTAATCATGAGCGCGATTAATAAGGTTTGCAGTTCGTTCGTGAACAGTTTGTAAACCGAGTTCAACCCAAAGGTATGTGCGTTTATTTAAGTCCGCTAAATATTCAACGACATCGTCTGGTAAGCAATCTGGACGAGTCGCGATAGAAAGACCGACAACGTCTTTTTCTGCTAGAAGCGGTTCGAATTTTTCTTTTAAAACTTCAAGTGGTGCATGTGTATTTGTGTACGCTTGGAAATAAGCGATACATTTTCCGTCTTTCCACTTTGAGCGCATTTTTTCTTTCATTTCATGATATTGCGTTATAACATCATCGCGGCGATCACCAGCGAAGTCACCAGATCCGGCAGCACTGCAAAATGTACAACCGCCGTAAGCAACTGTACCGTCCCGGTTCGGGCAATCGAAGCCAGCATCTAATGAAACTTTAAAGATTTTTTCACCAAATTCATTTCGTAAATGGTAATTCCATGTATGATAACGTTTATTGTCGTTTGTATATGGAAAAGGGTTTTGAACCTTCATTACTTTCCCTCCTAAGCCGAGTCAAAATGAAACAAAATCCATTATAACATACTCATAAGGTAGAGATGGAAGGGACACACTAAAGGGGAATTGAAGCAAGGAGGGACAATTATGGCAGAGCGTCAATCACTTGAATCGTATATTACACAAGCGGAACAAGCGGTGGAATATGCGAAAGAACAATTAGACCAAGGTATGAGACAAGAGCATTACAATACGATGGAGTATTCGGATGCGCAGTTACAATTAGAACAAGCATATAACGATTTACAAACGATGCAACAACATGCGAATGATGAGCAACGTGAGCAGTTAAATAGAGCACGTATGGCAATTCGCCAATTGCAACATCAAATGATTATTACACCGCACTAATAAGGAGTGAATGTAATGGCGAAACGTTCAGATCAAAATAATCCAGAGCAAAAAACGCAAAATGGACATAACGCTGAATTTTCGAATGAGCTTGATCCGATTGTTCAAGTAAAACAGCGTAATAGTAAAAAAGGACAACCGCAAAAATCGAAACAATCAGAGTAAACCAGGTCGAAATATGACCTGGTTTTATTTTGTTATATGACAATAATGTAAGATTACTGTAAGGTTTGTCGATAGTTGTGAGCAACTTTCTCCAGTAGAGTAAGGAAGGATTAAATTTTATACAAGGAGTTGCTTTATGGGGAACAATATTACAAACAAGCGAATTGATGAGTTAGATTACATTCGTGGCTTTGCACTACTAGGGATTATTTTAGTAAATATTCTCGCACTACTTAACATTAAAATTCCAGATCCTAATACAGTGGATGCTAGCTATCAAAGATTTTTATATTTATTTGTAGAAGGTCGTTTCTTCTCAATCTTCTCATTCTTATTTGGAGTGGGATTCTATATCTTTATTTCAAGAGCGATTGCGAAAGGGAAAAATGGCTATGTTTTATTTTTACGTCGCTTAGTAGCATTATTTATTTTTGGTTTAATTCATCACATGTTTCAGCCTGGAGAAGCATTAGCGTTATACGCAATTTGCGGGTTAATCGTTTTACCGTTTTATAAAGCGAAAAAAGAAGTGAACTTAGTACTAGGAATTATTTTGACAATTGCCTTCAGTGTAATGGGAGTTAAAGAGTTATTACCACTTGGCTTAATTTTATTAGGGCTTGCTGCAGGACAATATCGTGTATTTGAAAATCTCACGCAAAATATAAAGAAAGTCGCTATTTTTACAGGTGTTATGTTTGTTTTAAGTGTCGTAGCTGTATGGTATCAATACGGGCACGTTCCTGCTGAACCATTTATAAATATGATACTTGAGAATGAGGATGGAACAATGAATGCTGCAGGCCAATTTTTAAAAATTGGTGTTACAGTAGGACCTATTATTTCAGCTTTCTATGTTGGAGCTTTAATTTTATTACTTCAATTAAAACCGGTTCAAACATTGTTAGCACCACTGAAATATTATGGACGAATGGCTTTAACAAATTATATTGGACAAACTGCAATGATTTTAATTGCGGGCAGTGTATTTAACTTTGCAGAAAACTTAACGTACATGCAGACGTTATATGTGTGTATTGCAATTTATGCAATTCAAATTGTGTTTAGCGTAATTTGGATGAAGGTCTTTAAAATGGGTCCACTAGAATGGATTTGGCGAGTTGTTACTTACTGGACGGTAACACCTTTAAAGAAATAAAGAGAGAAGTGGGTTGTTCCTTTTGTGGAACAGCCCATTTTTATTGTCATCTTTTTCGGTAAGTCGATATTACTTGTCGAATCGCTAATAAAATTTTCATTTATCAACGAACCTTACACACTCATCTTTTTTATATTACAAAAGTGTAAGGTAAATGTAATGTTAACAAATAGCAGTTCACTTCCAAAAAGCGCAAAATAGGTAATGGAAAAACAAGCGTAGGAGGATATATATGACGAAACCAGTTGTAGACGTGAAAAACGTCCAAAAAGTGTACGGTAAAAAAGGTGAGAACCAATCACATGCGTTAAAAGGTGTTTCATTCTCAATTCAAGAGGGTGAGTTTGTTGGAATTATGGGGCCATCTGGTTCTGGTAAAACGACATTGTTAAATGTAATTTCAACGCTTGATAAAGCAACGGGTGGCGTTGTTGAAATTGCGGGTACGGACATTACGAAAATGAAGCAAGGTGAACTTTCTGATTTTCGTTCACAAAAGTTAGGATTCATTTTTCAAGACTTCAACTTATTAGAGAACTTATCTATTTATGAAAACATCGCACTTCCATTATCTCTTCAAGGTGTCGCGTCACGTAATATTGGACCGAAAGTAGAAAAAGTAGCGGATATGTTAGGGATTACAGAAATACTTCAAAAGTATCCATCTGAAGTATCTGGTGGACAGAAACAACGTTCAGCAGCAGCACGTGCGTTAGTGCATGAACCTGCAATTATTTTAGGGGACGAGCCAACAGGAGCGCTTGATTCTAAAAATGCAACGAGTTTACTTGATGCGATGACAAACTTAAATAAAGATCAAGGCGTATCTATTATGATGGTTACACATGATCCGTATAGTGCAAGTTACTGTCAGCGTATTTTATTCATTCAAGATGGTGAGCTATATAAAGAAATTCACCGCGACGGTACACGTGAAGAGTTTTATAAAGAAATTTTAGATGTGCTTGCGGACTTAGGTACACAAAAAGCGTAAGAAAGGAGGTTCCAGTATGTTATTTAAACTTTCCATGTCGGGGCTGAAAAGTAAGCTGAAAGATTATATCGTCTTACTTGTTGGTCTTGTCATGTCGATTTCAATTTTTTACATGTTCCAAACGTTAGCGCTGAATAAAGCGTTTATCGAATCTAACTCAGTTATCCAATCAATTGGATTCGTATTCCAAGCAGGTTCATTTTTACTAGCTATTATAACGTTCTTCTATATTTTATATGCGAACTCTTTCTTATTATCTCTTCGTCAAAAAGAGTTCGGTATGTATATGATGCTAGGAGCAAAAAAGCATAAAGTTACATTACTTATGTTTATTGAAACGATCGTATTAGGCGCTGCGTCTCTTGCCATTGGTATTACAGTTGGTGTAGGACTTGCAGAGGGTATCGGACAATTATTAATGAAACAATTAGAATTTGCTGGTGAAGGCTATAAAGCATTTTACCTGCCATCTATGACTGTTACTTGCATCTTCTTCTTTGCGCTATTTGTATTATCAGCAATTATGAACAGTATTAAATTATCACGTATTTCTGTACTGCAACTTGTACATGCAGATGCACAAACAGAACGTGTTGTGGTAAAAGGAAAAATGACAGGTTTAGTTGCATTCCTAGCGGTTATTTTATTAGGTATTGGTTATGCAGCTATGATTAATATGGAAACATTAAGAGAAATGGGAATCCTTATTGCATTAGTTACAACAACAGCAGGTACTTATATGCTATTTGGATCACTCCTTCCAGTTATTATTAAAAAGTTAAAGAGTAATAAAAAGCGTAGTGAAAAAGGACTTAATGCTTTTACATTTGCACAATTAAATTTCCGTATTAATAGCTTAACAAAGGTACTTGCAACAGTAGCGATGTTAGTTGCTCTTGGAGCTGGTGCAATTTCAGGTGGTATGGCATTTAAAAATAACGTTATAAAAACGGTTGATGGATTTGAAATTTATGATTCAATTGTTCATAATCCTACAGCTGAAGAGAAGAAAATTTTAGATGGTATATCATTTAAAAATAAAGCTGAGTACCGTTATAAAGTAGACGACAAATATATTTATTATGTAAAAGAAGATTTAGAGAAACATAAGCCATTTATTCGAGATGGTGTAGGTAAAGAAAGTTTCGGTAAATATAAAGAAGTTTCAGGAGAAGCTCCAGTAGGTACAGTAGCAGGAGTGAGGTCAGAACAAGATAAAAATGAAAAAACAATGCCTGAAGAATGGGATGAGGCATTTAGAACAATCCAACCATATTATATATACCAAGATCGTGCCATTAAAGTTGTAGATCAAAAAATGTACGATACTGTAAATGGTAAAGAAGGAATCGTATTTACTGGAAAAACAGACGATTTCGTAGCATACACAAAAGAATGGAAAAAAATTGACGAGTTGCAGCTAGCTAAATATAAAAATGTAAAAGCTGAGCAAATGAGTAGTAAATATCAAGTGTATGACATGTTCTACGGTGTTGCGAGCGGAACAGTGTTTATGGGCTTCTTCCTTGGAATTGCTTTCTTAGCAATGATGGCAAGCTGTCTTATGTTCAAAATTCTTTCTGGTGCATCAAAAGATATTACGCGTTATCAAATGCTTCGTAAAATCGGTGTACGCCGTGAATTATTAACGAAATCAATTTATAAAGAGTTATTCTTAGTATTCTTATTCCCAGCAATTGTGGGTATCGCTCACGTATTAGTTGGTATGAATATTTTCGGATTTATTTTAGTCGATCCGTACTTCCGTATTTGGATACCAATCGTAATTTTCGTAGTTATTTACACGATTTATTACCTTATTACAGTTCAATTGTATAAAGGAATTGTTCTTCCGAAAGAAGATTAATAAAAAACCGAGCGAAATTGCTCGGTTTTTATTATTTTCAGAAAAAATACTTTAATGTTACTGAAATGTATAATATAATGTAAATAAGTAACGTAATATAAAAGTAGAAGCAGCTGGATAAGGAAAGGAGGAATCCAATCTATAGAAAGAAGCTGAACTTTTATCCCCTATTTCTTTTCTAACCACAACGTATTTGTACAATCGTAAATTTCCAAATTGAAAATTGCTTGGATCACAAAAGTATATTGTGAAAATAATGGATAATACATGGAAATCTCATAGCATGATAAGGTAAAATGGACAACATGATGAGAAAATTACCGTTCATAAGATGAGGAGAATACATGTATGGAAGTTGTAGAGGCATTAAAAGATATAAGCCAAATTGAGGCTATGAAAAAATATTTAAAAGAGCACTCCCAGCGAGACTATCTTTTATTTGTTATTGGAATTAACACAGGATTAAAAATTACAGAACTACTTGGCATGAAATTTGAAGATGTATTAAATGAAGACGGGACTGTTAAAGAGTTTTATTCTCTTCCTGTGAAAGATGAAAAATTTAAACAAGATATTTATTTAAATACAAAAGTAAAAGAAGCGCTTTTAGATTACGTACAATCTATTGGCGTTAAAAGAGAAAATTACGTATTTCAATCTAATAAAACGCCAAATTCAATTACGCGCCAACAAGCGTATCGTGTAATTCATAATGCTGCAGAAGCAGTTGGAGTTGTTGGTAAGATCGGAACGAATTCAATGCGAAAAACGTTTGGATTTCATGCGTACAAAAGAGGGATAGCGATTGCGCTATTGCAAAAACATTTTCATCACGCGACTCCATCAGAGACGCTAAAGTATTTAGGTATCTCAAAGGATGAGACCTTTAAAACGGAGATTGATGTCGATTTATAAAAGCCGTAACTAAAAAAATTAGGAGGCGGAAAATATGAATATTAGAGAGAGTGAACTGCCAGGTATTGGATGTAAGTTTGAAGTGATTACAAAAGGTAATGAAAAGATGGTTATCGTTATTCATGATGATGGCCGAAGAGAAATGTACCATTTTGATGCTGATCATGAGGAGAGTATTTCAAGCGTCTCTCTTCGTGATTCTGAAGCGAGACAAATTGCAGCTATATTGGGCGGAATGGTGTATAGGCCACAAGCTTTAGATACGATTGAAATGGCCTTTGAAGGATTATCAATTGAGTGGTTTAAGGTGGAAAATAATGCACCAGTCGTACAAAAAACAATTGGTAGTTTACATGTCCGAAACACATATAATGTAACGATTATTGCCATTTTGAAAAAGAATATGAAGAAGTTCTTTAATCCAGGCCCAGATTCTATCATTGAAGCTGGCGATATGCTTGTATTATCAGGTGAAAGACATGAAGTAAAAAGAATTATTAATGAGTTGCTTTCAGTAGGAGGGGATTCATAATCGATGGATACTTTAATCTTTGAAGTTGGGACTGCGTTAGTATTAGTCGCTTTTGCAGCTATTCTCGCTGCAAAGTTAAAGTTCTCGATTATTCCGTTTCTCATTATACTCGGTATGCTAGTGGGGCCTCATGCCCCAGATTTAGGGCTTATCGATTTAAGATTTATTGAAAGCGGAGAAGTTATTTCCTTCCTTGGCCGTGTTGGCGTTATATTCCTCTTATTCTATTTAGGCTTAGAATTCTCAATTAAAAAATTAATTAAATCAGGAAAATCAATTGCTTTTGGGGGAACTGTTCATATATCGCTTAATTTTATATTAGGTTTACTTTACGGATATATAATGGGTTTCCCCTTATTAGAAACATTAATTATTGCTGGGATCATAACAATTTCATCGAGTGCAATTGTTGCGAAAGTAATTGTTGATTTAAGAAGATCTGGTAATAAAGAGACGGAACTAATTTTAGGAATCATTATGTTTGACGATATCTTTTTAGCGGTATATTTATCAGTCGTTTCAGGATTAGTACTCGGAGGGGCAACGTCATTTGTAGGTGCTCTCACATCCATTTTAATCGCAGTAGGGTATATGTTACTATTCTTTGTAGTTGCTAGAAAAGCTACAAGGTTTTTAAATAAAATGTTAGATATTTCGTCCAATGAAATTTTTATTATTGTAATATTCGCTATTTTGTTCTTCGTAGCAGGATTTTCAGAAACGATTCATGTTGCAGAGGCGATTGGAGCATTATTACTAGGACTCGTCTTTTCAGAAACGGAGCATAGTGATCGAATTGAACAGCTCGTTGTTCCGTTTCGTGATTTCTTTGGAGCTATATTCTTTTTCAGCTTCGGTTTAAGTATAGATCCATTTTCACTTGGAGGAGCAGTGTGGTTGGCATTAGGAGCAGTTTTTATTACTCTTATCGGTAATTTTACCGCTGGAATGGTTGCGGGGCGTAAAGCGGGATTATCGCATAAGGCTTCTACGAATATTGGTTTAACACTTGTATCACGCGGAGAGTTTTCCATTATCGTCGCGAATATTGGAATTGCGGGCGGCTTAATGGCAACGATTAAACCATTCTCAGCCCTGTATGTTTTAATATTGGCATCGTTAGGACCTTTGTTAACGAAAGAATCTGGGAGAATATATTCCGTATTAGATAAAATATTTAAATGGAGCGCTAAAGAACGTGCGAAGCGAGAAAAAGAAGTTGGATAATATAAATAAGGGGAGACTGTATGAAGTTCATACAGTCTCCCCTTATTTATATATTGTTACTGATGTCATTTTTGTCGGTAAGTCGATATATTTTCAAACAGGGGTCAGTATAATTTCATTTACCGATGAACCATTATCTGAATTTCATCAACTATTAATCAGTTGCCTTCCTATTTAAAAACGACTACAATTTTACTGTTATATATATGAACGAAAAAAATAGAATAGGAGGGGAAACTATGCCAAGGAAAGTATGGCTATTAGTAGCTGGGATGATTATTAATGTCACGGGTGCTTCTTTTTTATGGCCTTTTAATACAATTTATTTGCATGATCACCTAGGAAAATCTTTATCTGTGGCCGGAATGGTATTAATGATCAACTCGCTTACTGGTGTAATTGGAAACTTGCTCGGCGGTGTTTTATTTGATAAATGGGGCGGTTATAAATCAACTTTAGTAGGAATTGTTATTACACTTGTATCAATTTTAGGTCTTGTGTTCTTCCACGGTTGGCCGTTATATGTTGTGTGGCTAGCGTTAATCGGCTTCGGTTCTGGAATGGTCTTCCCATCGATGTATGCGATGGTTGGTACGGTTTGGCCAGAGGGCGGAAGACGGGCATTTAATGCGATGTACGTTGGACAAAATGTTGGTATTGCGATTGGAACAGCGTGTGGTGGATTAGTTGCATCATATCGTTTTGATTATATTTTCTTAGCGAATTTTATTTTATATTTTGTTTTCTTCTTAATTGCTTTTATTGGATTCCGTGGTATGGAAGACAAGAAAGAGCCAGGAGTGCAAAAGGAAATCGAAACGAAAAAAGGTTGGTCACTTACACCTGGATTTAAAGCACTTCTGATCGTGTGTGTAGCATATGCTTTATGCTGGGTTACATACGTACAGTGGCAAGGAGCGATTGCAACACATATGCAAGAATTGAATATTAGCCTTCGTCATTATAGTTTATTATGGACGATAAATGGAGCTATGATTGTTTGTGCGCAGCCACTTGTTAGTATGCTAATTCGCTGGATGAAGCGTTCTTTAAAACAGCAAATTATGATTGGAATCTTCATTTTTGCGGCGTCATTCATTGTGTTAAGTCAAGCGCAGCAATTTACGATGTTCCTCGTTGCGATGGTAACATTAACAATCGGTGAATTATTTGTGTGGCCAGCAGTTCCGACGATTGCAAATATACTTGCACCAAAAGATAAACTAGGTTTTTATCAAGGTGTTGTAAATAGCGCGGCGACTGTAGGGAAAATGTTCGGGCCGGTCGTTGGTGGAGCGATTGTTGATTTATACAATATGGAAGTATTGTTTATAGCAATCATGGTAATGCTTGTAGTAGCGCTTATAGCAACGAGCATGTATGATAAACGAGTAAAAGTAGAAGAAACAGTTGAAGAAAAAATTGCAGTTTAGTTTGACGGAACATGTAACATGTTTTAGAATATATTTAAATAAAACAACCTTTAGAACAAGGGAGATAGCTCGGCTGTCTTAAGACGAATTCGTTAGTTATTAAAAGTAACGATTAACCGAGAAGCCCCGCTTTAAGTAAGCTTTTTAGAGATACTAAGTGGAGGGTAGTTCACATTAACTCATATGTGTAATAACAGTGAGAAGGAGTAGTAGTAATAGAAGCTGGTTTAGAGAGTTGACGGTCGGTGCAAGTCAATCCACGTTTCGTTATGAACTCGCCTTTGAGTTGCAGTTGTGAAACTAATAGTAGCAATTGCCGTTAATCCACGTTACGGATCTAAGCGAATGTATATTTTTACATTAATTTAGGGTGGTACCGCGGGAATCTATAACCTCTCGTCCCTTTCTAGGGATGAGAGGTTTTTTGTATTTTGGGCGGTGAAAATAAATAGAATTTCAAGGAGGGTATCTCATGAGCTTTAATCATCAAGATATTGAGAAGAAGTGGCAAGGGTACTGGGAAGAGAATAAAACATTCCGTACGCCAGATGAGACAGAAAAACCAAAATTTTATGCACTAGATATGTTCCCATATCCATCAGGTGCAGGCCTACACGTAGGACATCCAGAAGGTTATACAGCGACAGATATTTTATCTCGTATGAAGCGTATGCAAGGGTATAACGTTCTTCATCCAATGGGATGGGATGCATTTGGTCTTCCAGCAGAGCAATATGCACTTGATACTGGAAATAGCCCAGCTGAATTTACAGAGCATAATATTAATACGTTCCGTAACCAAATTAAATCACTAGGTTTCTCTTATGATTGGGACCGTGAAGTAAATACAACAGATCCAAACTACTATAAGTGGACACAATGGATCTTCTTAAAACTATTTGAAAAAGGCTTAGCTTACGTTGATGAAGTACCTGTAAACTGGTGTCCAGCACTTGGTACAGTACTTGCAAATGAAGAAATCATTGACGGTAAGAGTGAGCGTGGTGGACATCCAGTTGAGCGTCGTCCGATGAGACAGTGGATGTTAAAAATTACAGCTTACGGAGATCGTCTATTAGAAGATCTAGATGAGCTTGATTGGCCAGAAAGCTTAAAAGATATGCAACGTAACTGGATCGGTCGTTCTGAAGGTGCAGAAGTACACTTCAATATCGATGGTACAGACGAGAAGTTCACAGTATTCACAACGCGCCCTGATACACTATTTGGTGCAACATACTGTGTACTAGCTCCGGAACATGCACTTGTTGCAGAAATTACAACAGCAGAACAAAAAGAAGCGGTAGAAGCTTACATTAACGCTGTAAAAATGAAGAGTGACCTAGAGCGTACAGAACTTGCGAAAGAGAAAACTGGTGTATTCACTGGTGCTTACGCAGTTAACCCAGTAAACGGTGAGAAATTACCAATCTGGATTGCTGACTATGTTCTTGCAACTTACGGAACAGGTGCCGTAATGGCAGTTCCAGCTCATGATGAGCGTGACTATGAATTCGCATCAGTATTCAATCTTCCGATGAAGGAAGTTGTAAAAGGCGGAGATATTACGAAAGAAGTGTACACAGGTGATGGTGCACACGTAAACTCAGCATTCCTTGATGGATTAAATAAAGAAGAAGCAATCGCAAAAATGATTGAATGGCTTGAAGTAACGAGCGCAGGAAATCAAAAAGTAACGTACCGTCTGCGTGACTGGTTATTCAGCCGTCAACGTTACTGGGGTGAGCCAATTCCGGTAATTCACTGGGAAGATGGGACAATGACAGCTGTGAAGGAAGAAGAATTACCATTAGTTCTTCCGAAAACAGAAAACATCCGTCCTTCAGGTACAGGTGAATCACCACTTGCTAACATTGACGAGTGGGTAAATGTTGTTGATCCTGAGACTGGTAAAAAAGGTCGTCGTGAAACAAATACAATGCCACAATGGGCTGGTAGCTGCTGGTATTACCTACGTTACATCGATCCAAACAATAGCGAAGCACTTGTAGATCCTGAAAAAGTAAAACAATGGCTTCCAGTTGATATTTATATCGGCGGAGCAGAGCATGCTGTACTTCACCTACTATATGCTCGTTTCTGGCATAAAGTATTATACGATATCGGTGTAGTTCCAACGAAAGAGCCGTTCCAACAATTATTCAACCAAGGTATGATTTTAGGTGAAAACAACGAGAAAATGAGTAAATCAAAAGGTAACGTTGTAAACCCTGATGATATCGTAGCAAGCCACGGTGCAGATACACTTCGTCTATACGAAATGTTCATGGGACCATTAGATGCTTCAATCGCTTGGTCTGAAAATGGTCTTGACGGAGCTCGTCGTTTCCTAGACCGCGTATGGCGTCTATTCGTTCAAGATAACGGTGAATTAAGTGAGAAAATTACTGACGCACCAAATAAAGAGCTTGAAAAAGCTTACCACCAAACAGTGAAGAAAGTAACAGAAGACTATGCAGAGCTTCGCTTCAACACAGCGATTTCTCAAATGATGGTATTCATCAATGATGCATACAAAGCTGAAACACTTCCGAAAGAATATGTAGAAGGTTTCGTAAAAATGATCGCACCAGTTGCACCTCACATCGGGGAAGAGCTATGGAGCAAACTTGGATATAATGAAACAATCACATATGCAAGCTGGCCAATATTTGATGAGTCTAAACTTGTAGAAGATGAAGTTGAAATCGTTGTTCAAGTTATGGGTAAAGTTCGCGCAAAACTAACAATGAGTAAAGACGCATCAAAAGAAGAAATGGAACAACTTGCACTTGAAGCAATTCAAGACCAAATTGAAGGGAAAACAGTTCGTAAAGTAATTGTTGTTCCTGGAAAACTTGTTAACGTTGTTGCAAACTAATTCATTCTAAATAAAAGCTCAGAGCATTTATGCTCTGAGCTTTTTTGTGTAGAAAATAATCTCTGGATCACTTTAGTCTAAGTTTTCAATTATTCCACTACGTATAAATAAAAGAGCGGAATTCCCATACAGACAAACACCTATTTTTCTATAGGAAATATGATAAAAAAGGTAGGCTAAATTGAGTAGAAGAGGTGAAAGGAATGAAAGGGATGGACAATAATGCACCACATGGCTTCTTCGGAGGTGAATCGGATAGTTATGAACAAATGATGTTAATGGGAGGGGCTGGCCAACAAGGATACGGTGGAATTCCGAGCTGGATGGGTGGAGCAGCAGGAGGGTTCCAAACATCGGTAGCTGGCATGCAAACTGGAATGCCTACAGTAACAGGAGGATTTCCGACATCAGTAGCTGGCGTACAGACAGGATTTCCAGTAGGAGCACCAACTACATTTCCTTCTTTCGTTGGAGGAGTGCAGACAGGATTCCCGGTACCGGGAGTGGGTGTTGTAGCTGGAGGAATAGGTGGGTATCCGCAAGTTGTTCACGGTCATCATGGACATCACCATCATCAAGGCCAACATGGTCATCATGGACACCATCATCACCAAGGTCACCACGGTCATCATGGACATCATCATCACCAAGGTCACCACGGTCATCATGGACATCATCATCACCAAGGTCACCACGGTCATCATGGACACCATCATGACCAAGGTCACCACGGTCATCAACAACAAGTACATCACCAAGGTCACCACCACATTCATCCGCAAGCTGTTCTTTATCAAACTCACCAAGGCCATCAAGGTCACCACGGTCACCAAGGTCACCAAGGTCACCAAGGTCACCACGATCAACACGGTCAACACGGTCATCAAGGCCAACATGGTCAACAGCACCAACAGCACCAACAGCACCAACAATACCAACAATATCAACAGCAACAATCTTCTCCTTGGGCAGGTGGAATTGGAGCAGGAGCAGCAGGGGCAGCGGCAGGAGCAGCTAGCATTAGTGGAGCAGCAGGACACGCGGGACACGTGGGTCATTAATGAATTGCAGAAAAAAGACATAATAAAAAACTGCTAGGAAATCCTAGCAGTTTTTTTCAGCTTCTTTGCGCTGACGTTCGATTTCAGCACGAAGTTGTGGTTCTGGTGCTTGCCAGCCTTCTGGTTTTAGAATTTTGCCATCGCCTTCACGGAATCGGGGTTTTCCATCAGGGAATAGTTTTGCCATGTTTGCGTTATTTACAATTTCAAATCCTTTATCAGGACGTACGCCCATTTCGGCAAACGTTCCGAATGCAAAGTAAATAAGGTCAATCAGTGCATCGTATTGATCTTCAACAGTCGTTGCTTCTAGAAATTCTTCTAGCTCTTCTTGCATAAAACTTGCACGAATTTTTGCACGCTCTTCTGTTAGTTTTGTTGGAGTATTTTTCACAGGATGTCCGAACTCTTCATGCATTTTTGCAACAAGTTCGAATCCTTTATCTAAACCTTTTTCGTTTGCCATGTTGTTTCATCCTTTCTCGTTTTCTGCCGAATTTCATTGTAACATAAGGTGATTATGAAATGAAAAGAACATCTTATCGAAATAAGATGTTCGCTTGTTATTCTTCTTTTTTTATTAAAAGGGATAAAATAAGATCGATGCCAAAAATACCGACGAGTAACATTGGTATAACGACAAGTAAATAACGTGTGAAGGAAACATTTTTTAAGTATGTATGAGCAAATAAAAAGACGCCGAGAAATAAAATACCATTTAAAATAGGCTTTACTAATTTTTTAGACATAAGCTCCCCCATAAATATCTTCTCTCTCTATTTGATAATAAAAAACTCCTCTCTCCGTTGTATCATGCTGGAGAGAGGAGTTCAATCATTTCTCATTCAATGACACCAGAATTTGTAATATTTACGGTGTATTTTATATGAACCGGAACATCTTTATACATTTGTCTCCATTCTTCTAATTTGAATGGGCGATAATGTTGTCTATATTTTGCTCCTAGTGCAAGAGGATCAACATTTAGAGATTTAAACTGTTTAATTAGTTTTGTAGCTTTTGCATCTAATTGTTTTTCGATTGATTTGGCTATTTTTGTTGTATTTTTTTTGTTTTCTAAATTAAATTTTCTAGAAAGCTCCTGAATACGAGCATCCATCTTAACGTGAATATAGAAAGAAGGTTTCCCATCTTTTATGTTTACTTCGTAGGTAGGAACGGAACGAATGTTATTAATCATTGCATAGCCAGGATTTGTTTTAAATTCATGTGAGTCCAAGCGGTGCTTTTCTAGCAGTCCTTTGAAAACAAACATATCGTGATACTTAATTGTTCCGACCAACTTATCCTTTTTCAAAAGACCAATACCAGTAATTTTTATTTTATCTCCATGTTTTTTTAGGATAGGCATATAAGAATCTTGTCCTTCACGGTAGTACCTGAAGGCACCTAAATATAAATTGTCAGTTGGCAATGGCCCAGTGTCCATATTATGTTCTAACATTTTTTTTATATAAATCGCAACATTGTAAGAGGTACTATATTTTCCTTTAAATAGTTCAGTACCACTGCCTTCTAATAGTCCAACATACAGTGAGTTACCAATATTCACATCACGAATTAATGTGTCAAAGGAAGTTGATAATCCTTTTTTAGCAATCTTTGTTGTGAATAAGGCAACACGCATTTGCCCGCTTGCGAACGGTTGCGAAGATTCCAAAGATGTATCTGCCTTTACTTGTTTTACTGCGTTTCCTGTTCCTTCATAAACTTGAACTTTATTTCCCTTTTTTTGTATGGGACAAACAAATGTAACTTTTACTTTATTATCTTTTGCTGTATCGAAGGCAGCTCCTTGAATGAGCTGAACATCATCAATAATATTTTTTTGTAAACAACCAGTTAGACTGAAGACACTGATGCAAATAAGAAGTATTAATTTTCTTTTGGTTTTTTCCATTTTTTTTTCACCCACACAATAATAAATAGAATTGGGATGTATACATATATAAGCCAAAAACTAACTTTAGATGTATTGCTAATAAAATCATTAATATCATGCCTATTTGTTAAAAGTTGTGAAACAACTAAGGTGATAAGCATAAATGCAATTAAAATACCTCGTTGTTTTACACGAAAGATTTCATGTGTTCCTCGAGTAGCGGCCCATAAAGGTAGAATAAAGCTTGTAATAATAACGAGAGCATAACCGGAAATAGCAATATACTCAAGTCGCTCGATAAAAGGAAGCTTAATAACTTGTGTCATGGACAGTTGAGACCAAATTGTTTTGAGTAGTTGTTTTTCGCTAAAGAATGTAAAAGCGAGAATGGTACTAAATAAATATAAGAAGTTAGAGAATAATGCACCATATTGTGCAAATTTATGGGATTTTTCTGGTTCTTTAACAAACGGATAAACCATAAGGAAAATTTCAAATCCTGTCATACTATAAATGGATAGTTGAGCTGCTTTCAAAATATCTGTAAAAGAATGTGAAAACATTGGAAGTAAATTATCCCAATGTGAGAATTTCAAAATGAAAAGACTTAGAAAAAGATAACCTAATGTTCCACCAACGGAAATAACACAAATTCCTGTAATGACGCGGAATCCTGATGAAATAATGTAATAACTTATTAAACATAAAAAGAAAGTGAGCATCCAGGTGGATGCGCTAGGAAACATCCACACTTGAATAATTTCGACATAGGTTCGAACGACAGAAATACTTACAATAAAAAAATAAGCCATAAAGATGAGACTAATACCATTTCCAATCCATTTTCCAAAAATCTGTTTGTGTAAATCAATTAAGTTTCCTTCTGTATTTTTTAATGAATAATACATCATCCAGATGAGAATATGAATGATAATTCCTGTGAGGAGAACTCCTATCCAGCCGTCGTATCCGGCGGCTTTTGCTATAATTCGAGCGAAGCCGAGAACGCCAGCTCCAAATTGTGCACCGTGAATTAAGAAGAAAACAAAGATAGGAGATATTTGATATTTTTCTTGAACTTTACTCATCAATGCACCTCATTTCTTAATCATCAAAGTCCGATCTATGTTTTGTTGAAATCCCTTTTGCTGATTTTTTTACATGTTGTGGTCTTGCTTGTACATCTCTTGTATCAATCATTGTTAAAGGAAAACGAATCCAAGAGTCCTTAACGGATTGTTGTCTTGTCGGATAAAACAAAGCGTACGGCTTACGTAAGGAAGTAAGCCTGAATAGATGAGTAAATAAGAAGATAAATCCAAGAGAAATCCCGAACAATCCGCCTATTTCTGCAAACATAAGAAAAGGAAAGCGTAGTAATCGAACAGCGTTACCCATTTTATAAATAGGTGTAATAAAAGAAGCGAGTGCTGATAGTGCAACGATAATTAATAAAATGTTACTCGTTAACCCAGCTTGTACAGATGCTTGCCCGATTACGATACCGCCCACAATACCGAGTGTTTGCCCCACTTTCATCGGTAACCTTGCGCCGGCTTCTCTTAATAAATCAATAACTAATTCCAAAAACAGTGCTTCAATTAAAGGTGGGAATGGAACTTGCGCTCGAGATAAAATCAATGTTTCCAGCAAATCGCTTGGAATTAGTTCATAATGATAATTTAAAACGGCAACATATAATGGAGCTGCACAAATCGAGAAAAGGACAGCGATAAGTCGTAAAACTCTTGAAAATGTTGCATATAGCCAAGAGACATTATAATCTTCTGGTGAAATAAAGAAATCGAAATATGATACGGGCGTTAATAGAACATTTGGTGAACCATCAACAAAAATTGCAATTTTCCCATCAATTAGTGCTTTTGTAACTCTATCAGTGCGCTCTGTATTGATATAGAGAGGAAAAATCGATTTTTCACCCATTAATTCTTGTAAATAAGCACTATCATTAATTTGATCATATTCAAGAGCGCGTAATGACTCTTCTAGAAAATCTACATTATCTTTTTCAGCGAGGTTGTCTAAATACATCATGACAACTTTTGTTTTGGAAAACTCGCCGATAATCATTTCTTTTGTTTGTAAATCTAAAACAGGAAGACGTTTTCGAACTAAATTAATGTTTGTATCAATATCCTCTACAAAACCTTCTTGCGGACCAATAACAGTTGATTCGTTTAAAGGAGGGGTTGGTGCACGATAATTATCAATTGCAATGTTTGCAAGCATACACTTTTGATCTTGCTGATTCAATTGAATAATCGCATGCCCCTTTAAAACCATATCCTCAATTTTTTGTAAATCGTTCGTAATTGTAATGCCGCTCATCGGAATATGTTCTTTTAGTTGTTCTAGAGAAGCACAGGGTTTCTCTAAAAGAGTGGGCATTAAATATTTCTGTAATTTCTCTCCATCAAGTGAAGGGCGATAGTAAGAAATCCAATAAGGCATCGTTTCATCGTCAGATGTATGGTAATTAATAAAATCACTAGACTTTTTAAGTTTCTCTATTAAATCTTGTAGAGAATGAATACGGTCTTTTTCTGGTTTGGTAAAGTCATAAATACTATTACCTCCAGAGCTTTGTTGCTTACTTTGAGAAGAATCATCTTGTTTAGAGCTTTGTTGTTTATTCTGAGAAGAATCATTTTGTTTAGAGCTTTGTTGCTTACTTTGAGAAGAATCATCTTGTTTAGAGCTTTGTTGTTTATTCTGAGAAGAATCATTTTGTTTAGAGCTTTGTTGCTTACTTTGAGAAGAATCATCTTGTTTAGAGCTTTGTTGTTTATTCTGAGAAGAATCATTTTGTTTAGAGCTTTGTTGCTTACTTTGAGAAGAATCATCTTGTTTAGAGCTTTGTTGTTTATTCTGAGAAGAATCATTTTGTTTAGAGCTTTGTTGCTTACTTTGAGAAGAATCATCTTGCTTAGAGTTTTGCTGTTTATCTTGAGAAGAATCATCTTGCTTAGAGTTTAGTTGTTTCTCCTGAGAAGAGTCATCTTGCTTAGAGTTTTGCTGTTTCTCTTGAGAAGAGTCATCTTGCTTAGAGTTTAGTTGTTTCTCCTGAGAAGAGTCATCTTGCTTAGAGTTTTGCTGTTTCTCTTGAGAAGAATCATCTTGCTTAGAGTTTTGCTGTTTTTCTTGAGAAGAGTCATCTTGCTTAGAGTTTTGCTGTTTCTCTTGAGAAGAATCATCTTGCTTAGAGTTTTGCTGTTTTTCTTGAGAAGAGTCATCTTGCTTAGAGTTTTGCTGTTTCTCTTGAGAAGAGTCATCTTGCTTAGAGTTTTGTTGTTTTTCTTGAGAAGCATCATCTTGCTCGTTATTTTTACCTTTAGTATGTTTCATACTTCTAGTCTGTTCTTTGTTATCGTCATCTGGATTGTTAGACTGCTGCTCCCAGTTATCGGCTTCTTTTGCCTCTGTTGTATTTGATTTTTTTTTCTTACGAAACCAATTCCAAATCATATGTATGCCCTCTTTAATTGTGTAATATAGTGCTATTTTGTGGCTAATTTTGTATATTATTCATTTATTTATGAAAAGAAGGAGGAGATTGGTTTACATAGAAAAAAACCTTTAGTAAGCAGTTCATACTATAACGGGGAGAGGGAGAGTCTGTGCAAATTGTAAAAAAGGAGAAGTTTGTTTTAAAAGAATTTACGTTTGAAAATGGTAGGGAAATTCCTGTTCAAATGGGGTACGAGACATATGGTACGTTAAATAGAGAAAGGTCAAATGCAATTTTGATTTGTCATTACTTTAGTGCAACAAGTCACGCAGCGGGGAAATATACAGTGCATGATGAGGAGCCTGGTTGGTGGGATGGGCTCATTGGACCTGGAAAAGCAATTGATACAAATAAGTATTTTGTTATATGTACAGACAATCTTTGTAATGTGCAGGTGAAGAATCCATATGTGATTACAACGGGACCGAAATCAATTAATACAGAAACTGGAGAAGAATATGCAATGGATTTTCCGGTTTTTACATTTCTTGATGTAGCTCGTATGCAATATGAGTTAATAAAAGATATAGGAATCTCCAGATTACACGCTGTAATGGGACCTTCAGCAGGAGGAATGATTGCGCAGCAATGGGCTATTCACTATCCTCATATGGTAGAGCGGATGATTGGTGTTATTACGAATCCACAAAATCCAATTATCACCTCAGTAAATGTAGCGCAAAATGCGATTGAAGCAATTCAACTAGATCCAAGTTGGAAAGATGGAAAATATGGAGAAGAGCAGCCGATAAAGGGGCTTTATTTAGCAAATAGAATGATGTTTATGAACGCGTTTGATGAGCATTTTTATGAAATGACATTTCCTCGTAATAGTATAGATATAGAACCTTATGAAAAGTTTTCTACATTAACATCATTTGAAAAAGAGATAAATAAAGCGACATATAGAAGTATAGAGTTAGTAGATGCAAATTCATGGATGTATACTGCGAAGGCGGTTTTATTGCATGATATTGCACATGGGTTTTCTTCACTAGAAGAATCTCTTTCTAACATAGAAGCGAATGTACTTATGATTCCGTGCAAACAAGATTTGCTTCAGCCGCCACGTTATAATTATAAAATGGTAGACATTTTGCAAAAACAAGGAAAATATGCGGAAGTGTATGAGATAGAAAGTATAAATGGGCATATGGCAGGAGCATTTGATATTCATTTATTTGAAAAGAAAGTTTATGAATTTTTAAATCGGAAAGTATCTAGTTTTGTGTAGGAAATAAATTATGTGAAAAAGGTGCAATATGTGTAGTAGGCACCTTTTTTTACATGATTTGTAGACGGAATATATATGTAGCGATTGCTATGCCGAAGAACGCTATACTAAGTAATAGAAATAAGAATGACATTTCTTGGGGAGATTTTATCTTTTTATTATTTTGCATACTAAGTGCAATAATTGCAGCGATTAAGAACACAATGCCCATAATGAAAAGAAAAAGCGACATTTTAATCGACTCCTTTCATAAAACAAGTATATTGAGGATACAATGTGCTAGTTATGTTTGTAAAGAATAAGTTTTGCGAGAAAATTGAGAAATAGCTTTTCGATTCTTTGCGTTCTTTCTTTTGCATGCTAAAATTGGTAGAGAATGTTTGTGGAAAAGAAACTAAAGGTTTTATTGTATATAAGGAGGAACTACATATGACAGAAGTTAAAACAATTACTACAGAAGAGGTACAAGTGCGTTTAGAAAATGGAGAAACGTTATTTCTAGTAGACGTAAGAGAAGATGAAGAAGTAGCGGCAGGAAAGATTCCAGAAGCTGTACATATTAAAATGGGCGATATCCCACATAAAGTAGACTTCTTTAATAAAGAGAATGAATATATCTTTATTTGTCGTTCAGGAATGCGCAGTGAAAATGTATGTCATTATTTAAATGAGCAAGGATTTAAAACAGTGAACATGGTTGGCGGTATGCTTCAATATGAAGGTGAAACGAAATAGTTAATAGTTAAAAACTTGAAACGAGTCTGTTTCAAGTTTTTTTCTTTTGCATACAGTATAAAAAAGGAGGAGGGGTAAATGGGGGTTAATTTGCGTAAAGTAAAAATTATTAATAATACAGGAGCTGTTAATGTTGGTGACTGTTATGATATCTCGCCTTTAGCTGTGGCGAAAGTATATGCAGGAGCTGGAGGATCGAGTGCGGCTATTTTTTTAAATGGAAAAAGACAGCCAGAAGCGGTGATTAGAACATCGGTATTTCTTCCGCCTTTGGCAACGAGTACACGTACGTTAGGTTCATAAAGGAAAGGTAGAGTGTAATTATGCCTGCGCATATAAAAGAGTTTGTTATTGTTAATAATACTGGGAATATATTTACAGGTGATAATTTGAGTGATACTTCATTTACTGCTACGAAATCGTATAGTGGTTCAATGGGGTGTACTTGGATTGATGTTGTTACAGTAATAGGGACAGAAACGAAGCTTTGTTTACAGCCGGGAGATTCGGTGACGACGACATATACAAGGGGCACCCCTGCTGGTACTGTAACAGGAACAAATATGGGGCAAAGTGTAAATACATCGGGTATAGCGCAAGCTGTCCCTAATACAGATAATATGGATTCAATTGCAGGACTCCCTTAAGGAATTAAGGGAGTTTTATTTATTTGAAATAAAAATAGTCTTGGAGATTATTTTTGTAAATAGATTAAGAAGAGGTTTATTTATTATGAAAAAGACGGTTTGTAGGTGGTGAAAGTGTGAAGAATCGTGATAATAAAGGGAAACAACAATCTAATTTTAGAATTCCACCAGAACTTATTGGTCCTACTTTTCCTCCTGTTCCAACTGGATTTACGGGTATAGGGATTACTGGTCCAACAGGTCCACAAGGTTCGACTGGACCGCAAGGACCGAGAGGATTTCAAGGTCCAATGGGAGAGATGGGTCCGACTGGACCTCAAGGTGTGCAAGGGATTCAAGGTCCAGTTGGACCAATAGGTGCAACTGGACCAGAAGGGCAGCAGGGAGCACAAGGATTGAGAGGACCACAAGGAGAAACTGGAGCGACAGGACCTCAAGGTGTGCAAGGGTTACAAGGTCCGATTGGTCCAACGGGAGCGACTGGGGCACAAGGTATACAAGGGGTACAGGGATTGCAAGGGCCAATTGGAGCGACAGGACCTGAGGGACCTCAAGGAATTCAAGGCGTCCAAGGGTTACCGGGTGCAACTGGTCCACAAGGAATACAAGGAGCACAAGGAACACAAGGACCGAGTGGAAATACAGGTGCAACCGGAGCAACGGGTCAGGGGCTAACAGGTCCGACTGGAATAACAGGCCCAACTGGGATAACTGGACCATCTGGAGGACCTCCTGGCCCGACGGGGCCAACTGGTGCGACAGGTCCGGGTGGCGGACTGAGTGGGAGTACAGGTGCGACTGGAGCAACGGGGGATACTGGGGCTACAGGAAGTACAGGTGTAACAGGAGAAACGGGAACTACAGGTCCGACTGGAAGTACGGGAGCACAGGGCTTGCAAGGAATACAAGGTATTCAAGGGCCAATTGGCCCAACAGGTCCAGAAGGACCGCAGGGGATTCAAGGTATTCCTGGTCCGACAGGAATAACTGGTGAACAAGGAATCCAAGGGGTTCAGGGGATTCAAGGAGTAACAGGAGCAACAGGAGATCAAGGTCCACAAGGTATACAGGGGACTATAGGACCTCAAGGAGCGACAGGGGCAACAGGAGATCAAGGTCCACAAGGTATTCAAGGAGTACCAGGTCCATCAGGAGCAACAGGACCACAAGGTGTTCAAGGGATACAAGGTCCGATGGGTGATATAGGACCAACAGGTCCAGAAGGCCCAGAGGGACTTCAGGGCCCGCAAGGAATCCAAGGAGTACCAGGGCCAGCTGGAGCAACGGGTCCGGAGGGGCCGCAAGGGATACAAGGCATTCAAGGACCGGTAGGCGCAACAGGTCCAGAAGGTCCACAAGGAATACAGGGAATCCAAGGAGTGCAAGGGATAACGGGAGCAACAGGAGTACAAGGAGCAACTGGAATTCAAGGGATACAAGGGGAAATAGGAGCAACAGGTCCAGAGGGTCCCCAAGGAGTGCAAGGTGCTCAAGGGGCGATTGGTCCAACCGGTCCAATGGGGCCACAAGGAGTTCAAGGAATACAAGGCATTCAAGGAGCAACGGGAGCCCAAGGAGTGCAAGGTCCACAAGGAATTCAAGGAATACAAGGTCCTACGGGGGCCACAGGAGATACGGGAGCAACAGGGGCGACAGGGGAAGGAACTACAGGCCCAACTGGAATAACGGGAGCAACAGGGGTAACGGGACCTTCTGGAGGACCAGCAGGACCGTCCGGCCCAACAGGGCCATCAGGTCCGACGGGAGTAACTGGTCCATCGGGTGGACCACCTGGCCCGACAGGAGCAACTGGTGCGACAGGAGTAACAGGGGATACTGGTGCGACAGGCTCAACTGGAGTGACAGGAGCGACAGGAGAAACGGGAGCAACCGGAGTGACAGGGTTACAAGGTCCTCAAGGAATACAAGGTGTACAAGGAGATATTGGTCCAACTGGTCCGCAAGGGATACAAGGTCCGCAAGGGATACAAGGAGTAACTGGGGCGACAGGAGATCAAGGACCACAGGGAATCCAAGGCCCGCAAGGAATCCAAGGTCCAACCGGTCCCCAAGGAATTCAAGGGGAACAAGGCCCTCAAGGGATTCAAGGAGCAACCGGAGCCACGGGAGCACAAGGCCCACAGGGGATTCAAGGAATTCAAGGGATCCAAGGTCCGACCGGTCCTCAAGGCCCAACAGGAATACAAGGGGTACAAGGAGAGATAGGTCCAACCGGTCCACAAGGTGTGCAAGGATTGCAAGGTCCCCAAGGTCCTACAGGGGACACAGGGGCAACGGGAGCACAAGGTCCCCAAGGAGTTCAAGGGATACAAGGCCCAACGGGAGCTACAGGAGCAACAGGAGCGACAGGTCTACAAGGAATTCAAGGCCCGCAAGGAATCCAAGGCCCAACAGGGGCTACTGGAGCAACAGGTTCCCAAGGACCAACTGGAAATACAGGTCCAACAGGTTCACAAGGAATCCAAGGTCCAACTGGTCCAACCGGAGCTGGAGCAACCGGAGCAACAGGAGCGACCGGGGCGACTGGAGTCAGTACAACTGCAACATATGCATTTGCGAATAATACATCAGGAAGTATTATTTCTGTTTTGTTAGGTGGCACGAATATTCCGTTACCAAACAATCAAAATATTGGACCAGGAATAACCGTTAGTGGTGGAAATACTGTATTTACAGTTGCGAATGCAGGAAACTATTATATAGCCTATACAATTAATTTAACGGCAGGATTACTTGTAAGTTCCCGTATAACTGTAAATGGCAGTCCGCTTGCGGGAACGATAAACTCTCCGGCAGTGGCTGCAGGTTCATTTAGTGCAACAATAATCGCTAACTTGCCTGCTGGAGCTGCAGTTAGTTTACAATTATTTGGAGTAATTGCGTTGGCTACATTATCTACGGCAACGCCAGGGGCTACTCTAACGATTATTAGATTAAGTTAATAAGCAGAAAACCTTGAAACTTTTATGTTTCAAGGTTTTTTTATCCCTGTATCTGGAAGTAAACCTCGTTAACCAGGGGGAGTGGATACCCTCTAATTATTTAAAGTTTCACTTTATTCACTTGGGCAAAAACATCGCAGTCCGAAAATATATTATAATAGAATGAAAAGAAAGAAATTTGGCAGAAAGGGAGGGTGGCGATGCAGGAGATGGTTAAAGATTTTTTTGGACGCCCACTTCAAGATTTACGTATATCTGTCATTGATCGTTGCAATTTTAGATGTACATATTGTATGCCGGCGGAAATATTTGGGCCAGATTATGCTTTTTTGAAAGATGAGTTTTTACTAACTTTTGATGAAATTGAGCGTTTGGCAAAATTATTTGTTAACATCGGTGTACGAAAAATTAGAATTACTGGCGGTGAGCCACTGCTTCGTAAAGATTTAACAAAACTGATTGCACGTCTCGTGAAAATTGATGGGCTAATAGATATAGGGTTAACGACAAATGCTATTCATTTAACGAAACAAGCGAAGGCATTAAAAGAAGCTGGATTACATAGAGTGAATGTTAGTTTAGATGCGATAGATGACGACATATTTAGGAATATTAATGGTCGAAATATTAATACGAAACCGGTGATTAAGGGAATTATAGCAGCTAAAGAGGCGGGGCTGGAAGTAAAGGTAAATATGGTTGTGAAAAAAGGGATGAACGATCATCAAGTACTTCCGATGGCTGCGTATTTTAAAGAGCAAGGAATCACGCTTAGGTTTATTGAGTTTATGGATGTTGGTAGTACAAATGGGTGGAATTTTGATCAAGTGGTTACAAAACGAGAATTGATTGAGATGATTCATAAGGTGTATCCGCTTGAGCCAGCTGAAGTCCATTACTTTGGTGAAGTTGCGAAGCGATATCGGTACGTTGGAACAAATGTTGAAGTTGGTTTTATTACATCTGTTTCTGAGTCATTTTGTGCCTCTTGTACGAGGGCAAGAATTTCGGCAGATGGAAAGTTTTATACGTGCTTATTTGCGACAGAGGGTTTGAATGTAAGAGAACTTCTTAGAGGAAATCTTTCGGATGAGGAGTTATTAAGTGTTATACAAGATGTATGGATGAATAGAAAAGATAGGTATTCGGATGAACGGACAGAAGAAAGTGCAAAAAATCGTCCGAAAATCGAAATGTCTTATATAGGAGGATAAGAAAGGGGGCTATCGCATGCAGGAGCGATATTCAAGACAAATATTATTTTCTGGTGTTAGAGAAGAAGGACAGAGAAAAATAAGAGAGAAGCATGTGCTTATTATTGGTGCTGGTGCTCTCGGTGCGGCAAATGCAGAAGCGATTGTTAGAGCAGGTGTTGGAAAAGTAACGATTGCTGATCGTGATTATGTAGAATGGAGTAATTTACAAAGACAACAACTATATACGGAAGAAGATGCAAAGCAGTATAAACCGAAGGCGATAGCGGCTGCAGAACATTTACAAGCGATTAATTCTGAGGTGGAAATAAATCCAGTTGTGACGGATGTAACGGTGCAAGAAATGGAAGAGCTAGTGCGTGATGTAGATTTAATATTAGATGCGACAGATAATTTTGAAACGCGTCTTCTTATTAATGATATTTCACAAAAGTATAATATTCCGTGGATATATGGTGGGTGTGTCGGAAGTTACGGAGTAACGTATACAATTTTACCAGGGAAAACACCGTGTTTTCGCTGTTTAATGGAGCATCCGGCGAGCGGAGCAACATGTGACACAGCTGGTATTATACAACCGGCAGTACAATTAGTAGTTGCGCATCAAATTACGGAAGCGCTGAAAATATTAGTAGAAGACTTTGGGGCGCTTCGTGAAACGATGTTATCATTTGATCTTTGGAATAATCAACAGATGGCATTTAAAGTGAATAGGCAGAAAAAAGATACTTGTTTATCTTGCGGAAGGTTACGTACATATCCGAGTTTAACATTTGAAGCACAAACAAAAACAGAAGTGTTATGTGGGCGAAATACAGTACAAATTCGTCCGGGTGTGCGGAAGAATTTTAATTTAGAAGAAATTAAAAAGCGCTTACAAAGAAGTGTAGAGATAAAGGCGACACCTTATCTATTATCATTTCCGGTAGAAGAATATCGTTTTGTTTTATTTACAGATGGCAGGGCGTTCATTCATGGGACGAATGATATGAATGTAGCGAAAAGTTTATATGCAAGATATATAGGTTGAACCTAAAGGAAATCCTTTAGGTTCAACGGAGAGAGGATTATGAATTTCTCGTATAATCTCCACTTTTTCCACCTGTTTTTTCAAGTAAGTATGTTTCGCCGATAATCATACCTTTATCGACAGCTTTACACATATCATACACAGTAAGAGCGGTAGCGGAAGCAGCTGTTAAAGCTTCCATTTCAACACCGGTGCTACCTTCTGTTTTAACTTTTACTTCAATGAGTAAACGATATTGTTCTTCTGATTGTTTCCAATCAAAAGAAACGTCAACACCTTTTAATAATAAAGGATGGCACATTGGGATAATATCAGAAGTTCGTTTCGCAGCCATAATGCCTGCGATTTGCGCAACTGCTAATACGTCACCTTTCCCAATTTCATTGTGAGAGATTTTATCGTAAATTTCTTTCGTAACGACAATGCTAGAGCACGCAATTGCTGTTCGAACGGTTGCTTTTTTGTCGCTTATATCAACCATTTTTGCGCGTCCTTGGTCATTAAAATGTGTAAATGAAGACATGGAATTCCTCCTTGAAGTAATTTCTATTGAATACATAAAGTTTAATCGAGATAAAAAAAATTGCAAATATGAGGTGAGAAACGATGGTAGAAAAACGAATTTCAATTCAAGTTGCTGAAGCAGTAGAACGGGTAATGAAATATGCGAAGCATGGTGAAGTAGAAGAAATTTCTATTACGGAAAGTTACGGGAGAATTCTCGGGGAAGATGTTGTCTCAGATCATGACGTTCCTCATTTTGATCGTTCCCCTTACGACGGTTTCGCCATTCAAGCAGAAGATACGAAAGGAGCAACCCAAGAGAATCCAGTTGAATTTGAAGTAATAGGAGAGATCGGGGCGGGTTCTGTTTTTTTAGAAGAAGTAGGAGCTTTTGAAGCGATTCGAATTATGACAGGAGCAGCTATTCCAGAAGATTGCAATGCAGTTGTAATGCTAGAGCTGACAGAAGGATTTGAGAAGAACGGAAAAACATATATGAAGTTAAAACGCCCTTTTAATAACGGTGACAATGTGTCGTTTAAAGGAGAAGATATAAAACAAAATCAAGTTCTCGTTAAGAAAGGTGTGGCAATTAATCCAGGAGTTGCGGCCTTACTAGCAACGTTTGGATATAGCACTGTGAAAGTTATAAAACAGCCTGTTGTCGGTATTGTAACGACAGGGAGTGAATTATTAGAAGTACATGAGCCGTTAGAACCGGGGAAAATTAGAAATAGTAACTCGTATATGATCGCAGCTCAAATTATGAAAGCTGGCGGGAAAGTTCGTTATTATGGTCAACTCGCGGATGAGTTAGATGCATGTTTTACAGCTATTCAATTAGCGATGGATGAGGTCGACATTTTAATTACAACCGGCGGTGTATCGGTAGGAGATTATGACTACTTACCAGCTATTTATGAAAGGTTACAGGCGAATGTACTCTTTAATAAAATAGCCATGAGACCTGGAAGTGTAACGACAGTAGCTGAATTTGATGGGAAGTTACTTTTCGGTTTATCAGGAAATCCGTCTGCTTGTTATGTAGGCTTTGAATTATTTGTGCAACCAATTATAAAAACGTATTTGTATGCGAAGGAACCTCACGTATATAGAGCGGATGCTATTTTACAAAAAGATTTTCCAAAGCCAAATCCATTTACTCGTTTCGTAAGAGCAAACGTAACGATTGTGGACGGGGCGTTACAAGCGATGCCGGTCGGTTTAGATAAATCGAGTGCAGTATCTTCACTTGCAGATGCGAATGCTTTTATTGTGTTACCTGGAGGAACGAGAGGATTTGAGACCGGGATGAAAGTATCTGTATTATTGTTAGAGCACTCTGAGGGATGTGATTGGCCATGGGCAAAGCCACTTCAATCTTACAAATAGTAGGATATCAAAATAGCGGAAAAACAACGCTTGTGGAGAAAATAGTGCATGCATTAGCTGAACGGAAAATGAAGGTTGCTACCATTAAACATCACGGGCACGGAGGTTTTCCAGAAGTAGCGCAAAAAGATAGCGAAAGACACCGTAAAGCTGGTGCTGTCGTAAGTAGTGTAGAAGGTGCTGGATTGCTTTCACTTTCTTCACTAAGAAAGAAATGGTCCTTGCAAGAAATTATTCGCTTATATGAGTTTTTTGAAGTGGATACAATTTTAATAGAGGGCTATAAAAAAGAGAACTACCCGAAAGTAGTGTTACTTCGTTCTGCGGAAGACGTTGAGCTTTTACATAAAGTGGAAAATATAGTAGCGATTATTACGTGGTATGATGCCCCGGCAAATATACGAGAAGAATATAAAGTATTTCATATAACAGAAGAAGAGTTGTACATAGACTGGTTTTTACAAACGGTTAGGAGTGCGAAATGACAAATACATATTATGAAGTAATTAATACAGAAATCTCGATTGAAGAGGTAACGAAGAAAGTGATTCGACGTGAATGCGGTGCTGTTACAACATTTATTGGAACCGTTAGAGAGTTTACGAAAGGGCGTCGTACATTATACTTAGAGTATGTTGCTTATAAGACGATGGCAGAAAAGATGCTAGAGAAAATTGGCCTGGAAGTGAAAGAGAAATGGCCGGATACATATGTTGCGATTACACATCGCATCGGTACGTTGCAAATTTCTGATATAGCGGTTGTTGTTGCTGTTTCAACACCACACCGTAAAGCGGCTTATGAAGCGAACGAATATATTATGGAACGCATAAAACAAATTGTTCCGATTTGGAAAAAGGAGTTTTGGGAAGATGGTGACTCATGGATTGGTGATCAATTAGAAAAAACACCATATCCGGCGGGAGAGCCTGGGAAGGAGCTATAAGTATGATTCGAGTATTGTTATTTGCGCACTTGCAAGAAGAAGCAGGGACAAGTGAATTACAAATAGAGAAAGAAAATATTACGGTTGCAGAGTTAAAAGATGTTGTTGCGAAAGAATATAATGTACCAGTTTCAGAGCCAATTATGGTTGCGATTAATGAAGAATACGCAAATGAAGATGACAGGGTCCAATCTGGTGATGTTGTTGCACTAATTCCACCAGTGAGTGGTGGTTAATATTGGATTCATTAAAACGACTTTCCTAAGTAGGGGAAGTCGTTTTTTTATGGCGTTTTTGAGAACACTAACTTATAGGATAAGGAGGACGTTATGAAAAAAATATGTGTAATTATTACAGTGATATGTTCTATCTTTTTCTCTTCTCCAAGTGATTCTTTCGCGAAAGAATCAAGGGAACAGCTTTTAGAGAGTGCTTTATTGAATAGGTACTATTCGGTTATTAGACAAGTGACAAAAGATCAATATGAATGTGATTCAGTTATAAATATAAAGCGTCTCGGCAGGAAAGATGAATTTGTTCCTAGATTTGAAGTGACGCTACAATTTCTTACTTTTCAAGGGGCGCATAATCCCCCAAATGACAAAGTTACACTTACTTTGGAGGATTATTTAGATCATATAAAGGTAAAAAATGTGGAGCGAGAAAAGAATGTTTCTAATGATGTTGTAGAAAAGATTTGTGCTCGCAAAAAAGAAAAAATGAAAGCTCATTCTAATGATTGAGAGTGGTAACTTATTCCGCTATTTTGCGGGATGATTAAAGTTTCAATTTATGACATTTTACAGAGAAAGGTAATGGGCGATGGATATATTTTTAGCAATTTTACCAGCTATATTTTGGGGAAGTATTGTGCTATTTAATGTAAAACTGGGCGGGGGACCGTATAGTCAAACGCTCGGAACAACGTTTGGAGCACTTATTTTCTCAATTGTTGTTTATATTTTTATGAAGCCAGTATTAACACCTACCGTTATTGGAGTTGGAGTTGTTTCAGGTTTATTTTGGGCGCTTGGTCAGGCGAATCAATTAAAAAGTATTGATTTAATGGGTGTTTCGAGGACGATGCCAATTTCAACAGGACTTCAATTAGTTGCGACGACTTTATTTGGCGTTATCGTATTTCATGAATGGTCCACGACAATATCGGTCGTCCTTGGGATTTTAGCGCTCGTTTGTATTATTATCGGTGTTATTTTAACATCGCTTCAAAGTGAAGAAGAAAAAAATGCAGAGCAAGCAGCAAACTTTAAAAGAGGTATCGTAATTTTATTAATTTCAACAGTCGGTTATTTAGTTTACGTAGTAGTGATTAGACTATTTAACGTAGATGGTTGGTCAGCTTTGTTGCCACAAGCAGTTGGTATGGTGTTAGGTGGGATTTTGCTTACCTTTAAACATCAGCCATTTAATAAATATGCAATCCGAAATATTATTCCAGGATTAATTTGGGCAGCTGGAAATATGTTTTTATTCATTTCGCAGCCGCGTGTTGGAGTCGCAACAAGTTTCTCGCTATCGCAAATGGGAATTATTATTTCCACGCTTGGTGGGATTCTTATATTAGGTGAAAAGAAAACGAAACGCCAATTAACGGGTATCGTTGTCGGTATCGTTTTTATTATTGCAGCCGGAATTATGTTAGGTATAGCCAAAAGTTAAAGGAGGTATAGAAATGTATAGTGATTTAGCAGGGAAAGTTGTCGTTATTACAGGATCAGCAACTGGTCTCGGAAGAGCGATGGGAGTGAGGTTTGCTAAGGAAAAAGCGAAAGTGGTTATTAATTATCGCTCACGAGAATCAGAAGCAAATGGTGTGTTAGAAGAAATTAAAAAGGTAGGCGGCGAAGCGATTGCTGTAAAAGGTGATGTAACGGTCGAATCAGATGTTGTGAATCTCATTCAATCTGCTGTGAAAGAGTTTGGTACGCTTGACGTTATGATTAATAATGCAGGGATAGAAAACGCGGTACCGTCGCATGAAATGCCGCTTGAAGATTGGAATAGGGTAATTAATACAAATTTAACAGGTGCTTTTTTAGGAAGTCGTGAAGCGATTAAATATTTTGTAGAACATGATATTAAAGGGTCTGTCATTAATATGTCTAGTGTTCATGAGAAAATTCCGTGGCCACTATTTGTGCACTATGCAGCAAGTAAGGGTGGTATTAAACTGATGACAGAAACGTTAGCGCTAGAATATGCGTCAAAAGGTATTCGAGTAAATAATATTGGGCCAGGTGCAATTAATACGCCGATAAATGCAGAAAAATTTGCTGATCCAAAGCAGCGTGCTGACGTAGAAAGTATGATACCGATGGGCTATATTGGAAAACCTGAAGAAATTGCAGCAGTAGCAACTTGGCTTGCTTCTTCAGAGGCGAGTTATGTAACGGGAATTACGCTATTTGCAGATGGTGGAATGACGTTATATCCATCGTTTCAAGCTGGGCGTGGGTAATATGAAAAGGACAAAGAGTTTTATCTCTTTGTCCTTTTTACAAAAAAAATAGCGTTCAGCTATTTTAAATTTAATGATTAATTGTATCTTGAAGAAATTCTGTTGCTTGATGTTCAGTAACATTTTGTACGAGCGCGACTTCGCTAATCATCATTTTTCGGGCATTATCTAGCATTTGTTTTTCGCTCGCATTTAATGTTCTCTCTTTATTACGGCGAAGTAAATCCCGAACCACTTCTGCGCTATCTTGTAAATTGCCATTTTTCATTTTTTCCATATTCATTGTATATCTTTGTTTCCATGAGAGTGATGGGTCTGACTCCCCGTTTTGAAATTCAAGAAGTATATCATCTAACGTACCTCGATCAACGATATAACGAATACCTGATTTTTTTAATTGTTCCATCGGAAGCATTACTTGCATATCTTTACTAATGATGCGTATCACACAATATTGACGTGAAGTACCTAATATTTCTTTCTCTTCAATTGCTTCGATAATTCCTGCACCGTGCATTGGATAAACGATTTTATCACCAATTTGAAACAAATCATCCACCTCCATATGTGGTAACCACTTTTAATGATAGCATACGTATGTAAAAATGTCAAATTTTATATAATAACATAATATTTATATTCGAGTCAATAAGGTAAAGTGCTTTTTTTATGTTTTTTTGGGGATTTTATTTATAGTGATTTTTTTAGAAAAATAGTACAGGTGAAGAAAGAAGGCATATCCACTTATTTTTAAGCATAAAATGTAAAAGCGCTAATACAATATACCTAAATCCGTTCTTTGCAAAGGAGGGAGAGAAGGTGGGGCGCACAATAAAAATTGATATTACAAATAAAGTTGTAGCTAAATTTAGACCAAATTATTTGGAATTATATACGAGTAAATTTATGATAGGTAAGTTTTATGTCTATACTGAAGATAAAAAATATGTGTTAGAAGACGGATATATATATGAGAATGGAAAGTTTTATCGCATCATAGATACGCACCGTGGCAATAATCAAGCGGCGGAGGGCTGCGATCTAGGATGGTGTTAACATGATTCGTGTGAAAGTGTTTGATGAAAGTCACGAAAAAGACTTAGAAGACGCTGTGAATGTTTTTTTGAAAAAGATTGATGATAGCAACTTTGTAGATATTAAGTACCAAGTTGGTGTTTCCATTAACGACGATGAAAACCAAATTTATTGTTTTTCAGCAATGATCGTTTATAAAACATAAAAAAGAGCTGGATGAGCCAGCTCTTTTTTATGTTTTATGTTGGGACAACATGTGTCGGTAATACGTTCATAATAGATTGGGTTGTGCCTGATTTCTTTGTCGTTAAAAGAGGCTCACCTGTTTCGTGATTTTGGGCATCTTTACACATACCAAGGTGATAACGATCACCTAAAAATGGATCAATATAAAAACCGTTTTTGAATACTTTATCATTCGGATGTTTTTCATGATGAATATCAGAGCAGTTAATGCAATAGAACATAGCGTTCAACCCCTTTTTATTTTGTTTGAAAAAAGTGAGTCGGTAGTCATTTCGCTCCTAAGGAAATGTTGAGGAGAAGAGAAATAACTACCTACTCAAATGGTGGGCATATTCCTTCTGATTTGTCATATCTCGCGTATTGTCCCTGAGGGAAGGAGGAGAGACGAAGTACGCATGATATAAGTAAGGCACTTCTTTCAATATGAATGATGGAGTTTCATGTTGAGAGAAGTTTTTATTTTGTATTGCCTTTGTGAGTATATTATGAGGAAATGCTAAGAGGGTGTTTGTCCTGTTGAAAAAATGTTGAGAATTTCTCAACAGTAAAAGAATTAGCGTTGACATGAAACCAAAAGGTGTTATATCATCAAAGCATAACCAAAAGGTGTTATGTTATAACGCGGAGTAAAGGAGAATGAAAATGGAACAACAAAATACATTAAATGATATTAAACAAACAATCGTTTTTAACGCGTCTATTCAAAAGGTATGGAGTGTAGTATCAACTGCAGAAGGGATTGCGTCATGGTTTATGCCAAATGATTTTGTATTAGAGGTAGGACATGAATTTCATGTGCAATCACCATTTGGGCCATCACCATGTAAAGTGTTAGAAATTGATGAGCCAAACCATTTATCTTTCTCATGGGATACAGATGGCTGGATTGTTTCATTTAATTTGAAAGACTTAGGAGATAACAAAACAGAATTTACGTTAATTCACGGCGGCTGGAAACATCCTGATGAAATTCTTCCGAAAGCAAATGCGAAGAGCTCTATTATTCGCGATAGAATGAGCGGTGGTTGGGTAGCGATTGTAAATGAAAAACTGAAAAAGGTTGTCGAAGGCTAAGTGTCCTCGTCAGCAGCGAAATATGATGTATTTCAAGCAATTGCTGATCCAACCCGCCGAGAAGTAATACGGTTATTAAGTGACAAAGAGTTACCGATTTCCAAAATAACGGATCATTTCCCGATGAGTCGTACTGCGGTTGTAAAGCACCTTCATATTCTTTCGGAAGCGAATTTAGTAAGTGGAAGAAAAAGCGGAAGAGAGAAGATATATCGTTTGCATCCAGAACCATTAGAAGAATTACAACAGTGGCTCTCGTATTATGAGCGTTTTTGGGATAATAAATTATCCATGCTGAAACATATTGTGGAGAATGAAGAGTAGATGTTATGTAAAAAGGATGACCAAAATGGTCATCCTTTTTATTGTTGCTCACTTGTTTGTGTAGCTGGCTTTAATAAAATCCAAGCGATAATTAATGTACATATTGCTAATACGAAAGTGCTCATATAAATGACGTGTACGCTTGATGCTAATGCGGATTGTGATTCGGTTACTACGTTTGCTGTAGTACCGCCATGTCCACCAGATACAAGATCAAGATTTTTAATACCACGTGCGTGAATCATCGTATTGAAGATTGTACCGAATATTGCAGCACCTAACGTTTGACTAAATGTATTAATAAATGTGTTTAAACCAACAGCTGTTCCGCGTGTATGAGCTGGGACTGCTGCTTGAATTGTTACCATGTAAATTGGTGTCACAAGCCCCATTCCTAAGCCGAATAATCCAACTGCTACATAAATAAGGAACGATGGTGAATTGGTTGATAGTGTAAATAATAAGAACGTAGCGACTGATAAAATGCTAGCCCCAAGTAAAATGATTTGTTTCGTTTTTAATTTGCCTACTAAGTTACCAGAGAAAATAGCGCCAAATGTCCACATAACAGGGATTGGCATTAAAATAAGTCCAGCTTCTGTAGCGTTTTTTCCTAATACACCTTGGCTCCAGATTGGTAGGTACATTGTAATACTAATAATCATTGCGCCAGCAATAAGAGTTAATATATTTATCGTAGATAATGTACGGTTAGAGAAAAGTGTTAAAGGAATTAATGGTTCCGGAGATTTTTTCTCGATGAACAAGAAAATAATGAATGAAATAGCGGCAAAGATTAATAGGCCGATAATTGTCATGTCTCCCCAGTTTTGCTTACTGCTACCTGTTAATAATGCATATAGTAGAGCGATTGTACTTAATGAAAAAACTGTTGCACCAAGATAATCGATATGGTGTTTAGCGGGCTTAATAGATTCTTTGTAGTAAATTGCAATCATTAAGCAAGCGATAATTCCAAATGGAACGTTTAAGAAGAAAATATAGCGCCAAGAAAGGGAATCAACTAAAAATCCACCTACTAACGGTCCGATAACACCGGATACACCCCAAACGGCACTCATCCAACCTTGTGCTTTCGCGCGGTCTTTCGCTTCGCTATATAAGTCTCCAATTATCGTCATTGTGATTGGCATAACAGCACCAGCACCGATACCTTGAAGAGCGCGGAAGAAAATTAATTGTTCCATCGATGTAACGACTCCGCAAAGTGCAGAACCGACTAAAAAGATTGTAGCTCCGATCATTAAAACTTTTTTACGGCCGAATAAATCAGCGAGCTTTCCGTATATTGGAGTCGAAACAGCTGTTGCAAGCATATAAATTGCATATACCCAACTAACAAGTTCGACGCCTGACAAATCACTCGTTATACGAGGGATTGCTGTACTAACAATCGTTCCTTCTACCGCAGAAAGAAACGTCATTAACATTAAAGACATCATGACTTTTTTTCTCATTTGTTTTCCCCTTACCCTTTTTTAAATATTCAACAATATAAAATATAAAGGTACTAAGGTATATAAAGCAACAAAAAAGCAATGGAAAGTTACATGGAGCAGATGTTTGTCGCTTCTTGTCGGTAAGTCGATATATTTGAGAAATCGCCGATATAAGTTGTAGAATCGCCGATAATGATTTCATGGCAATATTAAAAAAGAAACAGGAATCCCTGTTTCTTTTTTAATATTGCATTTTCGCGTTTTCTCCAGCTGTCGTTCCAGCAATTCTACCAGTAACGAGGGCTGATGTAATGTTATAACCACCAGTATAACCGTGGATATCAAGAACTTCTCCGCAGAAATATAAGCCGTTCGTGAATTTAGAAGACATTTCTTTCGGATTAATTTCTTTCACGGATACACCTCCGCCAGTAACGAATGCTTTTTCAATTGACTGCGTACCATTTACATTCACAGTAAACTCTTTAAAGTCTTTCACAAGTGCACGAATCTTTTCGTGAGAAACTTGTCCAGCTTGTTCACTACCGTCAATTTCATTTTTTTCTAATAAGAATAGGAAGTAACGTTCAGGGACATAACCTTTTAAAACGTTTTTAATTCCTTTTTTCGGATCTTCTTTCATTTGTTTCAGCATGCGCTGAAATAGTTGCTCACTATTTTCCTCTGGCAATGCATCAATACTCATTTGTATTGTGTTCGTTTTAAACTTTTTCAGTGCTTTCACGACGAATTGACTACAGCGAAGAGCAGCAGGACCAGATAGGCCGAAATGAGTGAAGAGCATGTCCATTTTGTGAGAAATGATAGCTTTTCCTTTCGGGTTTAATACGCTTAAGTTTATATCACGTAAAGCAAGACCTTGTAATGAGCGATCACGTATAAACGGCTCGTTTGACAGGATAGGTACTTCTGTTGGGAATAATTCTGTAATTGTATGACCTGCTTTTTCAGCCCAAGCGTATCCGTCTCCAGTGGAACCAGTTTGAGGAACGGATTTTCCGCCAACAGCGATAACGACATGATTTGTTTCTAACACTTCGCCTGTTTGCAGTACAACTGCCTTCGTTTGACCATTTTCATATTCAATCGTTTCAACAGGTGTATTTGTACGGATTTTTACACCTAAGTCTTTTAATCGTGTTAAAAGTGCATCTACAACAGATTGCGCTTTGTTTGACACGGGGAACATGCGACCGTGGTCTTCTTCTTTCAATTTAACACCAAGATTTTCGAAGAATGTAATAATATCTTCATTATTAAAAAGAGAAAAAGCGCTGTATAAGAAGCGACCGTTTCCTGGTATATGTTTAACAATTTCATCAAGTGGTAGACGGTTCGTTACGTTACAGCGTCCGCCACCAGAAATCGCAAGTTTACGCCCAAGTTTATTTCCTTTATCAAGAAGCAAGACATTTGCGCCTTCTTCTGCAGCACCAATTGCAGCCATTAGCCCAGAAGGACCGCCGCCGATGACAATAACATCATAATGCATAATATATCGACCTCATTTTCTACATTTCCTGCCTAAAAGAATAGCATGTTTTCCGTTAAAAGAAAAATAGAGTGAAGTACTGCTTAATGAGAGAATTGTGGTACAATACAAAAGTTAGAGTTCAGCACTATCCTGCTATTTGTAGGTGATAAGACTAAAACCTCAAGATTTAGGAGAAGTAAATAGGGAGTCTGTTAGCCTGTAAATGCTCGAATGGTTCAACTAATAATCAGTGGAGAAGAACACCCCACTGATTAAAGTTTCATTTTATGTAGATGTAGGAGGATTTTTGTATGTCCGATTCGAAATTTCTGCGCGGAACGCTTATTGTTACGCTAGGGACATTTTTAGTAAAGTTCTTAGGCATGATTTACGTCTTCCCGTTTCATGCATTAGTAGGTACAGAAGGCGGAACGCTCTATACATATGGATACATTCCATATACGATCTTTTTAAGTATCGCAACGGCAGGTGTGCCGCTTGCTGTTTCAAAATTTGTTTCCAAATATAATGCGCTTGGCGATTATAAAACGAGCCGGAGAATGTTCCGCTCGGGAATGGTTATGATGATAGTAACAGGAGTTCTTTCGTTCCTAGTACTGTACATGACGGCACCGTTGTTTGCAGAAGCGATGCTTGGTAAACAAAGTATACACAATAATGTAGGAGAAGTTACGACGATCATTCGTCTTGTAAGTTTCGCACTTATTGTTGTACCAGCAGCGAGTTTAATTCGTGGTTATTTCCAAGGTCACCAGTCTATGGGACCAACTACCGTTTCACAAATTATTGAACAAATTATTCGTATCGTCTTTTTATTAGCAGGTAGTTTTATCGTTATTAAAGTACTTGGCGGTACAGTTGCAACAGCAGTTGGAGTAGCGACATTTGCTGCGTTCGTTTCAGCGGTTGGAGCACTCGGTGTGTTAATTTGGTACTGGTTAAAACGTAAAAAATATTTGGATCAATATTTAATTGAACAAACTGTACCAGAATCAACAGTAAGTACTGTTCAATTGTTTAAAGAGTTATTCGCATATGCGATTCCTTACGTTGTAATTGGGTTAACAATTCCTTTATATCAACAAATTGATACATTGACATTTAACTCAATTATGCAGGCGATTGGTCAAGGTGATATCGCAGAGCGAGCGCTGGGTATTTTCACAATGTGGACGCATAAGTTAATTATGATTCCTGTATCACTTGCAACAGCGTTTAGTTTAACGCTTGTACCAGCAATTACAAAATCATTTACTGAAAAACAATACCGCTATTTGAAATTACAAATTACACAAACATTCCAGGCAAATATGTTTTTAACATTGCCAGCAGTTATCGGTATTTCAACACTTGCATATCCAATTTACACTGCTTTCTATGACTCAGATCCATTAGGTGGACAAGTATTAATGTGGTATGCACCAGTTGCATTGTTATTTGCTTTATTTACAGTAACAGCGGCAATTCTTCAAGGGATTAATCAGCAAAAGCATGCAATTGTCGCGCTTATTATGGGTGTTATTTTGAAATTTGTATGTAACGTAATCTTTATTCGTTATTTCGGTACAGTAGGAGCAATTCTAGCGACCGCAGTTGGTTTCTTAGCTTCTGTTTGGTATACAAATCGACAAATTAAAAAATACGCACACTATTCATTCGGTGTTGTATATAAAAGAACATTCCAAATTGCAGTACTGACACTTATAATGGTCGTTGCTGTAAAACTATCACAATGGCTTCTATCCTTCATGATTTCGCCTGATGGCCGTATTGGTGCTCTTATAACAGTTGCGATTTGTGCAGGTATTGGTGGTCTTGTTTACGGATTGTTAGCAATTCGCACAGGAGTACTTGAAAGAGTATTTGGCGGAGAAGCATTAGATAAAATTCAACGTAAACTTGGTAGTAGATTTAAAATAAAGTTGAAATCAAGAGGGGCGTAATTACGTCCCCTTTTCTATGATAAATAAAGAAGGTGAAAAGCGTGAGATTAGATAAATTATTAGCGAATATGGGATATGGAAGTAGAAAAGAAGTAAAGAAATTATTGAAAGATGGCGTTGTGAAAATTGATGGAACGCCAGTAAAAGATGCGAAAGTTCATGTAAATGTAGAAGAGCAAGAAGTTATGATTCACGGTGAAGTTGTGGAATACAAAGAGTTTGTTTACTTAATGATGCATAAACCACAAGGTGTTATTTCAGCGACGGAAGATGATAATCATGAAACAGTAATAGATTTATTAGAATTAGAAGATGCAATCTTTGATCCGTTCCCAGTTGGACGACTTGATATCGATACGGAAGGTTTCTTATTGATAACAAATGATGGGAAGTTATCACATCAATTATTATCCCCGAAAAAGCATGTGCCGAAAAAATATTATGCACACGTTGCAGGAGTAGTAACAGAAGAGGATGTAAAAGAGTTTGCTAAAGGTGTTATCTTAGACGATGGCTATGAAACAAAACCAGGTACGCTTACAATATTGAAAAGCGATGATATTTCCGAAATTGAGCTTGTGATTACAGAAGGGAAATTCCATCAAGTGAAGCGTATGTTTGAAGCGGTAGGGAAAAAAGTAGTCTACCTAAAGAGAACGGAGATGGGTCCGTTAGTATTAGATGAAGAACTAGAACTTGGACAATACCGAGAGCTAACAGATGAAGAAGTAGAAATGTTAAAAACATATCAAGTAGATACTGAAAAGTAGTACCTTTATAGGCGCAGAAAAGACCCCTTTCTAATAGTTAGAAAGGGGTATGTATTTATTTACATACAATTATTTTTTGTTATGAGGTCATTCTCACTTTCTTTCCTGTTGTTGTCCACTTACCGCGGCAAGGGCTATACACGAGTTCATTAAACTGCAACACATTTAGATCACGTTGTATCGTTCGCGGTGTGATCCCGAACTCATCTACAAGGTCTTTCGTCGTTACCGTTCCGTTTTCATTGATGTACATATAAATTGATTTAATGCGTGTTAGCATACGAGTAGTTGTAGGTTTCAAGAGAAAACCACTCCTCTACTAGTTTTTTTGACCCCATTCAGGAAAGAAGGTCGTTACTACCATTGTACTCTACATGATAAAATTCATGCTTTAATCTACTTAAATTTTACAAAAGTTTAACAAAAATTCATATAGAAAAATATTGGTAGTTGACATTGTATATATGGTCAGTCAACTAACACATAAAATTCTACGTAAAACGCCAAATTCCTGCAAATTTTTTTGAAAAAATAAAAGAAAAACTAATAAGAAATGTCTGAAATATTACAATTGTTCGGTATTTAGTTTTCGTGTATGGCATAAGGGATTTCGGTTTGCTATGATGAAAGAGATAATATAGTGAAGGATGGATGCGTGATGTCAGCGATTAATTGGACAGAAGAAGTTGCAAAACGAAAAGATGATTTAATTCGTGATACACAACAATTTTTACAAATTAAAAGTGTATGGGAAGAAGAATCGGCGAAAGAGGGCGCACCATTCGGTGAAGGGGTAGAAAAAGCGCTATCTTTCATGTTACATAAAGGAGAAGCTGAAGGTTTTGCTTCTAAAAATTTAGAAGGATATGCAGGTCATCTTGAAATGGGACAAGGAGAAGAATTAGTAGGTATTCTTTGTCACGTTGATGTTGTACCAGAAGGAGATGGCTGGACGACTCCCGCATATAGTGCGGATATTCGCGATGGAAAGATTTTTGCACGTGGTGCAATTGACGATAAAGGCCCAACGATGGCAGCATATTATGCGATGAAAATTGTGAAAGAATTAGGCTTACCTCTTTCAAAACGTGTTCGTATGATTATAGGAACAGATGAAGAAAGCAATTGGAAATGTGTAGATCACTACTTTAAAAACGAAGAAATGCCAACAATCGGTTTTGCACCAGATGCAGATTTTCCAATTATTAATGCAGAAAAAGGAATTTCTGATATACAAGTTGTGCAAAATGGTAGTGAAGAGAAAAAAGGTACATATGAACTTGTTTCATTTGATTCAGGGCGACGTTTAAATATGGTTCCTGATTTTGCAGAAGCGGTTATTACAGGAGAAGATGTAAATGCACTTACAGTAGCATATGAAGAGTATTTACAAACTGCTAAAAAAATAGGGGAATCGACTATAGAAGGTAATACAGTGACGTTGCAAATAAAAGGAATTTCAGCGCACGGATCTACTCCTGAAAAAGGAGAAAATGCAGGTTTATTATTAGCAAACTTCTTAACTACAGTTTCACTTGATGGAAAAGCAACTGCATTTGCGACATTTGCAACAGAAACATTTACTGGTGATATTTTGGGTGAAAAAGCTACTATTGCTTATAAAGATGAAATTAGCGGTCCGTTAACAGTGAATGTTGGTCGCCTTTCTTATACGAAAGAAAACGGTGGTAACTTAGGGCTAAACGTACGTTACCCAGTTACAACTAACTTTGAAGAAACAATTGCGAAGTTGAAAGAGTATGTTGGTACGCATGGATTTGAAGTAGCTGACTATTCTAATTCACGCCCGCATCACGTTGATAAAGACCACGTATTAATTCGTACGTTACAACGTGTATATGAAGAACAAACAGGTGAAAAAGCAGAACTATTAGCAATTGGCGGAGGTACTTATGCTCGTTCATTAAAAGCTGGTGTGGCATTTGGACCGCTATTCCCTGGAAAGGAAGAACTTGCGCATCAAAAAGATGAGTACATTGAAATTGAAGACTTATTAAAAGCAACAGCAATTTATGCGCAAGCAATTCATGAATTAGCGAAGTAAAGTGAAACTTTAATCGCCGATATATGAATAATGACCGCTCTCTACTTTAGAGGGCGGCTTCTTTTTAATTGAATGAGATAAGAAAGAAAAGCAACAATAGAAAGAAGGAGACGGTGTACATGGATAGGCATTATTTTGTCGCAATTACGTTACCAAATCATATAAAAGAAGTGCTGTCTAACTATAAAGAGGATACGAATGAGAAATTACCATTTCGCTCGTGGGTACATAAGGAAGATTATCATATTACCCTTTCCTTTTTAGGAGGTGCGACAGAAGAACAGTTAAAAGGGATAAAGAATGGATTACAAACACTTATAAAAACAAAAGAACTATCGTTCACGTTACAAGGTTTTTCAACGTTTGGTAGGGAAGATCAGCCCCGTATTCTTTGGGCGAAGGTAAGTGAGAATCATGATTTGTTTCAGTTACAAAAGCAAGTACATGCCATTTGTGAAGAAAATGGTTTTTCTCTAGAAACACGCCCGTATCATCCACATATTACTGTTGCTCGTAAATGGATAGGAGAAGAAAAGTTTCATTTAGAAAGTATAAAAGAAGTGCCTGAAATATCATTTCAAGCAGATACAATTACTTTATACGAATCCCACGTGAAAGAAACCCCGAAGTATAAATCGATTGCTGAAATAAAATTACAAAAATAGAATGTTGAAAACGTTTTTTATGCAGGTGAATATACTATAGAGAAGAATGGAGTTACTGTATAGAGTCTTGTTGATAAGAAAAGTCTTATCATTTGCAGCTCATTTTATCTCGCCTGATTGGTGAAGGCTAATAATAAGTGAGGATGGAAAAATTTTCTCGCTCATTAAAGTTTCACTTTATTTTAACTTTGAGAATGATGGTGATTTTTTTATGTTGAAAGTAAAACGTCCATTTGATGCCTATTTAGATGAAATGAATAAAATTACAATTTTGCTCCCACATGCGTATGGAACAAGTCGGACATTTCGTTTGCAAGAAGGAAGTAATGTGAAAGATTTACCGATTGCTCATACTATTGCACTTCCAGATGCAACGAAGTATGAGTGCTTTATAGAAGAGCCGCTAGATGTGGGGAAGTATTATACAGTACGAGATGAACGGAATGAAGAAACGGATTTACAAATAGGTGCTGTTATTCGAACAACAATTTTCGATGAAAAGTATTATTACGAAGGTACAGATTTAGGTGCTGTGTATCAAAAAGAAGAAACGACATTTAAAGTATGGGCTCCAACCGCAAGGCTTGCGAAAGTAAGAATTTATAAGAGTGATAAAGAATATACCGATCATGAAATGTACAGAGAAGAAAACGGAGTTTGGATTCAAACATTACAAGGGGATTTAGACGGAGCATGCTATACATTTCTTGTTTGTATTAATTTAATATGGAACGAAGCTGTGGATCCTTATGCAAAGTCGGTGACGGTAAACGGCAAACACGGTGTTGTTATCGATTTAGAAAAAACGAGTGTAACAAGACGAGAGGGATTACCACCATTACAATCAATGACAGATGCCATATTGTATGAACTGCATATTCGTGATGCGACTATACATCAAAATAGTGGAGTGAGTCAAAAGGGAACATATAAAGGATTGATGGAAGAGGGAACAACGGGACGGAACGGGACGTTAACAGGGTTGTCTCATATAAAAGATTTAGGTGTTACACATGTTGAACTATTACCTTTATATTGTTTCGGTGGTGTAGATGAGGCGAATCCTTCGTCCGCCTATAATTGGGGGTATAATCCATTATATTACAATGCACCTACAGGATTTTATGCTACAAATCCCTCTGATCCGTATAACAGGATAGTTGAGTGCAAACAACTAATTGAAACATTTCATGAACAAGGTATTAGGGTGATCATAGATGTTGTATATAATCATGTTTATGAAAGAGAGCTATCATCATTTGAAAAGCTTGTTCCAGGCTATTATTTTCGTCATGGTGAAGATGGTATGCCTTCTAATGGGACGGGAGTCGGAAATGATATAGCGTCTGAACGGAAAATGATGAGGAAATTCATTGTAGAGTCTATTTTATATTGGCTTACTGAATACAATGTCGATGGATTCCGATTCGACTTAATGGGAATTTTAGATGTTGATACAATGAATGTGATAGAAAAAGAAGTACGAAACATAAAACGAGATGCTTTATTATTAGGAGAAGGATGGGATTTACAAACACCACTTCCTGCCAAAGAAAAAGCAACGTTAAATAATGCGAAGAACATGCCGCATATTGCGCAGTTTAATGATCAATTTCGTGATGGGATAAAAGGGAGTACATTTCATATAAACAAGCGTGGTTTTGCATTTGGTGGGTCTGTAGACTGTAATCATTTGCAGTATATTGCAGCAGGAAGTCTTTTAAGTATGAAAGAAACAGGGCTGTTTCTAGAGCCGGCGCAAAGCATTAATTATGTAGAATGTCATGATAATATGACGATGTGGGATAAACTAGTGCGCAGTAATGAAGAATCAGAAGCGATTTTGAAAAAACATCACCTGCTAGCGAGCGCAATGGTTATTCTTTCACAAGGCATTCCTTTCTTACATGCAGGACAAGAGTTTTATCGTACGAAGAAAGGAAATGAAAATAGTTATAATGCAAATGATGAGATCAATCAATTAGATTGGGATCAAAAAGAGAAAGAGATAGAGACTGTTAACTATATAAAAGGTTTAATTGCGATTCGTAAAGAGCATGGGGCATTCCGATTACAAAACGCAGACCTTATAAAAAAACATATGACTTTTTTACAAACATCTACAGAAGTACTTGTATACCACCTGCAAAATGTAAAATCGTTTGGACTGTGGAAAGAGATTGTCGTTTTATTTAATAGCGGTTTAGAAGCTAAAACGGTGCAACTTCCGAAAGAAGAAACGTGGCATGTGTTAGTAAACGAAAACGAAGCGAAAATAGATCCAATTTCTTCATTTAGAGGAAAGGAACTTAGGCTCGCTCCAATTAGCACGTATATATTGACGATAATGTGACAAATCGCTACTTGACGATGAGAATGTAATAAATGTAGAATTGACAAAGGTGACGATTTTGATAAGTTGTCATTCTATGACAGGTTTTGTAAAATAAAATAGAGGATTTTTGGCCTAGGCTAATTTTTCTTTTCATTTACAGTAAAATATATGAATCCACAACATGTGTAGAAATGTTGCGGTTTTTCTTTTCATAACTATAAAAGATAAGGATTTGTTAACGGGTAATGAATATGGAATGGTTGGAACAATTATTAGGAAAAGAGTGGAGTCTTGTACCGGCTGGTGGAGTAACGGGCGATGCATATATTGCGCAAAACGGACAACAGAAGTTATTTTTAAAGCGGAATACATCGCCCTTTTTAGCGGTATTGTCAGCAGAAGGAATTGTTCCAAAATTACTTTGGACAAGAAGGGTAACGAATGGTGATGTAATTTCTGCTCAAAAATGGCTTCCGGGACAGAAGCTAGAGCCAGAGGATATGAAACTAGAACGTGTTGCGAAACTTTTGAAGAAAATACACTCCTCTAAAGCGCTTGTACAGATGATTCAAAGACTTGGGAAGCAGCCGCTTCACGCACAAGAGTTATTACAACAACTGCAACTCGTTTTAAGAGGAGATATAAGGGATGATGAAACAATTCAGCAAGGCCTTCAATATTTAATGGGTTCATTAAAAGCTATTGAATACAATGAATTTGTTGTATGCCATTGTGATGTAAACCATAACAATTGGATATTGTCGGATGAAGATGAGTTGTTTTTAATTGATTGGGATGGAGCTGTAATTGCTGACCCGGCTCTAGACCTTGGTATGTTATTATATTGGTACATTCCGCGCCAGGAGTGGAGTGAGTGGCTCGGTTTTTATGATATTGAAATGGATGAATCGCTGCTTAGGCGTATGAGATGGTATGTGATAGCACAAACGATTTTGTCTATTCAATGGCATACAACAAAAAAACAGCAAGCAGAAGCTGAATATTGGCATCAATATTTACAGCAACTACTTGCTTCAGAATAATACTTAAGAAAAATTGTCCATTCCAGCAATCCACTGAGTAAGTTGTTCTTGATTATTGGAAATATGGTTGTCCAAATTAGAGGAAGATTTACCCGATTGACTATAAGAATATACATCGTTTAGCATTGTTTTAGCGTCACTACTTATATTATCGTTTGCGAGTAACGATTGAATGAGGCGCTCTAATTGCTCGCATTCTGAAACTGTCCCGCAGCAATCACTTTGGTGGTTGACTAAAATATCTTTCAGCACTTCTAATTGATGTTGTTGATTAATTGGCATGAACGGATCATCCTTTCGATTGTTTTTCTCTTCAAATGTAAGAGAAAAAGCTGTTTCGTCATGGAATGTTTAATGCTGTATGTAGTTTTTATCAAAATGGTACATCTTATACTTGAAAGAAACGGACCGAGTGCTCGTACGTACTTGGTTTTTTGTTTGGTAGATTGATTAAAAAAGAAAGAAGGAATTATTCCTTTAAAATAGTTTTGTAAAGAGAGGGAGACATCTATGCGTTTAAGACATAAACCATATGCAATGGATCGAATTAACGAGTATTCACATATCGTAATCGGAAACCCAGAGGAGCGCGCTGGTAACTGGAAAGAAGTATTTGGAAATGAACAACCAATTCATATTGAAGTAGGTACAGGTCGTGGCCGCTTTATGTATGATATGGCAAAAGCAAATCCACATATTAATTATATTGGAATTGAAAAATTCACAAGTGTTGTTGTAGATGCACTTGATAAATTAATTGAAGAAGAAGTGCCGAACTTAAAGTTAATTAATAAAGATGCTGAAGATTTAACAGTTTTCTTTGCAAAAGGTGAGATTGATCGCGTTTATTTAAACTTCTCAGATCCATGGCCAAAGAAGCGTCATACGAAGCGTCGTTTAACGTATAAAACGTTTTTACGTAATTATGAAGAAGTGTTAGTAGAAGGCGGAGAAATTCATTTTAAAACAGATAACCAAGGTTTATTTGAATATTCTCTTATGAGTATGGCTGAGTATGGTATGTTACTAACGTACTTAAGCTTAGATCTTCATAACAGCGACTTTGAAGGTAACATCATGACTGAATACGAAGAGAAATTCTCTAGTAAGGGTCATCGTATTTACCGAGTTGAAGCAAAATATCGTACAGAGCCTATGCAGTAATGCATAGGTTTTTTTATGCCTAAAATAATCAGAATTTTATGTTAAGATTAATTAAAAGGGGGATGTGTAATGGAACAGTTACAAATTGGAGATATAAAAGTAACGTGGTTAAAAGGCGGGAATACACATTTAGATGGAGGGGCAATGTTTGGTGTTGTGCCGAAAGTACTTTGGTCACGTAAATATACACATAATGACACAAATCATATTTACTTACGAACAGATCCGTTACTATTACAAACGAAAGATGGAAATATGCTCATTGATTCAGGAATAGGAAACGGTAAGTTGAATGAGAAGATGAAACGAAATCAAGGTGTAACAGAAGAATCATCGGTTTATGAATCGTTAGAAAAACAGGGATTAAAGCCTGAAGATATTCAATATGTTTTAATGACACACCTTCATTTTGATCATGCATCTGGTCTAACAAAATGGGAAGATGATCACCTTGTACCGGCATTTCCAAATGCGAAAGTTTACGTAAGTGAAACAGAGTGGAATGAAATGAGGAATCCAAACATTAGATCACGTAATACATATTGGAAGGAAAATTGGGAGCCAATTGTAGATCAAGTTGTTACGTTCCAGCAAGAAATAGAAATTACAGATGAAATCAAGATGACGCATACCGGTGGTCATAGCGATGGACATGCAGTTATCGCTTTGGAGAGTCAAGGAGAAACGATGCTACATTTAGCAGACCTATTGCCGACACACGCGCATCAAAATGTATTATGGGTAATGGCATACGATGATTATCCGATGACTTCGATTGAAAATAAGCAAAAGTGGATGAAGTATGGTGCTGAAAAAGAGGCGTGGTTTACGTTTTATCATGACGCATATTATCGTGCTGTGAAGTGGAATGAGGAAGGACATATTGTAGAAAAAATAGAACGGAAAACGAGTATAGAAGCTTAAAAAGAGGAGATTGTTCCATCATATTTGTTGGAGCAGCTTCTTTTTTATTATCGGATTTTGTCGGTAAGTCGATATATTCGGAAAATCGCTGATATAATTTTAATCAATACCCACAATTTCAAAAAAATAAGAGGTTCACCTAATGGGAACCCTCCTTTTTATGCTGCTATAACTTCTAAAACAGTACCTGTTTTAGCATCAACTAAAAATTCAAATCGTTCTTGTATATCATCTAACATTGTTGTAAGACCGCCGCGATAAACTTCATATGCGACATCATATTTTTCAAATGTCTCTGGAACCATATGTACCCAAGAGCCAGTAATTTCACCTTTATGACTTAATGCTTGTTTCACCATTTTCAATGCTTTTTCTGAAGAAATATGGGATTGTTCTTGTACTTTGTTTGCAACGAGATAACCAGCTGCGAACCCAACGCCAAGACCTGCTACTAAACCTTTCCAACTCATATATTCACCTCAATTCTATAAAATAAAAATAGTGTACCAATAATAATTATAAAGCAAATACAGTTAAAAAAGAAGAAACTAGAAACATTTCGAAAATTTCGTTACAATAAAAGAGGTATTCTACTAAGGTTTGAAAGAAGGGGACTTCGTGAATAAAGAGACATTACAATTATTTCGTACGTTAACAGAATTACAGGGTGCATCAGGTTTTGAACATGATGTACGCCGTTTTATGAAACAAGAATTAAGCAAATATGCGGATGAAATTGTACAAGACGGTTTAGGTAGCGTATTTGGTCTGAAAAAAGGGGACGAAACTGGCCCGCGTGTTCTTGTAGCAGGTCATATGGATGAAGTAGGTTTCATGGTTACGCAAATTACGAAAAACGGAATGCTTCGTTTTCAAACGTTAGGCGGCTGGTGGAGCCAAGTTTTATTAGCACAGCGTGTACAAGTTATGACGAAGAATGGTCCTGTTATTGGGGTTGTTGGTTCTATTCCTCCTCATTTATTAAGTGACGCGCAACGTGCAAAACCGATGGATATAAAAAATATGTTAATTGATATAGGTGCAGATAGTTATGAAGATGCGATTGAAATTGGTGTAAAACCAGGACAACAAATCGTGCCGATTTGCCCATTCACACCGATGGCAAATGAGAAGAAAATTATGGCGAAAGCTTGGGACAATCGTTACGGATGTGGTCTTGCAATCGAATTGTTAAAAGAATTAAAAGATGAAACATTACCAAATACATTATATTCTGGTGCTACTGTACAAGAAGAAGTAGGCCTTCGCGGAGCGCAAACCGCTGCAAATATGATTCAACCAGACATTTTCTATGCGCTTGATGCAAGTCCAGCAAACGATGCATCTGGTGACAAAACGCAGTTCGGTCAATTAGGAAAAGGTGCCCTTCTTCGTATTTACGATCGCACGATGGTAACACATAGAGGAATGCGCGAATTCATTTTAGATACAGCAGAAACAAACAACATTCCGTACCAATACTTTATTTCACAAGGTGGTACAGATGCGGGCCGTGTACATACAAGTAACTCTGGTATCCCATCAGCAGTAATTGGTGTTTGTGCACGCTACATTCATACACATGCTTCAATTTTACATGTTGATGATTATGCAGCGGCGAAAGAATTAATTACGAAGCTTGTAAGAACAACAGATAAAACGACGTTAGAGACAATTAAGAATAACGCGTAGAGAAGAAGGGCGAAAAACCCTTCTTTTTTTAGGTTGAATAGATGACCCAGCGATGATTGGGAGCGGTCAGTGCTTAATTGGTGTTCGAATGATGTATGAAGACTCCAAGTAGGAAGTGAGAGGAAGGCTGTTTTTGTTTTCGAAGACGGTAATGTTGCTAGAAAAACCCTTCTTTTTTAGGCTGAATAGATGACTTGGTGATATGTGGTAGTGGTTGATACTTAATTCGTATCTGATGCGGATATTAGAATAGAATGATGAATTTTTTTAGAGGTGAACGAAATGAAAGTAGTAGTTGGATCGAAGAATAAAACGAAAGTTGGTGCTGTGGAGAAGGTTTGGAAAAATGCTGAAATTACCTCTCTTTCTGTTCCTTCAGGAGTAGCAAACCAGCCGTTTTCAGATGAAGAGACGATGCAAGGAGCGATTAATAGAGCGAAGCGAGCGCTAGAGGAAGGAGAAGCTCCAATTGGTATTGGGCTAGAAGGTGGTGTGATGAAAACGGAGCACGGTTTATTTATGTGTAACTGGGGCGCGCTAGCAACAAGTGATGGGAAAGTATTCGTGGCTGGAGGAGCGCGTATTACGTTACCAGACGATTTTTTAGCACCTCTTGAAGATGGCAAGGAGTTAAGTGAAGTGATGGAAGAGTTTGTACATAGAAAAGATATTCGTAGTCACGAAGGAGCGATTGGTATTTTTACAGATGATTATGTCGACCGCACGGAATTATTTGTACACGTTGTTAAGTTACTTGTTGGGCAATATAAGTATGACAAAAAGCAAGCATAAACCTTGCACCATGCGCGATGTATGGTAGTATAAAAGAAAGATTATAACATGAAAAATGCACTCGTTAGAGGAGGAAATATAGATGAAGTCATTAGAAAGCATGGAGCAATTCCAACAATTAAAAAATGAAGAGAATGTAGTCTTTATGTTCTCAGCAGAATGGTGCCCAGACTGCCGTTTTGTAGACCCATTTATGCCAGAAGTAGAAGAGAAATATAGTGATTTCTCATTTTACTATGTAGATCGTGATGAGTTTATTGATCTATGTGTAAAATTAGACGTATTTGGCATTCCGAGCTTTGTAGCGTACAATAAAGGTGAAGAAACTGGTCGCTATGTAAACAAAGATCGTAAAACACAAGAACAAATCGAAGAGTTCATTGAAGGTTTAAAATAAGGCAATTTGCCAATTGAATTGTAAAACAACCTCTACCTTCGCGGGGGAGGTTATTTTTTTGGAAGGGAGGAAAAAGAGATGAAGATGACAAGTAAAAAGATGAAAGACGAGTTAATGAAGAAATTATCTCGTCCAGAGTGGGACTTTCAGTATGATAGCGAGAAAGAGGTTCTACGTATAGAACAGAAAGACTCGAAAAAAGGTATTAACGTATCACTTCCAGGAGTTGTAGCAAAATGGGAAGTGAACAAAGAAAAGGCAATTGAAGAAGTTGCTTATTACGTACAAGAAGCGCTAATTGCGATGCATAAAGAAGAAAATAGCGGAGCAAAAATTTTACCTGTTATTCGTTCTACTTCTTTCCCGAAACAAGCAGAAGAAGGAAATCCGTTTATTATGACGGATCATACGGCGGAAACACGTATTTACTATGCGTTAGATTCGAATAAAACGTATCGACTAATTGATGAACGTCTGTTACAAAAATTAGAACTTACAGAACAGCAAGTGCGTGAAATGGCATTATTCAACGCACGCTCATTAGGTTATGAATTTAAACAAGACACAGTAGCGGGTAATACATTCTACTTTTTAAACACAAATGATGGGTATGACGCGACTCGTATTTTAAACGAATCGTTACTACAATCGATGCGTGAAAAGATTTCTGGTGACATGGTTGTTGCTGTTCCTCACCAAGATGTATTAATTATTGCTGATATCGTCAACGAAATCGGTTATGATATTATTGCACAAATGACAATGAAATTTTTTGCCGAGGGGCATGTTCCGATTACATCACTTTCATTCGTATATGAAGATGGAGAATTTGAACCAATCTTTATTTTAGCGAAAAATCGGAAGAAGACAGATGGAAAAGAGAAAGGATGAACGAAGTGAACGTTTTTTACAACCTTGAAGGAATTGGTGACACTTTAATTGTTGCCTTACAAGATATTACTTTAGAGAACCGTACTTTTGATCGCAAAGGAGATGTTGCACGCGTATACGATCGTGAAAGCAATATAACAGCAGGATTCAACATCTTTAATGCATCTTCTTACTTAGAAGTAAAAGAAACAGGAAACCTTACATTAACGAAAGAGCTTGTAGAGAAAATCAACGAAGTTTTAGCGAAGAATGGCTTTGAAGAAACAGTAGAAGCAGATCTTTCTCCGAAATTTGTTGTAGGCTATGTAGCTGAAAAAGAGAAACATCCAAATGCTGATAAGCTAAACATCTGTAAAGTAGAAATCGGTACAGAAACATTACAAATCGTATGTGGTGCACCAAACGTTGATGCAGGACAAAAAGTTGTCGTTGCGAAAATCGGCGCTGTAATGCCAAGCGGTATGTTAATTAAACCGGCTGAACTTCGCGGTGTTCCTTCTTCTGGAATGATCTGCTCTGCACGTGAATTAGAGCTTCCAGACGCTCCACAAGAAAAAGGTATTCTTGTATTAGAAGATAGCTTTGAAGTTGGACAAGAGTTTAAATTTTAATTGATATAAGAAAAGAGAGGTTGTCCTTTTGGACAGCCTCTCTTTTCTTTTTGTCATTCTTTGTCGGTAAGTCGAAATTTCTTGTTGAATCGTTGATATATTGAGAGTTGTGATAGATATACTCAAAAAATCGTAAATATGATAAGAATGTCACCTTTTTTCTTAAAATCTATATTGTATTTTATAAACAAACTAGTTAAAATTTAGAAAAATAGAAGGGGATAGACGTATGAAACAACAACCAAAAATCGCAGAACTTCTAAAACGAATTGAAACTTCAAAACAGCAAGATGTTGAGCTAGGTACTTATGAAATATATGTGTTTAGTGAAAGTGAATTAGAAAAAGGACAAATCGGTTACCGATATGATAAACATAAAAATTCATTAATAAGTGAAGAAAACGGAAAGTGGCAAGAAGGATGGATTGCAATTGGATATGAAACGGATATGGGTGATCCAGTTTTCGTAAATATAGATGATAACGCTTATCCGGTTTATACTGCAGAGCGTGGTACAGAAACGTGGCATCCTGTTTATATTGGAAATATGGATGAGATTATAGGGCAATTATAAGAAAAACTTTGAATCCGGTGCAAAGTGATGGGAGAGAAGTATGAAGTATATAAAAATAATGAGCATGATTGCATTCATTGGAATATATATGGCTGGTTGTTCACAAGAGCAGCCGAAAAAAGAAACTACATCTTCTATACAAGAGAAAAGAAAAGATACCAAAGAAGACGCACCGGTAGAAAAGCAGCAAGAACAAGAAAAGAACGAAGAATCGCAAGCAATTAAAACGAATGAGCAAGTGGAGCATAAGCAGGAGGAAATGCCGACTGAAGAAAAGATAGAGGAAACTACACCGGTGCTGCCAACTGAGCAACCAGTGCAAAATAATGAACAAAAAGTAGAGAGTAATGAAAAACAAGAGAAGTTTCTCGTCGTTATTGATCCAGGGCATCAACAAAAAGCGAATTTAAATTTAGAGCCGATTGGGCCAGGGGCAACAACACAAAAATATAAAGTCACAGATGGTACAACTGGTGTTGTGACGAAAAAAAGAGAGGCCGTACTTGTATTAGAAATGGCTTTCGTATTAAAAGAAAAGTTAGAAGCGAAGGGAATGCAAGTATTAATGACGAGAACGTCACAAGACGTTGATATAAGTAATAAAGAACGGGCGACATTCGCAAACAATCATAAGGCAAATTTATTTTTACGTCTTCATGCAGATGGTTCTGAAAATCCAAACCAAAGTGGATTTGCTGTATTGACGCCAGCAGAAGACAGTCCGCATACGAAAGAGATTTATGCGGAAAGCCTTCAAATCTCTCAAATGATTGTAAATAAAATGAGGGAGAACCAGCAAGTGAAAGTAAATGGAATTAAATTCAGGGATGATCTTTCTGGATTTAATTGGTCCAAAGTACCTGGTGTACTATTAGAACTTGGGTTTATGTCAAATCTTGAAGAAGATAAAAAATTATCTGACCCGCAGTATGTAAATTCTTTATTGCAAAGTGTAACGGATAGTATAGATGCATATTGGAAGCGTAAAGCTTAAGCGCAGTCTTACATGAAAGGCTGCGTTTTTCCATATGAAACACTTGTAAATTAGAATATTGTGGATAAATATGACATGCTTAATTTTACCTGCACTTTTTGCCGAATGCTGATACAATAAAGGATGTTACTATTTAGTAGAAAGAGTGGTAAGCATGTTAGATTGGATGAAAAAGTTGTTTAACAAAGAGGAAGAACAAACAGCGTTGAATAAAGAAGTACAAAAGCAAATTGAAAGTCAGCCGAAAATTCCTCGTGTAAACCACTACACTGAAGCAAGAGAAGCACAAATGGCAAGTAGGAATGCAGGTAAATGCCGTTTTCCTTTAGTACCGGATAATGGGTTCGATGAAGAGGATGAAAGAGAAGTAGATCACTTCGAAGAACAACCTGTTCAAGGAGTAACATATGAAGAACCGACTGCTCAAAGAGGAATACAGGTGGAAAGAAGCAGACGACCGTATGTGGAAAAGGTAGTTTCTACATATGAAGAACCGGAAGTACAATATGAACCGGTGCGAGAGGCTGTCGTTAAAAAGGCATCTGCACCTTCGCAAGAGAGTAACCGTAGACCATTTCGTCCAACAGAAATGATTTCGCCAATTTATGGATATAATCGTCCTTCAGTAGAGAAAAAGGTTGAAAAGCAGGAGGAAGTAAAAGAAAGAGAAGATCTTGAAATATCTGTAGAGGGCAAAGCAGTTGTTGATGCATGGTTAGAGAAAAAAGGATATACATTATCAGATTTCTCAGAAGGGCAAGCAACGTCTTCTTCGCCTAGTCATGAATCGGTTGGTCAACAGGATAAAAAGCAAGAAAAATCAGTTGTTGATCAATGGCTAGAGAAAAACGGTTATGAAATCGAACGCCAAGAGCCTTTAGTAGAAGAAAAAGAAGTGATTCAAGGAATGAGTACACCGCAGGAAGTTTCAGGGGATGAATTACTTCATAAAACAGTAGCTGAGCAGATGGAAAGTGCTAAGCTAGAAAAAGATGTAGTGGTGTTAAACGAAAACAATCTACAAGAAGAATTAGTGGCTTCTAAAGTAGAGCACGAGGATACAATATTATCAGAAGAAATTAAACGTAATACAGAAATAAAACAACCTACTATTGAAGTGGAAAAGCAAGCTCCAGAAGAATCAGTGATTGTCAAAGCAGAAGAAAAACTTGCAGAAACAATCATTGTGGAAATACCAGAAGAGCCAGAAGAAGTGGAAGTAATTACAGAAACAGAAGAGCCAGAAGAAGTGGAAGTAATTACAGAAACAGAAGAGCCAGAAGAAGTGGAAGTAATTACAGAAACAGAAGAGCCAGAAGAAGTGGAAGTAATTACAGAAACAGAAGAGCTAGAAGAAGTAGAAGTAATTACAGAAACAGAAGAGCTAGAAGAAGTAGAAGTGATTGCAGAAGCAGAAGAGTCAGAAGAAGTAGAAGTAATCGCAGAAGCAGAAGAAGTAGAAGTAATCGCAGAAGCAGAAGAGTCAGAAGAAGTGGAAGTAATTACAGAAACAGAAGAGCCAGAAGAAGTGGAAGTAATTGCAGAAGCGGAAGAGTCAGAAGAAGTAGAAGTAATTGCGGAAACAGAAGAGCTAGAAGAAGTGGAAGTAATTGCAGAAACAGAAGAGCCAGAAGAAGTGGAAGTAATTGCGGAAACAGAAGAGCTAGAAGAAGTAGAAGTAATTGCAGAAACAGAAGCACAAGAAGAAGTGGAAGTAATTGCAGAAACAGAAGAGCCAGAAGAAGTGGAAGTAATTGCAGAAACAGAAGAGCCAGAAGAAGTGGAAGTAATTGCGGAAACGGAAGAGTCAGAAGAAGTAGAAGTGATTGCAGAAATAAAAGCGCCTGTAGTAGAGACATTTGTAGCACTTGAGGAAATTCAGCAAGAAGATGAAGCGATTGAACAAAAGAGTGAATTCATACATGTAGCTGAGGCTGATGAACAGACAAAGAACGACGTTCAAAGCTTTGCGAATGTTTTACTTGCAGAAACAGAAGAAAATAAACGAGTTGTAGAAGAAGCGCCAGTCGCAGAAGAACAACGAGTTGTAGAAGAAGCGCCGGTCGCAGAAGAACAACCAGTTGTAAAAAAAGAAGAACCAGAACGTGAGAAAAAGCGTCATGTACCATTTAATGTTGTTATGTTGAAACAAGATAGAACACGATTAATGGAAAGACATGCAGCTAGGGCAAATGCAATGCAGCATTCTGTTAATGTACGAGTAGAGAATAGACCAGTGCAACAAGTAGTAGCAGAACCACAAGTGGAAGAACAACCAATGCAGCAGGTGGTAGCAGAACCACAAGTGGAAGAACAACCAATGCAGCAGGTGGTAGTAGAATCACAAGTGGAAGAACAACCAATGCAGCAGGTGGTAGTAGAATCACAAGTAGAAGAGCAATCAGTGCAGCAAGTAGTAGCAGAGCCACAAATGGAAGAATGCCCAGTGCAGCAAGTAGTAGCAGAGCCACAAGTGGAAGAACGTCCAGTGCAGCAAGTAGTGGAAGAGCAAGTACAAAAGCCAATTTCAAGTACGGAAGTACAAGAGAAAGCATATGTTGTAAATCAAAGAGAGAACGATATGCGAAATGTATTGCACACACCACCGACATACACTGTTCCGCCATTAGCGCTGTTGTCGATTCCGCAGCAATCAGCGCTAGATAATACAGAATGGTTAGATGAGCAAAAAGAATTATTAGATACAACGTTTAATAATTTTCATGTTGGAGCACATGTTATTAATGTATCGCAAGGGCCAGCAGTAACTCGTTTTGAAGTGCAACCAGACCCAGGCGTGAAAGTAAATAAAATTACCAATTTAAGTGATGATATTAAGTTAAGTTTAGCTGCGAAAGATATTCGTATTGAAGCGCCGATTCCAGGGAAGAGTGCGATTGGAATTGAGGTTCCAAATAAAGAAAGTAAGCCAGTATTTCTTCGTGAAATTTTAAGAAGTCCTGTATTCACAAAGAGTGAATCACCGCTTACTGTTGCGCTTGGACTTGATATTTCAGGTGATCCAATTGTAACAGATATTCGAAAAATGCCGCACGGACTTATTGCGGGTGCAACGGGTTCAGGTAAAAGTGTGTGTATTAACGCGATTTTAACGAGTATTTTATATAAAGCGAAACCGCATGAAGTGAAGTTAATGTTAATTGATCCGAAGATGGTTGAGCTTGCACCATACAATTCTGTTCCACATCTTGTAGCACCTGTTATTACGGATGTAAAAGCAGCGACAGCGGCTTTAAAGTGGGCAGTCGAAGAGATGGAACGCCGTTATGAATTGTTTGCGCACGCTGGTGCTCGTGATTTAACTCGTTACAATACGATTGTAAGTGAGCGAGAAATTCCAGGAGAAACATTACCTTATATCGTTATTGTCATTGACGAGTTAGCCGACTTAATGATGGTAGCACCTGGTGATGTTGAGGAAGCGATTTGTCGTATTGCGCAAAAAGCACGTGCTTGTGGTATTCATTTATTAGTAGCGACGCAGCGTCCATCTGTAGATGTTATTACAGGTTTAATTAAGTCAAACATTCCAACGCGTATTGCGTTTACTGTATCATCTCAAGTTGATTCGCGTACGATTATTGATATTGGAGGCGCGGAGAAATTACTTGGCCGTGGTGATATGTTATTTTTAGGGAACGGTACATCTAAGCCAGTTCGTGTACAAGGTGTATATGTATCGGATGATGAGATTGAAAAGACAGTTGATCATGTGAGAAAGCAAATGAAGCCGAATTACTTATTTAAGCAAGAGGATTTATTAGCGAAAACAGAACAGGCTGAGTCGGAAGACGAATTGTTCTTTGAAGCATGTCAATTTGTTGTAGAACAAGGGGGAGCGTCCACATCTTCTGTACAGCGAAAATTCCGCATCGGTTATAATCGCGCGGCACGTCTCATTGAGGAGATGCAATCGCAAGGAATTATTTCTGAAGCAAGAGGGACGAAGCCAAGAGATGTCCTTATTTCTGAGGATGAATTCGCTGCTATGCAGGAAACGAATGTATAGTCCACGGTTTTGCTGTATACTAATAGAAAATGTTGGATAGTAAAGTAGGGAGTAAAGCGACATGAAAGAAATTGAATTAAAATTAAAAGGTGAAATAAATCGACTAACAAATAAAACATTTAAATTTGACGAACGAGTTGGAGAAGGTTGGTTCTCCGCCGTTTACTTTTTAAAAACTAGAGAAATTATTGAAGAATTTCGCCCGAAAAGTGTTGTAACGATGCAATTTTTCCAAAAAGAAAATGCAGTTCTTTGCGGAACAGATGAAGTAATTGCATTGCTACAAACATTCGCTAAAAATCCTGAGGAACTTGAAATTAACTCTTTAAAAGATGGCGATAAAATTAGTCCATTTGAAACAGTGTTAACAATTCATGGTCCTTATGAGAATTTCGGATTTTTAGAAGGTGTTATTGATGGGATTTTAGCTCGTCGTACATCGGTTGCAACAAACGTATATAATGTTGTCCAAGCTGCGCGTAGTGTAGATAAAGAAAAACCAGTTATTTTCATGGGAGATCGTGACGATCATTATACACAACAAGCTGGTGACGGTTATGCAGCATACATCGGAGGTATGAGCGCACAAGCGACGCATGCAATGAATGAATGGTGGGGCAGAAGTGGTATGGGAACAATGCCTCACGCATTAATTCAAATGTTTAATGGTGATGTTGTAGAAGCGGCAAAAGCATATCATAAGAAATTTCCAGAAGATGAATTAGTTGTACTAATTGATTACAATAATGATGTTATTACAGATGCACTTCGTGTAGCGCGTGAATTTGGATCAACATTAAAAGGTGTGCGTGTAGATACGTCTCGCACAATGATTGATCAATACTTTATTCGCCACCCAGAAGTACTTGGAACATTTGATCCACGTGGTGTAAATCCATCTCTTGTATTTGCACTTCGCAAGGCGCTTGATGAAGAAGGATTCCAGCATGTAGACATCGTTGTAACTGGTGGATTTGATGAAAAGCGTATTCGTGAATTTGAAGCTCAAAAGGTACCTGTTGACATATATGGGGTAGGGAGTAGCTTGTTAAAAATGAATATTGGCTTTACTGGTGATAATGTAGAATTAAATGGGAAACCAGAAGCAAAAGCTGGTCGTAAATATCGTCCAAACCCACGTTTAGAGCGTGTTCAATTAGAAAAAAGAGAAGATATGTAAAAGAGAGAAAAACTGATAGGTGATTGACCCTATCAGTTTTTCTGTTATCATAGTATAGCGGCTTCTTTTTTGCTATAATGGACTTGTTATGGACATATAAAGAAGTACGTACGAGTTTATCCTGATAAGTGAAGGGAAAGAATAACCTCACTACATCAAAAATGTATGATGATTACCAAAATAAGAAAAGATTCATATACTGTCTTATAGATAGGCCGTTGTATTAGTTCGAAATGTTGGAGGTTCTTTAAGATGACAGTTTACCATTTTGTAGGAATTAAAGGAACAGGAATGAGTTCATTAGCGCAAATTCTTCATGATATGAAGCATACTGTTCAAGGGTCTGATTATGAAAAGCGTTTCTTTACACAAACAGCGTTAGAAAAGCGTAGTATCTCGATCCTTCCTTTTGATAAGAATAATGTAGAAGAAGGACAAGTGATTATTGCAGGAAATGCATTTCCTGATACGCATGAAGAAATCGTAGCAGCAAAAGAATTAAACATCCCAGTACATCGTTACCATCACTTCTTAGGTGACCTTATGAGCCAATACACAAGTGTTGCTGTAACTGGTGCACACGGAAAGACATCAACAACAGGTTTGTTAGCCCATGTAATGCAAGGTGCACATCCTACATCTTACCTTATTGGAGATGGAACAGGGCATGGGGTAGAAAATAGTAAGTATTTTGTATTTGAAGCTTGTGAGTATCGTCGTCATTTCTTGTCTTACAATCCAGACTATGCAATTATGACGAATATTGATTTTGATCATCCAGATTATTTTGCAGACATCAATGATGTATTCAGTGCATTCCAAGAGATGGCATTGCAAGTGAAAAAAGGCATTATTGCATGTGGAGATGATGAAGAACTTCAAAAAATTCAAGCGAAAGTACCTGTTATTTTCTATGGATTTGGAGAAGATAATGATTTCCAAGCACGTAACATCCAAAAGAGAACAGATGGCACGATATTCGATGTATTCGTTCGTAATACGTACTATGACACGTTCAAAATTACAGGATACGGCAATCACAGCGTATTAAATGCGTTAGCAGTAATCGCACTTTGCCATTATGAAAACGTTGATGTAGAAGCAGTAAAACATCAATTAACAACTTTTGAAGGCGTAAAACGTCGCTTTAATGAAAAGCCGATGGGAGAGCAAGTTATTATCGATGACTACGCACACCATCCGACAGAAATTAATGCAACGATTGAAGCAGCTCGTCAAAAACATCCAGAGCGTGAAGTTGTCGCTGTATTCCAGCCGCATACATTCTCACGTACAGAAAAGTTCTTAGATGAGTTCGCTGAAAGCTTAAGCAAAGCTGATCAAGTATACTTATGTGATATTTTCGGATCAGCACGCGAAAACAAAGGTGAATTAACAATTGAAGATCTGCAAAAGCGTATTGATGGTGCAGAACTAATTACAGATACAACAACGGATGTATTAAAGAAACATAAAAACGGCGTTCTAATTTTCATGGGCGCAGGTGACATCCAAAAATTCGAAGCAGCTTACGTAAAAGAAGTTCAAGTTGCAGAGAAATAATAGAAAAGACGCATAGCTGTGGCTGTGCGTCTTTTTTTGTTGTGTTCAACTTTTATCCCGCATTAACGTGCAATAAGACCCCCACTGATTAAAGTTTCACTTTATTTATGTATTGACCTAGAGCTAACTCTAGGTTGTAAGATGAAAATGTAAAAACAAGGGGGAGAGAACATGTATAAAATCGGCGAAGTAGCAGAATTAACAGGGATGAGCATTCACACTTTGCGCTACTATGAGAAATTAGGTTTATTACCACCACCAACGCGAAATAGCGGTATTCGTCAATATACAGAAGGCGATGTACGTTTATTAAAATTTTTATATTCATTAAAACAAACTGGGATGTCATTAGAAGAGATGGCTGAGTTTGCAAGTGATGGGTGCATTATAGAGGAAATTAGGCAGAAGAAAGAGGAAGTACCAGCGAAAGTAAAAAAGAGAATTTCCATTTTAACAACTCACTTGGAGCGATTAAAAGAACAGCAGGAACAATTGCAAAAAGTTGTTCAGCTAACGGAGGAGAAGTTAGAAATTTATTACGGTTTTCTAGAAGAAAAAGACTTGGAGGCCGGCAATGAAAAATAAAGTATATACGCAGTTATTAGGTTTTGCGATATTTACTGGTGGGACATTTAATGCTTCGAAATATGCGGTGCAGTATTTCGAAGCAATTCATATAGCAGCATGGCGTTTTGGGATTGCTGCATTTGTGATGTTATGTTTGTTAAAAATACGAAAAGATTTTGATTTGGAAGTATGGATGCAGAATAGGACCTATTATCTTTTGCTAGGTATTGTTGGTGTATTCGGCTTTAACTTCTTTTTCTTTTTAGGAATGAAATATACAGAAGCTGTTAATGGTGCACTTATTATGGCGACAAATCCTCTCGTTACGACGCTGTTAGCAAGTGTCATTTTACGAGAGAAAATTGTGAAGCGCCAAGCAATTGGAATGTTACTTGCACTAATTGGCGTTGTTTTTGTACTTACACAAGGTTCGTTTACAATACTACAACATTTATCATTTTCAAAAGGGGATTTTTATATTTTATTAGGGAATATTTGCTGGGCGTTATACGGCGTGCTAGGCAGAAGGTTTATTAAAACTGGTAATCCAATACAAACGACGACATATACGATGACTATTGGTGCACTTGCCTTTATTATCATATCTTCTACACAAAAAAGTATAGTACCAGTTTTAGAAATTCCTTGGTTGGCATGGGGAGCGATTCTCTTTATGGCAATTGGAATGAGTGTGCTTGGTTACTTATGGTGGAATAATGGAATTGCTCAAATTGGGGCAGCAAGGACATCTTTATTTTTTAATCTAGTGCCTGTTGTTACAATACTTATTTCTTTTATTGAAGGAGTCAATATAACATCTGCACAATCTGTAGGAATGATATTAGTTATTACGGGAATATTGTATTCTTCTGGTTTTATACAAAGAAAATCAAAAGAAAGTGTTAATATTTAACTTTTTACATCTAAAAATGTTAGAATAATAAGAAAAATAAAAAGGGGACTAAAAAACATGTTCACACTCCGAGTAGATGACGAAATCGAACTACAATTACTAGAAAAACATCATAAAGAAGAATTATATCAATTAATAGACCAAAACCGTAATCATTTACGAAAATGGCTTCCTTGGGTAGATGGGACAAAATCTGCTGATGCTTATGATGAGATTTTTCCGATGTGGTTAAAGAAATTTGCAGAGGGAGACGGTTTTGAAAGTGGTATACGTTACAAAGGAAAGCTCGTTGGGATGGTAGGTATTCATCCAGTGAGCTGGGGGAAGAGAGCGGCGAGTCTTGGGTATTACCTTGCAGAAGATGCTGGAGGAAAAGGCGTTATGACACGTAGCGTAAAGGCTGTGCTTCACTATGCATTTGAGAATTTAAAATTAAATAAAATGGAAATTAGATGCGGTGTTGAAAATGTGAAAAGCCGCGCTATTCCAGAGCGTTTAGGGTTTAAATTAGATGGTATTTTAAGAGATGAAGAATGGTTATATGATCATTTTCATGATATCTCTGTATATAGTTTATTAGCTTCAGAATGGAAAGATATTCGATGAACGAGAAGATTCGTATTATTCCGTATGAAAGTGCGTTTCAAGAGGAAGTAGTAGATCTTATCGTTCATATTCAGCAAAAAGAGTATAATGTTCCCATTACGAAAGAAGAGCAACCTGATTTACTTGAAATAGAAACATTCTATCAAAAGGATCACGGAAACTTTTGGGTAGCACTTTATGATGGGAAAGTAGTTGGAACAGTAGCTTTATTAGATATTGAGAATCATCAAGTAGCGCTAAGAAAAATGTTCGTACAAAAAGAGTTTCGTGGAAAAGAATGTGGCGCGTCATATATGTTGCTTCAAACAGCAATTTCATGGGCTGAGGATAAAAAGTTGAAAGATATTTATTTAGGAACAACAGTAAAATTTTTAGCGGCACATCGCTTTTATGAAAAGAATGGTTTTCAAAGTGTGAGTATAGATGAGTTGCCGAAAAACTTTCCAGTGTTACAGGTAGATAAGAAATTTTATAGGTACATTGTGAAAAAGGTCATCTAGAAATGGCCTTTTTCTATGAACCAAAATGGAAATAGTGGTATAATTTGGATTAGGGGGTGTAGGTATGAACTTTCCAATTCAAAGAAGTAAGTCAGTAGTCATTTTCGTTTGTCTTACGTTAGCTTTTATGTGTATATATCCAATTGTCATGCTTTTCACTAATAAAGCGCATTGGATGTCAGCGTTGATTGGGATGGGTTTATGCTTCATTGTAAATGTACCACTCGTTTGGGAAGTATTTATTAAAAAACATAAAGTAGAAAATGGCGTATTAAAGTACGGTATTCTAAATGATGATGTTGTATTAAAAGATATAAGAGTTGTTCGTCAAGTTGGAAAGTATCTTGAAATTACGACGAATGCATATAAAGTACATATGGTTGCGATACCGCAAGATATGAATGAATTTTTGGCGCTTATCGAGAAAGAAAATCCACATGTGAAAATAGAAATGGTAGGTAAGAAATGAAATATGTAAAACCTTTGTTTTGTTTGGAAATTTTGCTTGTGTTTGCTATCTGCACTAGAGTATATATGAAATGGGATCTGCCCTTATATGAACCAATATTAATAGGTACTATCGCAGTGGCGCTTTTATATTATTTTCATTTTCAGCAAACAAAAAGTAAGAACAGTAGATCAATATAGGGTGAGGATAATAAAAAACGCTCGGATATAATTCCGAGCGTTTTTTATTATTTTAAGTTCTCTGGGTTTAAAGCTTCTAATTCAGGTACAACGAAGCGTCCGTCTTTACGGATTAGTACGTCGTCGAAGTAAATTTCACCGCCGCCGTATTCAGGGCGTTGGATGCATACTAAATCCCAGTGGATGTTTGAGTTGTTACCATTCCATGCATCGTCGTAAGCTTGTCCAGGAGTGAAGTGGAAGCTGCCATCGATTTTTTCATCGAATAGGATGTCTCCCATTGGATGTAAGATGTATGGGTTTACGCCGATTGCGAATTCACCAACGTAGCGTGCGCCTTCGTCTGTATCGAAGATTTTATTAATGCGTTCTGAATCGTTTGCAGTTGCTTCAACGATTTGGCCGTTCTCGAACTTAAGTTGTACATTTTCAAATGTATAACCGTTGTAAGGAGATGGTGTGTTGTAAGAAACTGTACCGTTAACAGAGTCACGAACTGGTGCAGAGTATACTTCACCATCTGGAATGTTTAAATGACCTGAGCATTTAATTGCTGGAATGTCTTTAATAGAGAATGTTAAGTCAGTTCCAGGACCAGTTAAACGAACTTTATCTGTTTTATTCATTAATGTAACAAGGCTATCCATCGCCTTATCCATTTTACCGTAGTCTAAGTTACATACTTCAAAGTAGAAGTCTTCGAAAGCTTCTGTACTCATTTTAGCAAGCTGTGCCATAGAAGCATTTGGGTAGCGAAGAACAACCCAGCGTGTTTTTGGAACGCGAATGTCTCTATGAACTTTTTTGCCAACTGTTTGGCCATGAACTTTCATACGCTCACTTGGAACGTCAGCTTGTTCATTAATATTATCGCCAGAGCGAAGACCGATATAAGCGTCCATGTCTTTCATTACGCTTGCTTCATATGCAGCGATTTGTTCGAAATGTTCTTCAGTAGCACCCATTAATAAAGAGCGATCTACTTGATGATCTTTTAAAGAGACGAATGGGAAACCACCAGCTGCATATGCTTCTTTTACAAGTGCAGTTACAAGTTCTTTTTGTAAGCCAAAGTTTTCAATTAATACTTTTTCACCTTTTTGTAAGCGGATAGAGTAGTTAATTAAATTGTATGCTAACTTTTCAATACGTGGATCTTTCATATGTAAAGCCTCCCTACTAATTATGTATCCTCTCCTATTGTAACCTACTTAGTGGAATTTGTTGAATGATTTATGTTACAGTTAACGAATAAGTATGAAAATTCTAATGATGAGATAGGGATTAGAATGAAACGGAAAATGATTGTATAATAGAGGAAAGTATGAAAAAGATAAAGGAAGTGATGAAATGCAAGTTCTTTTATATGTAAGTGCGGCTATTATCGCGGTTGCTTTCGCAGTATTAGTAGTGTATATATGCAGAACGTTGTTATCGGTTCAGAAGACGTTAGAAAACGTTGCAAGCACTTTAGAAGGTTTAGAAAAACAAATGCAAGGAATTAGCGTAGAGACAGAGCAATTATTACATAAAACGAATGCGTTAGCTGATGATATTCAACAGAAGTCACAGTCATTAAATAAAGTGGTAGCGGGTGTAGATGGGATTGGAACGACAATCCAATCTTTAAATACGAAGCTTCGTAATGTATCAGACTCTGTAACGGACGAAATTGAAAATAACGCTGATAAAGTAGCGCAAGTTGTACAGTGGAGCAGTGCGGCGATTGAAGTATACAATCATTACCGTGCGTCGAGACAAGAGAAGAAGGTTGAAAAAGAAGAGCGTAAATTAGAAAGAATTGAGAAAAACGCTGAAAAGAAAGAGAAGCGCTCTAGATTTCGTATGAGAGGTGAATCGTGATGAATATGACAAAGCTTGAAACAATTGAAGAGCTTGAAGTCTTAGTAGAAAAGAATGAGCCGTATGTTCTTTTTAAACATAGTACGACATGCCCGATTAGTCACGGTGCATACACAGAATTTCAAGCGTATTGCAGTGAAGAAAGAGAAGTGCCAGCGTATTACTTATACGTACAAGATGCGAGAGATGTGTCAAATCGTGTTGCAGAACAATACAGTATTAGACATGAATCACCGCAAGTGTTATACATAAAAGATGGGATGGTAGTATGGAATACATCTCATTGGAATATTAAAAAAGATGCTTTAGAAGAGAATATAAAGTAAAAAGAAGCAAGCTAAAGGTGCTTGCTTCTTTTTTTTTGTTTTTGTTGAAATATATTTAGTGGTACACTATTAATAGTTCAAACTAAATAACTAGATTGTTGAAAGTAGGTTTTAAGTAATGAAGAAAATGGCATTATCCTTCGCAGTCGTAAGTTTATTACTGGGAGCTTGTAGTAACAATAGTAATACGATTAGTAAGAAGGATGAAGTTATACAAAAAGATACAAAAGAAAAAAGTATGATTCCGAGAACTGCTGTTTCTAAAGATTATTATAGAACTGTTATTCCTTTAAAAGAACAAAAGGTTATTAATACAGCTAATATAAAAACAAATTCTAAATTAGATTTAGCAGAGTATGAAAATGGTTTAATAAATATTGCAACGCAGCAATTTGATACAGAGAGTCACGTACTGCAATTAAATCAGTATATTCCAGAGAAACTAGTTGATGAACTAGTTGCGAAAGTAGAAGCGCCAGTTTTGACGAATATTATAGAACAAGACTATTTCGGAAAACAGAATTCAAATGAATTAAGTTTATCTGGTGTTATGATTGGCTTAGCTATGTCTTCAAGTGTATCGAATGAAGAAGCTATGTCTAAAGGGTCTGAAGTTGCTAAACAACTTATTGAAGCTATTAACAAAAATGATAAATATAACAAATCTCCAATTACGTTTGCTATCTTTAAGCAAGAAAGTACAAGTTCTTTAAAAAATGGTACGTATATTGCTAGTGCTACTGTTCAAAAGAATGATATGAACCTTGGAAATTGGAGTACAATTGATGAAAAGTCGTATTCATATCCTTCTGATGAATTTACACAAGCACATGGAGAAGATAATACAAAAATAAATAACTTTGCTAAGGAAATAAAAGGTTTTTCTAATGGAGATTTTATTCCAGTCAATGCAAAAGTTTCTTATAAGAAAGATCAAATGGATACATTAAATATGAATATTGTTATTAAATATAACGGTAAAACAGAATTAATGGCTCTTACCCAATTGGCTGCTCAAGGTATGTTAGACAAATTGCCTAAAGATGCGAAAGTACAATTACAGATCAAGTCCGAGAGTAAAATTGAGGCCGTTATTATAAAAGAGAAAAACAGTGATAAACCGTTTGTTTCCTTCTTGTAAAAAAGACAGTATGTAAACTGTCTTTTTTTATTTTAAATGAAAATATAAAAGGTTTTTTAATGGTAATTCATTGCTGTATATCGTGTGACAATCGTATATGTATCAACTATAATAAGTTATCTTAAAAAAGTAATATATAGGGATTTGAAAGAGATGGCTTTCTTATGGCATCACAACAATTAGGTCGTTTACGTTCTGAAATTGATCAACTTAATTTACAAATATTAGAGTTACTAAACGAAAGAGGTCGTCTCGTACAAGAAGTTGGTAATTTAAAAGAAGTATAAGGTGTGAAACGTTTTGATCCTGTACGTGAAAGAAATATGCTGGATTTAATTGCAGAGAATAATAATGGTCCATTTGAAACTTCGACTTTATAACATATTTTCAAACAAATTTTTCAATTTGGTTTAAAGTTACAAGAAGAGGATCATCGTAAAGCACTACTTGTTTCTTGTAAGAAAAAAACAGAAGATACGATTGTTGAAATTAATGGTGAAAAAATTGGTAACGGAAATTAGCATTTTATTATGGGACCGTGTGCAGTGGAAAGTTATGAACAAGTACGTCAAGTTGCTGAAGCAATGAAAGAGCAACGCGTAATACGCTTGATATTTCCGCTGTACCGATTTTAAAGAAAGAGACACATTTACCTGTCGTTTTTGATGTAACGCATTCTACAGAGAGACGTGACCTTCTCTTACTAACTGCAAAAGCAGCGATGGCAATTGGTGCAAACGCAATTATGGCTGAAGTACATCCAAATCCAGCTGTAGCTTTATCAGATGCGGCGCAGCAAATGAATATCCCGCAGTTCAATGATTTTATGAATGAATTAAAATCATTTGGAAGTAAATTATAAAAACTTTTAATGAGCTGTTCCAAAAAGGCATTTTGGGACAGCTGTATAGCGACTGTCATTGTCGATTTTTGTTGGGAAGTTGGTATATTAAAAAAATCGCTGATATAATTAGAGTTGTGGTCGATATATTTGGGAAATCGCCGATATATTTCGAGTTACGGTTCATATATTCGAAAAATCGCCGATATAAATTTCATTTACTATCGTACTGCTTAAAATAAGATTTCTACTTAGGAAATATCTATTTTTTTACAAAAAATGCCCTTTTTTCATAAAAAATACGAAAATACGAGAAAAGAAGCGAATTTTTTCGAAACTTTTGCGGGAAAATATTGTATGAGCCTGCGTTTATATCGTATCATTAGTAAAAGGAAGAACTCGGGACGATTGGTGGCATCTGCAAATAGAGTTGATGTCTTTTTTTCATTCAAGTAACCGATACATAAAAATAGATAACAAAAATAGAAGGAGTGTGCGATGAGATGAACGTAACAATCTATGATGTAGCGCGCGAAGCGAACGTTTCAATGGCTACCGTATCACGCGTTGTGAACGGTAACCCAAATGTAAAGCCTACAACAAGAAAGAAAGTATTAGAAGCAATTGATCGTTTAGGATACCGTCCAAATGCGGTAGCACGTGGACTAGCAAGTAAGAAGACAACTACGGTAGGTGTTATTATTCCTGATATCTCAAATACGTTTTATGCAGAACTTGCACGTGGAATTGAAGATATCGCAACAATGTACAAATATAACATCATTTTAAGTAACTCTGATCAAAACAAAGAGAAAGAGTTCCATCTATTAAATACGATGCTTGGAAAACAAGTGGACGGAATTGTTTTCATGGGTGAAGATATTACAGACATTCACATTGAAGAATTTAAAAAATCTCCAGTACCAATTGTATTAGCAGCGTCATTTGATGAGCAAAATGAAACGCCATCAGTAAATATTGATTATACACAAGCAGCTTACGATGCAATGAAGCACTTTATCGAGCAAGGACATAAGCGTATCGGTTTCGTCTCTGGTCCATTCATTGATAAAGCGGGAAGCGCGAAGAAGTTACAAGGTTATAAAAAAGCTTTAGAAGAAGAAGGTATTTCATATGATGAAAATCTTGTAATCGATGGAGATTACACATATGACTCAGGTATCGAAGCATTCGAAAAGCTTTGGAGCAATGATGAAAAGCCAACAGCAATCTTCGTGTCTTCTGATGAAATGGCACTAGGTGTAATCCATGCAGCACAAGATGCTGGATTAAACGTACCAACTGACGTAGAAGTACTTGGTTTCGATAATACACGCCTTGCATTAATGGTTCGTCCGCAGCTTTCAACAGTTGTACAACCGATGTATGATATCGGTGCAGTAGCAATGCGTCTATTAACAAAGTATATGAACAAAGAAAAAGTGGAAGATCACACTGTTATCTTACCTCACCGTATCCAATTTAGAGATTCAACGAAATAAGTATAAAAAAGCTCACAGCGATTGCTGTGAGCTTTTATTCATATTCAGGATAATATTTTTCAATTACTGTATCTACAGTTTCATTTTTCTTAACGTGTAAAAATTTTGCGTACAATTCTTTTCCAGTTTCAAATGGCGTATCGTCTAATTCAAATACATGTAACACTTTTCGGAACGTCCATGTGATTTGCTCATCATACATATTATCGTATGTGTGCTCCGATTGTATAGCTATCTTTTCACCTAGTTCATGAGCTTCTTCTAAACTGTTTGCTTTAACAAGAATAATACTTTCTTCAAAAAGTGTATCGTGATTCTCTTCATAATGCTCATCCATTTTCATAGGATGAGGCTCACCAGAAGGAACAGACTCAAACAATAATTTTACAGCGTACATATTATGCTGCATGTTTCACCTTATAAATAATACTTGCGACAAGCGAAGCAGGTATTGTAAATACGTTACTTTGATAATGGTAATGCACTTGGGATTCTTCATAAGACATGTTGTCATATAGTTCGTTTTGTGAGACACTCATTTTTTTCTGTTTTTCTTTGAGTATTTTAATGTAGTTGTACTGTATTGGGACGAGAATGATGAAATAAGCTAATACGATTAGTGAAATCCAAATCATTATGAACACTCCCTTACAAAGAATATTTGTATATGGTAATTATATCAATTTATATGAGGGGTATCCATATTTTTCTAGTGGTCAATTTCTTTTCCAAAATGCAAAAAGTTCTTCAGCGCTTCGTAAATTATGTTCAAGGCATGTTTGTGCAGTGCGTTTAAAATTTTTTATTAAATGCTCTAGCCTAGAAGAATCATAGTGCTTTGCTTTTCCATCTACAATCGTTTTATCTTTTTTTTAAGTTAAGTGATATTTTTAGCAAAGTTACATTTGTTTCTATTTGTACAACTTCCATGTAAAAAAAATTTTGTCTAAGTCGATTGTAATATAATCAAATCGCTCTACTTGTTTAAAATATCCTACAATATCATCTTCCAATTGAAATCCTCCCTAGTATATAGCTTACCTGGAAGAGTTCTCTATAGATTGTATGATTCCTTGTTATATGTCACATAAGTGTAAAAATAACTATTATAGGGCAATGTCATGTATAATAGAAAGAAAAGGCTTGTGAGGGGGGAAAAGAGATGATCGTTCTTTGGATAATTACGCTTTGTATGACTGCTATTTTTGCATATATGACGTTAAAACAAAATGGTTTAAAGCGATTTGTTCCAGGAAGTATTCTTGCAGGAATTGCCCTTATCACGTATGTAATTTCTATTTTTATTGAAAGTGTATCAGTAGATATGAGCAAAAGTTTAATGTTTATTGGTATTACACTATTTGCAGGTAGCATTATGGTACTTATGGTTGCTGGTATTATTTTATTTATTCATATGAATTCGGAAACGTTATAGCATATAGAAAAGGCATGTCCCGAGGGACATGCCTTTTTATCCGTTCAATTATGCTCTATCTTTAGAAGAATTTTGTTGTTTTAATAAGTCGCGAATTTCGCCAAGAAGAACTTCTTCTTTTGTTGGTTCTGGAATTTCTTCCTCTTTTTCGTCTTCTTTTTTAGATGTTAGTTTGTTGAAAACTTTAATAAACATAAAGATAGAAGCTGCGATAATTAAGAAATCAAAAATTGTTTGGATGAAGTTACCATACATAACAGCTGATTTACCGTATCCAAAGTGCAAATCTGTAAAGTTAACGCCACCTAATACCATACCAAGTAATGGTGTAATAATGTCTTTTACTAAAGAACTAACGATTTTACCGAATGCAGCACCGATTACAACCCCGACAGCTAAATCAACGACATTCCCTTTGAAAGCGAACTTTTTAAACTCGTTCCACATGTGTCAATCCCATCCTTTCCACGATTCATTATGAAATTTATAATTCCTATCAACATATTTTATAGAAATTTACGAGAGAAATAAAGGGGAAATGGGAATGAAAGTAAATTCTGAAAAATGTATCCGTTTTAATTTTTGTTTACATCATCTAGTAAAGATTGTAGCATTTGCTGCGTTTTTAATCCTTCTAATCCATCTACAACAGGCTTTGTATCTCCGTGTACACATTCAATAAAATGATGAACAGCATCTTCAAAACCACGTTGTTTTAACGTCGTATCCCATGATGGAGAACCGCTTTGTGAAACTGAGTTTTCCTGTTCAATTTCAAATGTATTCATATTTTTTACGCGAATGATTTTCCCTGGCGTTACAAGTTCAATTTGTTCTAAATTTGTACCGGCATGGCGATGCATTGCAGTAGAAAGTAACAGTCCACTTGGAGTTGTATATGTATGATGTCCGTAAAGAAGTTCATTCTTTTCATTGATTTGCATCATATTGTGAACGACGTTAAGGTCATCATTAGCGAACCAGCGAGCAGTATCTACAATGTGTAAATAATCATCTAACATAGTGAAGTCGTACGTATATGGCCCGACTTTATTTGTGCGATGCTTTTCAATTCGAATCCATGAAATATCATGAGCCTGTTCTTTGGCAGCAACATACATAGGAACGAATCTGCGATTAAATCCGACCATTAACTTTCGGTTATACTTCTCGCTCAACTCGACTAGTTGCTCAGCTTGTTCCACAGTAGCTGCTAACGGCTTATCAACATAAACGTCGATTCCTTTTTTCAAAAGCTCAGAAACGATTTCATAATGCGATGCAGTTGAACTATGAACGAAGATTGCATCACATTCCGAAGCTAACGTTTCAATAGAATGAAAGTCTTGAATTCGGTATTGCTGGCAAACTTGTTTTCTTTTCTCTGCGTTAGGTGTAAACGCCCCGACAAAGTTCCAATCTGTTTCTTTTGTAAGTGTTGGAAGATAGGCCTTTTGCGCAATGCTACCAAGTCCAATCATCCCAATTTTAGGTTTATTCATATGTATTCCCACCCTATTAATATTGATGTAACGGCTTAAATGTAGCATAGGATGGGGGAGGAAGGCAAAGATAAGCTTTTTACTTATTTCCTTCTAACAAAATTTTCTCTATCTCTGCAAAATTATGAGCGCGAGCATGCTCTAACGGGGTAACACCATCATTATCTGGAATATTTACATCTGCACCGTGCTCAATAAGAAGGCGAATGACTTGTTGCTGTGTTTCGTTTCCGTTACTTAGTACGATAGCTTCCATTAAAGCTGTCCATCCTAGGTTATTTACATGATTTACATCAATATTTGTTCGAGTGAGGAGTTCTTTTATAACGTCAATATAGCCATGTTCTGAGGCTGGGATAAGAGCTGTTCCGCCGTAACGATTTGTAATCGTAGGATCTGCACCAGCATTAATTGTTAGCTTTAAAATGTCTAAGTAACCTTCCGCACCGGCGTATAGAAAGGGATTGTTTTTCATGTCATCTTGGATATTTACGTCAGCACCAGCTTCGATAAGTGCTTTTGCGGTTTTTACATCATTTTTGTATGTAGCAATCATAAGAGGGGTACGTCCTTGATTATCCGTCGCATTTATATTTGCACCTTGTTTTAGTAAAGATATAACAGTATTCGTTTCATTTTTTTCAGTAGCTGCTAGTAGTGCAGTCTCCATGTTTGTCATCTCCTTTTTGACTTCTTGTTCTTGCGAGCATCCTTGTAAAAAAATTACGCAACATATTATACTGAATGTTTTTTTGAACATGGAATTTCAACCTCCTAATTTCAACTGTAAAATAGGAACATTAAATTTTTATAAACTGACGCTAAAATTACTATAAAATCGCTTGAGTATTTGAACATATATTTTTATGCTTATGAATATGAAGGATGGGTAAAGTGAGGATGTAACATATGTCTATTAAAACAAGGTTTTTATTTTCTTATATTGCTGTAATTCTCGTTTCTATTACGCTCATATTAGTCGCGGGATTTTTAATTGTTTTTTCAATAACAGGTGATTTGGAAGCAGTGAAAAATTTCTATAAAAGTTCTTACATTCAAAAGCCGCTTACACCAGAAGAAGAAAATGCCTATCTTGAATTAAAATTAGCGGCAAAGCAACATCAATCTCAATTATTAGATAAATCGTTCGTTTCATCAATTGAAAAAGAAGGTATGAAAATAATTGTAAGAAAGGGAGAAAACATTTCTTATGCTAATAAGGGATTTGAAAGTTCGACTTTAACAGAAGCCCTTCCGAAATTTGAAGCGGCAAATATTAATAGTCGTGGTACAACGGAACTAGGCGAGACATTTTATCGATATGTAAAGTTTGATTTTTATTTTCCAGAGAAAGAAGAAGGGAGTATATTTGTACTAAAAAAGCAAAGTTCATTTGTAGATCTTACACAAAAATTATTTCCAATCTTATTCGTATCGCTTTTACTATTAGCCATTTTACTCATTGGTTTATTAAGTTATCTTGTTTCAAGAAGTGTAATAAAACCAATTTTTGTATTGAAAGGTGCAACGGAGAAAATTAAAGAAGGAAATTTAGATTTTCAAATGCCAGTTACATCGCACGATGAAATAGGTCAATTAAATCAAGGATTTGAGGAAATGAGGAAGAAGTTAAAGGAATCGATTGAAGTACAAACGCAGTATGAAGAAAATCGAAAAGAACTTATTTCAAACATATCGCATGATTTAAAAACACCGATTACATCTATTATCGGATATGTAGAAGGAATAAAGGACGGGGTAGCAAATACGCCAGAAAAAATGGATAAGTATTTAACGACAATTCATACGAAGGCAAAACATATGGACACACTCATTGATGAACTCTTTTTGTTTTCGAAGCTCGATTTAAATCGAGTTCCATTCCAATTTGAGACAGTTGAATTAAATACGTTTATGCAAGAATTAATAGAAGAGATGCAGATGGATTTAAGTGAAGAAGGTATAGAAATTAACTTACAATTACATTCATCGCCATTATATGTAACGGCTGATTGCGAAAAGATAAATAGAGTTATATCAAATTTAATTCATAATAGTGTGAAGTACATGGATAAAGAAGAGAAGAAAATTACCGTAACAGTATCGAGTGATAACAATAAAGTTATTGTGAAGGTGATAGACAATGGATCAGGTATAGAATCTGATACGCTACCGTATATCTTTGAACGTTTTTATCGTGCAGAACAATCGCGAAATTCTAGCACAGGTGGAAGTGGACTTGGTTTAGCAATAGCGAAGCAAATTGTTGAAGAACATGGCGGGGAAATTTGGGCGGAAAGCGAGCTTGGTAAAGGCACAAGCATTTTCTTCTCATTGGAAAAAGTAGAGGAATGTGGTGAGTAAATTGAAAAGAATTTTACTAATAGAAGATGAAGTAAGTATTGCAGAATTACAGCGAGATTATTTAGAAATTAATGATTTCCAAGTTGATGTAGAGCATTCAGGAGAAACAGGTTTACAAATAGCCCTGCAAGAAGACTATGATTTAATTATTTTAGATATTATGCTTCCGAAAATGAACGGATTCGAAATTTGTAAACAAATACGTGCTGTAAAAGATATTCCGATTCTACTTGTTTCAGCAAAAAAAGAAGATATAGATAAAATTCGCGGGCTCGGATTAGGAGCGGATGATTATATAACGAAACCGTTTAGCCCAAGCGAATTAGTCGCAAGAGTAAAAGCGCATATTGCTCGTTATGAAAGATTATCAGGAAATGTAAGTAAGCAACGTGATACGCTATACATTCACGGAATTTCTATCGATCAACGAGCGAGGAAAGTTTTTATAAACAATGAAGAAGTGGCATTTACAACGAAGGAATTTGATTTATTAACATTCTTTGTCACACATCCAAACCAAGTATTAAATAAAGAACAGTTATTTGAACGCATTTGGGGATTAGATTCCGCTGGTGATTTAGCCACTGTTGTCGTCCACATTAGAAAGCTACGTGAAAAAATTGAAAGAGATCCTGCCCACCCGCAATATATTGAAACAGTATGGGGAGCTGGTTATCGTTTTAATGTGTAGGGAACCTGTCAAAGTTTTGGCAGGTTTTTTTGTATGTGATCAAAAGGGGATAATAGGTAATTTATGTTAAAATATAAAGAGAGATAAAACATAGGAGAGTGTGAGAGGGCGTGCTACATTTTGGGGGATACATTAAAAGATAATAAATCAAACAAGGTTTTAAAGATTGGAACTAATATTGTACTTATCTTATTAATTATTGGTGCAATACAAATGTTTTATGATGAAGATTCTACGAATGATCATTTGGGTTGGTTATTTATGATGGTCTTTTTTGCAATTAAAATAATTTCTAGTTTTATGATAAGTTTAAAAGAAGGAGATAAAAAGTCAGTATTTATTGATTTAGGTTTAATAATTTTTTCTGTTCTTCTTTTGGTTGTTACTAGTGTGAAATATTTCTTTTGAAAAACCTCATAGTCTTATAGAGGCTGTGAGGTTTTTGTTGGAAAATTAACTTGCGACCTTAATATGCTATTTTAGAGTTCCTTGTTGCAATGATTTATAAAATATTTGAGTAGTAGAAGTAAACTGAGCAGCTTCTTCTAAAAAAGGATAATGGTTGCTCTCCTCAAATGTCACAAAAGTAGAATCGCATATACCCTCATGTATCTCGATGGAATATTGAATAGGACACTGCACATCGTGTCTTCCACACATAATTAGTGTTTTTGTTTTTATAGAAGGTAAATACTCCCTTAAATCAAATGAAGGATATTCATTGGCGAAAGCATTCATCCGGCTAACGGACATTGTTTTTTTGATTGGTTTACAAAAATAAGAGTTGTAGTTTTCTGGTTTATACAATGATAATTTTGTTCTCTTAGTAGATAGTTCTTTCCGTTCTTCACTTGTAAGGTGAGGGCTTTTTAAGTTTTCGATGAGCTCTTGCATATAATGAAACTGTGAATGTTCTGGATGATAAATACAAAATGGTGTTTCGGTATAGTTACTTGCTGCAGCGCCTGCTACGACTAATGATTGTAAGGAATTTGGATATGTAATCGCATATAAAAGTCCAAGCATACCACCTGTTGAATGACCAGTGAAATGCCATGTTGGGAGTTGTAAAGCTTCCCGTATTGCTTCTAAATCGTGAACCGTTTCAATCATACTTAATTCGTTTTCTGACTGGGTGGTTACAGAGCTACCAGCATCTCGTAAATTAATGAGAAATACACGATGCGTAGCAGTGAAAACATCTGCAAAGTAATCACCAGTTTCATTAAATTGTGAATAGTGATGTGTAATACAAAGCGGTTCGCCATTTCCTTTTGTAAAGAGTTCAAATGTGCCGCGTTTTGTGGGGATCATTTGTTGTGTCCACATAATATCACGTCCTTTTTTCATAAAAGTTGGACCGGTTAATTATTAAATAAAATATATCGGCGCAACTCGAAACATATCGACTTACCGACAGTAGTCGACAATAAATAAAAGGAGGCTATTCAAAAACGAGCCTCCTTTTCGTTTAGTACAAAGATTTTGTCATATTATTCCGAATGATTTCAAGGGATTTCGCTACAGTTAATGCATTCTTTTCTTCAATTTCTGGTTTACGGGGGATAGGTTTATACATGTTGTCTGGATCTTCCCATGTGAGGGGAAGTTCTGTTTCGGCTTGTCCTTTCCAAGCGTCAATCCATTCTGGAGGGAGATAACCCGAGATGTTTTGGATGTTGTTCATTTCGAGCCAAATAAGTGCCCAAGCTCTTGGTACGACGCGCCAATGGTCATAGCCACCGCCGCCGACAGCGATCCAGCGACCGTCGCAATATTCATTAGCAATTTCACGAGCGAGCTTCGGTATTTCGCGGTAAATATTCATGGTTGCACAAAGGTGTGTAAGTGGGTCGTAGTAATGTGCGTCGGCACCATTTTGCGTTAAAATAATATCCGGTTTAAAGTACGCTGCAACTTCTTTTACAACTGTTCGATATGATTTTAGAAAGGATTCATCTTCTGTAAAAGCATCCAGTGGAACGTTAAAAGAATAACTATAACCATTACCTTGTCCACGTTCGTTTACAGCGCCAGTTCCAGGGAATAAATAGCGACCAGTTTCATGTAATGAAATGGTGCATACGTTAGAATCATCATAAAACGACCACTGCACGCCATCACCGTGATGAGCGTCTGTATCAATATATAAGACGCGTAAACCGTATTTCTTCTGAATATACTTCATTGCGATGGAGCTATCGTTATAAATACAAAAACCAGATGCCTTGCCACGGAAGCCGTGATGTAAGCCTCCACCTAAGTTAAGTGCGTGTTTTACTTTTCCGGAAAGAACAGCATCGACAGCTGTTAACGTACCGCCAACGAGCAATGCGCTTGCTTCGTGCATATTTGGGAACATCGGTGTATCTTCTGTTCCTAGTCCATATGTCATCGCAATTGATTTTTCTAACTTTCCTTCTCCAGCACGTTTTACCGCATTTATGTACTCCTCTGTATGAACGTAGGCAATCTCTTCATCTGTAGCCATCCGTGGTGAGATGATTTGAGAGGGAGAGATGAAACCACCCTTTTGTAATAAATCATACGTAAGTGTGACGCGCAGTTGGTTAAAAGGATGATCAGGGCTAAATGAATAGCCCCGAAAGTCATCCGAATAAATAAACGCGCTACTCATGCTTGCATCCCCATGATGTTCGGCCATAATACGCGATAGCCTTCTGCTTCAAGTGCATCAATCACTTTTAGAGGATTCATCGTTTGAATGCGGAAAACAAGTACTTTATCATTCTCATCTTTTGCTGGGTAGACGAGAACGCTCACGATATTTATTTGTAAATCACTAAAAATAGCAACGACTTTTCCAAGAATACCAGGTTCATTTTTTACTTGAATTTCAATTTGTGAACTCGGTTGATGTGCTCCTGTTAATTTTACTAACGTGTGCAGTACTGTAGATTCTGAGATTATTCCAACTAACTTCCCAGCTTTTGTAACAGGAAGACAGCCAATTTTATTTTCAAAAAATAAAGTAGCAATTTCCTCAACGAAATCGAGAGGGTGGCAAGTCATTACAGGATGTTTCATAATAAGTTCAAGCGGTTGCTGTAGCATATCGAGTGAAACTTGTTCATCTAGAATAGACGGACTTGCATCTCTTACATCCCGATCAGAAATAATGCCTACGACGTGATTATTTTGATCGACAATTGGAATGTGCCGAATTCCTTTCGTGCGAATCGTTCGGATTGCTGTTTCGATTGTATCGTTTGGATGTAGTGTAACTACATTTTGATTCATAATTTCTTCTACAATCATTCCAGTTGCCCCCTTTATTAATACATAAAACGATTGTGAAAACGTAGACGATCAAAAGCTTGAATAGAATCCGTATCAACGCGTTTACCGATGCGGACCATTAAACAGTTGGCGGGATGTGAACAAATTTCAGGATCGTCTGTAGCCATCCATTGTAACCCGCCGGCATTCATCATCTTTTCCATTACTTTTCGGTATTCCCAAACATTTAATCCTGTTTGTTTCAAATCCCAGTGCCAATAATATTCAGTCGTCAATATAATGTAATCTTCCATATAATCGTCCATCATAGAAACCTCTAGTAAGTTCTTTCCGACAGAACTCCCGCGGAAGGCTGGAACTACTTCAATTGCCCCAAGCTCAATTAAGTTTTCTATTTTTCCTTCTGACCATCGTTCAAGTGGATCAGGATATAAATATGTAACATATCCAACAATCATCTGGTCATGTCTAGCAATAATGAGTCGAGCTTCTGGTAATTTAGAAATTTCGACAATTGCTTTATATTGCTGTTCAGCAGGACGAAATGCAACTAAATCTGGATGAAATTCATACATTTCAAGATTATGTGTAGAGACAGGACCTTCAATAATTAAAGTGCCTTTCGCTGTTTTTAAGTTTCTAGCATTGTATATTTTTTTATGAATCAATGTATTGCTCACCACCTTGAGGGTTTGTGAATCTATTAATATCGTACTTTATAATATATGCGATGTGAATCGAATTTTGTCATTAAAAATTTGTCTAAAAACCAACAAATATACTGAAAATTTTAAATAATATCATTATAATAGATAATAGAATACATAGGAGGGGGATGTAAAGTATGAAAGTAGAAACGCTTCCTGTCATTAAAGGAGAAAATAATTTGCCGAATTATGATGAGGCATACGCGAATTTTAACTGGGAAGAGGTTAATAAAAACTTTACTTGGAATGAAACAGGCCGAGTAAATATGGCGTATGAGGCAATTGATAAGCATGCGAAATCCGATCGAAAGAATAAAGTAGCTCTTTATTATCAAGATGGATCGCGAAAAGAGAAATATACATTTAAGGAAATGAAGGATTTTTCTAATAAAGCAGGAAATGTCCTGAAAAATTATGGCGATGTAGAAAAAGGCGATCGCGTTTTTATTTTTATGCCACGTTCTCCAGAATTATATTTCGCACTTTTAGGTGCAGTGAAATTAGGAGCAATTGTTGGACCGTTATTTGAAGCATTTATGGAAGGTGCGGTTCGCGATCGTTTAGAAGATAGTGAAGCGAAGGTGTTAATTACAACGCCTGAGTTATTAGAGCGTGTACCATTAAATGATTTACCTGCTTTAAAAACAGTTTTTCTTGTTGGAGATAATGTAGAAGAAGGCGGTAAAACGGTAGCGTTCAATCCTTTATTTGAACAAGCTTCAAAAGAATTACATATTGAATGGTTAGGCCGTGAAGATGGTTTAATTCTTCACTATACGTCTGGTTCTACTGGTAAGCCAAAAGGTGTGCTTCATGCGCAAAATGCAATGGTCCAGCACTATCAAACGGCGAAATGGGTATTAGATTTAAAAGAAGACGATGTATATTGGTGCACAGCTGATCCAGGCTGGGTAACGGGAACTGCTTACGGTATTTTCGCACCGTGGTTAGTTGGAGCGTCAAATGTTATTTTAGGTGGGCGATTTAGTCCGGAAGCTTGGTATGAAGCACTGCAAGATTACGGTGTAACAGTTTGGTATAGTGCACCGACAGCGTTCCGTATGTTAATGGGAGCTGGACAAGACGCAATTAAAAAATATGACTTATCACAAGTTCGCCACGTATTAAGCGTTGGTGAGCCGTTAAATCCAGAAGTAATTCGCTGGGGTATGAATGCATTTGGACTTCGTATTCATGATACGTGGTGGATGACAGAAACAGGTGGACAAGTTATTTGTAACTACCCTTGTATGGAAATCCGTCCAGGTTCAATGGGTAAACCCATTCCAGGTGTAAAAGTAGCGATTGTTGATAATGAAGGAAATGAAGTTCCTCCATACACAATGGGTAACTTAGCAATTGCGAAAGGTTGGCCATCTATGATGCGTGCAATCTGGAATAACCAGCAAAAGTATGAATCTTATTTCATGCCGGGAGATTGGTACGTATCAGGTGACTCTGCCTATATGGATGAAGATGGATACTTCTGGTTCCAAGGACGTATTGACGATGTAATTATGACGTCAGGTGAGCGCGTTGGTCCGTTTGAAGTAGAAAGTAAATTAATCGAGCATGCTGCTGTTGCAGAAGCAGGTGTAATTGGTATTCCTGATCCAGTGCGTGGCGAAATTATTAAAGCATTTATCGCACTTCGAGCAGGATACGAACCATCTGATGAATTAAAAGAAGAAATTCGTCAATTTGTAAAGAAAGGCCTAGCAGCTCATGCAGCGCCACGACAAATTGAATTTAGAGATAAATTACCGAAAACGAGAAGTGGTAAAATTATGCGCCGCGTATTAAAAGCGTGGGAGCTGAATTTACCAACAGGTGACTTATCAACGATGGAAGATTAAGAGAGGAAGGTCTGAACGAAAAAATGTTCAGGCCTTTTTTTATGTTATTATTAACTTATATATATAAGTTGACGGGGGTAGTATGATGAAAACAGAAAAAGAAAAGATGATACTAGGAGAAATGTATATACCGGCTGATCCAGTTTTAGTACAAGAAAGAGAGCAAGCACGTATATTAACGAGAAAATTAAATGATACGCCAGAAGAGCAATTGAAAGAGCGTAGCGAAATCATAAAAGAATTATTCGGAACGACAGGAGATAATATTCATCTTGAATCTTCTTTTAGATGTGATTACGGCTATAACATTCATGTCGGTGAAAATTTTTACGCGAACTTTGACTGCACGATTTTAGACGTATGCCCGGTAACAATCGGAGTGAACTGTATGTTAGCTCCAGGTGTTCACATTTATACAGCAACGCACCCGCTTGATCCGGTAGAGCGTATAAGCGGATCAGAATACGGAAAACCAGTTACAATTGGCGATAACGTATGGATTGGCGGAAGAGCAATTATTAATCCAGGTGTAACAATTGGAGACAATGCGGTGATCGCATCTGGTGCTGTCGTAACGAAAGATGTGCCTAATAATGTAGTAGTTGGCGGGAATCCTGCAAAGATTATAAAAAAACTAAAATAATATTTGAACGAAGTGCCTTCCTCGTCTGTATACATTTATGAAAGAATAGATGAGGGAGGCTTTTATATGTCTAATAAATTACTTCTTACTTTTGCTTTAATTGGGATTATAGTTGTATTTTCTTGTGGTCTTTTCTTACCGATACCAATTGGATATAGAGTATCAATGCTTACAGCTGGAGTTATAATGGGTGTTATGTTTTCAATCATTATTCCATTTGATAGAAAACATATAGTACGAAAAAAAGGGAATAAAATCGATTTTACAAAAACAAAAGTTTATTTTCGCTGGAATGTATTTGATACGATTTCTGTTTGTCTGGCATTGTATGCATGCATATGTGTGCAAGCGTTAAATACTTTAGTTGCAATGGGATTTACGATTCAAAACCCATATGTGCAATTTTTTACAAATCAATCACAATTGTGGATTTTTATTGCGATTGCATATTTAATTTCCCGTATTTCATTAACGTTAAAAGGAATAAAGGAGATCAAAAATCATGGCGCAGATTGGGATTGAGGAGGAGCTCATGCTTGCGTATCAAAGTGGAGATAAACAAGCGGGAGAAAGACTATATGTTTTAATCAAACCAGCGCTATACACATTTTTATATCGATTTAACCGAGATGAACAATTAAGTATCGATCTTGTGCAAGATACGTTTTTGACGCTAGAGCGTAAGAAACATATGTATGAACTTGAAAAAGGTAAAATAAAAACGTATTTATTTCAAATTGGTTATCGTCTTATGATTAATAAGTTAAATAGGAGAAAAAAGTGGCGTACGCTTTTGCCATTTTTAGTGCCGATTCCGGAAAAAGAATTTTCTCACGAAGATCGGCTTACAGTAAGAGAAGCAATTTTGAAAGTTCCAGAAGAGCAAAGAGCGGTCCTAATCCTTTCTTATTATCATGACATGCAGCAAAAAGAAATTGCAGAGATATTAAACATTCCGATTGGAACAGTGAAATCGAGACTCTATAACGGGATAAAGAAATTGAAACAATTGCTGGAGGTGGATGAAATTGAGCGAAAATCTCTTTAAAAGTGAATATAAATTAAAGCAACATTTAGATAGTGATCATGTAGAAATACCAGACTTTCCAAAAACGGTAAGTCAATTCGATCGATTAATCGGGTTTCTTGGTTCTCCAGCGAAAGATCCTGTGGAGGCGACCATTGGGAATGATTTATCGGTTGTGTTTCATGTATCGTTATTAGTTGGGGTTCCAATTCTTTCTCTTATTACGATACTCTTTATGGCGTTGTAAAGGATTGGCAAGGAGGGAAACCTGACCTCTATTTGACACGCCTATATAAATGATGGTATAAAGAAAAGTATATGAATAATTGAGCGTGGAAAGGGAGAAGTAGTGATCATTTCCCTGTTTTAGAGAGCTGATGGCCGGTGAAAATCAGCACATAGATGATCGCGAATTACGCCCCTAGAGCATCTTTTTTCGATTGAATTGTATTCAAAAGGGAAAAGACGGTGCTAAGCCGTTATGTAAATAAGGTGGTAGGCTTTTTTGCCTGCAACTAGGGTGGTAACGCGATAATCAAAATCGTCCCTTATTTGAAGGGGCGATTTTTTTATGTTTTCAACCTTCACGCCAGTAATGAACTTAAAGGAGAGTATGTAGGATATGGGTATTTTACAAGATCTTGAATTTCGCGGTCTAATTAATCAGCAAACAGATGCTGAGGGCCTTGAGCAATTATTAGAAAAAGAAAGCGTTAAATTATACTGTGGTTTCGACCCGACAGCGGATAGTTTACATATTGGTCATATGTTACCAGTATTAATGTTACGTCGTTTCCAATTAGCTGGCCACCAACCAATCGCACTTGTTGGCGGTGGTACTGGTATGATCGGTGACCCGAGTGGTAAAAAAGCAGAACGTACATTAAATACGAAAGATACAGTTGCTTACTACACAGAAAGCATTAAAAACCAACTTTCAAACTTCTTAGAGTTTGAAAACGTGGACAACCCAGCAACGATGGCTAACAACTATGACTGGCTTGGTAGCTTAGATGTAATTTCATTCTTACGCGATATCGGTAAAAACTTCGGTTTAAACTATATGTTAGCAAAAGATACAGTAGCATCTCGTTTAGAAACTGGTATTTCATTCACTGAGTTCAGTTACATGATTTTACAATCATACGACTTCTTAAACTTATACCAACACCATAATTGCCGTCTGCAAATCGGTGGTAGTGACCAATGGGGTAACATTACAGCTGGTCTTGAATTAATTCGTAAATCAGAGGAAGATGCGAAAGCATTCGGTTTAACAATTCCACTTGTTACAAAATCTGACGGTACGAAGTTTGGTAAAACAGAAGGCGGCGCAATTTGGTTAGACCCAGAGAAAACAACTCCTTACGAGTTCTACCAATTCTGGATTAACACAGATGACCGCGACGTTGTTAAATACTTAAAATACTTCACATTCTTATCTCATGAAGAAATTCTTGAGCTTGAAAAGCAAGTAGCTGAAGCACCAGAAAAACGTGCAGCACAAAAAGCATTAGGTTCTGAAATGACAAAACTTGTTCACGGCGAAGAAGCATTAGAGCAAGCGATTAAAATTTCAGCTGCACTATTCAGCGGTTCTGTAGCAGAACTAACTGCAAGCGAAATTGAACAAGGATTCAAAGACGTACCATCTGTAGAACGTACTGCAGAAGATACAGTATTAATCGACTTACTTGTAGAAAGCAAAATCTCTCCATCAAAACGTCAAGCACGTGAAGATGTAACGAACGGCGCAATCTACGTAAACGGTGAGCGTACACAAGCGTTAGACTACGTTGTAACAGAAAACGACCGCATCGAAGGTAAATTTACAATCATTCGCCGCGGTAAAAAGAAATATTTCTTAATTCGTTACTAATAAATAAAAAGCTTTGGGGAAATTCCTCAAAGCTTTTTTTGTTTTAATCTCCTTTTCGAGTTCATACGGAAATCACATGTAAGCGGTATGATAAACGTATAACAATTAGAAAGGAGTGGTAAAACGAAATGTCACTAGAAGCGTTGATTATTTTTTCTTTGCTAAACGCGGGTCAACTTGCAGAGAATTCGAAGGTTGATATACATAAAGAGCAGAAAGATGCTTATGTATATGTTCAAAAAGAGGAAAATAAATAACTTTAATATATATAAATAAAAGCTACTCGAAGTAACTGTTTTGGTGTCTTCGGTAGCTTTTTTGTATGCATAGGATTCAAATTTAGTAAGTGAGCTATTTAATAGAGGGTTTGTAGAAGAAAAAAATATAATTAATGTGAACTGATAAATTGATAAAAATAAATCGTTATAAACAGGAGGATTTGTATGGAACATAGTGAGGCATCTCAAAGATTGTTACTTTCAGATTGCATGGATTCTATAATTACTATCCAAAAGTTAGGGATAGATGAACAGTTTACCCCGATAGGTTATGATAATCTATTTAGTCATAAAACAAGTAGTGACTCCTAAAGGGAACGTTTAGATAATTTAGTGTATAAAATCAAAGAAAGGTTTATCATGATATTAATATTTTCCTTTATTAAAAACAGCCGTTTCAAGTATTGACTTGAGAAGGCTGTTTTTTTGATTTAATCTTTTAAGTCCCCCTGTCAAAAAATAAAATTTGTCCTCTGGGGAGGATAGGTAGCGTAGGGGCACATCAATAGTTGCACTATTTTTAAAAAAATGAAAGGGTGGTGAAATGTCTACGAAACTCTATAAGTATTACATAATAAAAGCCACAACTCATGAAAAGACCTTCTAATATATTGTTAGTTTATTTGATTAATATTCTTTGTCCACTTTTCGTAACTCTGACTGTGTAAGTCCATATGTCTATGTTGTACAACCTGCTAACAACATAACAGGAATAGCTAAGGCTAATAGTTTACGTTTCATTGACATATACCCCTTTGTGTTATTTCTTTTTACTTAGTTCTTTTGTTGCTTTGTCTACTAACTCAGAAGCTTCGTCTAAATCCTGTTTAGCGAATTCAATTGTATCTTTATCATCCTTTTCTAAACCTGCCTGTATGTTTTCTACCCCTGATTTCGAGAATAACATTGCTTTACTTATGTTTATCGGTGCTTTATTGTCTTCAGCTAACTTATAATCTAATTTATCAATCTTATCAATTAATTCGAAATAAGGTTTCGATAACTCTTTTAACTTTTCAGCCTTCTTCTTATTAGATTTTCTGCTATCTATAAGGTCTTTTATTTCTTCCGTTTGTTCAGTGTAATCTTTAAGTAAGTATGTTGCATTCTTACTATAGTCTTCTTTCTTGTTTTCTTTAACAGAAGCTTCCATTACTTCGTCTTTCTTTTTATCGTTTGACTCACAACCTACCCCTGTTATTAACAACATTGGAATCGCTAAAGTTAATAGTTTACGTTTCATTTTTTCATACCCCTTTAGTATTTATTATTCTGCTTCACTTACACTTTGTATTTCCGCAAGACCTTGTGCGATACTCGCAGCTAGTTAAAGTGCTGTACTATAGTTATCACTAGATGTTTGATTAAATTCATATAGGTGTTCTAACTTTTCTTTCAGTTTTACCTCTCATGACTGCAAAAAGATTTGCCATAGCGTCCAGACCTGAGATTGGCATAGCTTGATCGATTGTTTCCGTACTTGCTATCATTCGATCGATTTCTCGAATTTGTTCTAATATCTCCTGTTCGATAACATCTGTAGAAGCTACCTGTGATTGAAAGCCTCTTGGAAAAGCATCATTTTGAAGGATTAATTCTTCGCATAAGTAAATGCTTCTTTGTGCTAACGGACGAAAGGTTTGTAAGAAATATGCTTTTGCACCGCTATATGTTTGTCCTTGTAGAACAGTATCCAATGCAAAAGCGTCAATAGAATGAATAATTTGTTCCATACCTTGAATAGTAGCGATACATAAAGAGTTCATACTTTCTGTTTAAGCTTGTACTTCACCGAGATGCATATTTAAAGACACGAACTTTCCCTCCCCTTACAAGAAAATAATACCAATTTAAGGGAGGGGTTGTAAACGGAATACTCTAATGATTTAACGATTAAAGAGGTACTCGTTTATTAAGTTTTTTAATCTCATTCGGATGCTCGAGTGATGAAGAGGTTTTTAAGGTTGAATGTAAATAGAAAAGGGAAGATATAGATTATGTGCAAATAAATACGTTGTAAAAATAATGTTAACAAAAGGAGAGTACAGCAAAGAAAAATGAGTTATGGGATAGAATGTAGTGTTTTTAAGTGTTAGAAGAAGGGAGAGGTTTTTATTAATGTGGATAAAAAACGAATGAAATTCTAGAGAGAGGGTTAAGTTTTATTAACTATAGACTTGCAGTTCTTTTTTATTTTGTTACATTGGTCTGTTTCTATACATATAATCGGGTTATATTCAATAAAAAAAGCCCAGGCCCCTTGATAAACAAGGTTCCTAAGGCTTTTAATACTACTCTTTTCAGAGTACCGAGATTAACGAGAGTAGAACTCGATAGTATTATAAAGTCTTATTATATCAGTGTTTGAAGCGTATTTAGTATTAACTGGCCCCAAATTTGGCCCCACTTTCTGCTAAACTTTGGCTAAATAACTCTACTGACATGGACTCCATTTCCTTCAATACATGGCCATAAATTTCATAAATCATTTGTGGAGTATTCCCTAAACGTTCGGCAATTACTTTCACATTTAAACCCTGATTTAGTAGTATGGTACAGTGTGTATGACGTAATCCATGTATCGTAATTGAAGGAAGGTTTGTCTTATTTAATACCCTTCTGAATGCATAAAGAACACTGCTATCTGTTATAGGTTTCCCAGTTTGATATGATGTAAATACAAACGATTCATCTTGTAGCTTGTATCCAAAAGATAGCATTATTTCCATACACCATTTACGATATGTTTTTAGTTGGTTGATAAGTACATCATCTATTAGAATTGTTCGATAGCTATTTTTTGTCTTGGGTGATCGAATCCCCTTATTATCTCTGGTACGTTCAATAGTAATTGTTTTATTGTCAAAATCGATATTTTTCCATTGTAAACCACAGGCTTCCCCTCTACGAATTCCTGTGAATGCAACATTTAATAAAAATGTGTAATTTGTGATGTTTTCTTCACGTTTAGCTACTTTTAAAAATTCAACTAATTGTTCGGGGGTAAAGTAATTAGTGTTTTCTTCTTTAACAGTTTCTTGGCTTGAAAGTTTAATTTTTGTGAAACGATTACGAGATAATATTTCATCTTCTACAGCTGCGTTAATAGCAATCTTAAATAGAGTATGAAATAAATGAACTGTACTTGGCTTGTACTTCTTTTCAAGTACATTCAAAAATACCCTCTTATATGTGGTTCTATCTAATGTTTGCAACTTGTAATGGCCAAGTAATGGTTTCATTTGTAAACGAATAGCCATTTCACGTTGAGCCCGAGATGTTGGTTTCCAACTATTTTTATGAGTGTTATACCAAGTATCCAACCACTCTCCAATGGTCATTTGATCGTGTTCTACTTGTTTAGCTTCACCACGTATTGTTGCAACTTTTACCTCTAAAAGGGATTTGAGGGCTTCTTTTTCTGATTTAAATCCCCTTTTCTTTTTCTCTTTCCTTTTACCTGTACTGTCGTAATACTTGTGACGGTACATCCACACTTTTTCATTACTTGCATTGAAATAATAGTATATTTCCGGATCTTTTGCTGATTTATGCAATTTCATTATTACCATTCCTTTCATTGCTTTGGCTGGCGTATGCATAGGAATAGGTAAGTGTTAAATGTTAATCTTCTTTTGAACGTTTGGACCATTCTTTCTTGGCAAAGTCCCAAGCTTTCGTAAAGTCGTCATATTCTTTCTCGATTTTTTCATCTGAAGGATAGGTTACTTCTAGTTTTTCAAATAATGCTCCTAATACCCTTGTAGCTAGTTCCCTGTGTTCTTTAGTCAATGATTTACCGTTAAAGTAAACATTTCCTTGTTCTAGAAAATCTTTTATATCTGGATATTCACGTCTACGGTATTCTTCCACAAGATAAGATTTATTTTGTCCTTCAATATATGCTTCTTCTTCTTCAGGTGTCATGTAATAAAAAAGTGCTTCCGTTTCATTTAAATTGAATCTCAGTTCTGCTATGCGTCTTTCTATGAGGGTTTTCCTCATATTTAAATTCTTTTTTTCTTCTTCAGAATTACATTCTTCCAGTCTTTTTTCAATTGTATTCAATTCGTTAATATTCATTAGATAAGATGCTTCTTCATCTTTTATCTGTTCTTTGTTTATATACCCTGCTTTTATCATTAACTCGGTGTATCCGACATTTAATACTTTAGATAATTCAGCTATTGTTTTTGCGTTAGGAGTATTTGTACCAAGCTCCCACATTCTTATTGTACTTTCAGCTTTGCCGAGTTTTTCAGCAAGTTGTTTTTGCGTAAATTTATTGCTTTTACGTAACTCTTTTATTTTTTCTCCGAGTGTAGATGTTTTCATTTTTTTCACCTCTCATATAATGCATATCCTTATTAAAGCATCCTATAAGGTGATTAGCAAGGAAAAAACAGCATAATAAATGCTTGACAGCATTTTTTGTGCTGTGGTAAATTATAAGCATATTAAATGCGGAAAGGTGGTGCGAGTGAAAATGACTGTACGACTTAAAGTATTTAGAAAAGAAATTAAGCTAACTCAGCGGCAAATGGCTAATTCTATAGGTGTATCGTTGTCAATGTATGAGAAAGTTGAGCGTGAAAGCATCAAGGCATCGAGGAATTTTATAGATGCTTTAAAGTACAAATATCCTCACATTGATATCAATTATATTTTTTTTGATGTTTAACAGCATTTTGGATGCTGTTTTTTCGGAAGATTGAAGGAGGGGGATAAATAGTGATTCCTGCAAACGTACAAGTGAATATTGATGAAAAAGCCATCAAGGAGTACATACAGCAGCAGATAGATCAGCAGATTCACGAAACATTGTTAATGGTTGATATTGAAAAATTAGTAACCATTACATCAATGAGTAAAAGATTTCTAGAAGATGAGATTTTGTCAGACCCTCGTATGAGATTAATAGAGAGACGTCGTAATAGAAAACGTTGGTGGTTCTATAAGCAGGCTCTTGAAGTAATAACAGAGATTGTTAACTCTTGGTAGATGATAACGCTTTGGCTGGCGTATGCATAGGAAAACCAAATGTATTATACCTTTGTTGGTCAGATGGTCTATTGCGGACCGAAAATAAATGCAATGTTGGGACTTATAGCTAATACAGGGGTAGCAACCTTAATTGAAAAGGGTGAGGTGAAAATACATGAACGGAGTATTGTCCGCAACGAGGATGATGAAAGGACATGAAATTGTAAAACGATGTGCTGTAGCAAGAAAAAATCCTGAGATTTTAGAAGCTATGGAGTTTGAAGCTAAGAAAAGATTATACGAAATTAACAATAGTAAATAAGGAGAGAAGAAACATGGATCAGTTAGTAGCAGTTAATGAACAACCCAATTTAGCAGGTTTAACACAAAGAAAGAATTCATTGGATTTCAAAGAGGCTTCTTATGAAAAAAGTAATTTAAGAGAAATTGTGTATGAGTTAGATGAAGAAATAGGTTCAATTGGTGCTAAAGTTTCTACTTTAGAAGATGTGGAAACCCTTTTAGGAAGATTAATGGAAGATATAGATAGAGCTGTGCATAAAGGGGAGGAGATTTATTACTTTAAAGAGTTTCATAGAAAACTTAGGGTGTATTGGAAATTAATTAATTATACAACGAGTGGATTAAATAAAGATTTCGAAAAAGCAGAAGAACTGAAAGAAGAGTTATTCAATAAGGTTGTGAAGAATTGTGAAAAAGGGCAATAAAAAAGATATACGAATTAGCGGTTCGTATATCTTCAAGAACAATTACTTTTCTACTTATATTTTAACATCAAGTTTCTGGAAGAGCAATAGGAGGTGAAAACTATGCTCGATAACTTTAATAATATACCGACAGAATTAAAAAATTGTCCACAATGGGTACTTTGGCGCAAAGAGAAACGAAATGGTAAACCGACAAAGGTTCCCTACCAAGTAAACAGCAAAATGGCACAGGCGAATAATCGTAACACTTGGTCAAGTTTTGAAATAGTCTTAGAAAAGTATAAACAAGGTGGATATGACGGAATAGGCTTTGTTTTTAGTAAACAAGATGATTACGTGGGAATTGATTTGGATAAATGCTGCGTAGACGGGGATTTATCTGAATTAGCCCAAGAAATTATGAACATTGTTCCAAGTTACACTGAATATTCTCCCAGTGGTAAAGGGATACACATCATAGCCAAAGGGAAAATTCCATTAAGAGGTCCTGGGACAGGCAAAAAAGTTCCTTCTATTGGTCTTGAGGTATATAGACATACACGGTACTTCACATTTACGGGAGACAGTATAAATAATCATCCTGTGGAAGAATCAACTGAAAACTTAAAAGTTCTTTTTCAAAAATATATAGAGAAAAAGGAAGTACCTGCAGCACCAAAAACACCTTATGTTTCAAGGAAAAGTAATATAAGTATTCTATCTGATGCAGAACTATGGGAGCGAATGTTTGACAGTAAAAGCGGTGCAGCCATTAAAGATTTATTCCAAGGCATTTTGATAAATGGTGACCATTCTTCAACGGATATGGCTTTATGTAATCATCTAGCATTTTGGACGGATAAAGATGCTTCAAAGATGGATTCCATGTTTAGAGAATCGGCTTTAATTCGTGATAAATGGGATAAACCACATTCAAGTGATGGCCGTACATATGGGGAAATGACAATTGAAAAAGCAATTGAATCTACCCACAGTTCTGTTTCGGATTATAACCGTAGTTCTGATTACAACCGAAAAAATGATGTTCATTATTTGGTAAATGAACAAGTTGAAACAAATGGTATAAAAAAAGGCTCATGGTGGAGCGAAAATAACGGAAGGACTAGTTTTTTGCATCATATCATGGTCGAGTACATTTTACAGGAAAATAAAATTGTACGTTTTCCAAATGAAGATGGTGATATCTATGTTTACAACAAAGCTACTGGAATATATGAACTTGATAAAACGTGTAGGAAGTTACGTTCACTCGTTCGTGATGCAGAGATATTAAAAAGAAATCAAGTGCGTGAAGTACAAGAATACATTATGGATATGTCACCAGTAGTAAATGAGGAATCCAAGAATTATATAGCAGTAGAAAATGGTTTATTGCATCTTGATAGTATGCAATTTAAAGAGTTTACACCAAATGTATTCGTAACCAAAAAGATACCAACGAAATATAATTCAAAGGCTTTTGATTCATTTGTTGAAAAAACGCTGATGAAAGTATCTGATGGACATCTACCTACTATCAAAAACATTCATGAAATGTTTGGAGCAGTTTTGTATCCAACCTTGTTGGTTCCGAAAATGTTTTATTTATATGGACGTAGTGCCCATAATGGGAAATCCACCGTTTTATATATGATACAGAAGACGTTCAATTCTGGGGATAATATATCAGCGATAAGTCCGCAGAAATTAGCGGAAAACGCTTTTGCAGGTAGTAGTATTTATGGGAAATTGGCAAATATCGTAGACGATCAACCCGATGAGGTAATACGTGATAGTGGAACATTAAAGACTATTATTACAGGTGGGTATGTCGACATTGAATTCAAGGGAAAGAGCAGTCAAACAGTACAAATGAACACGGTATGTATTACAGCCAGTAATCACTACCCTAATTTTAGAGAACACGGAAATCAGATTAATAAGCGACTACATATTTTACCCTTTGATCATAATTTTATGAACGACCCAGACCGTATATCCGAAATGGAAAGTATGAAACAACTTGAAACAGTAAGTGCAAAGGAATACGTCTTGAAATTGGCTGTAGATGCAATAAAGGACATGAAGAAACGCACGGCCGATATCCTAACGTACAACGAGAAGGCGGAGGAAGCGAAACAGAACTTTATGGAGTACAATGATCCACTTGCCGACTTCTTTTTTGAATATGATAAGCGATTTTTTGAAGAAGTTAGAGGGACGGATGCTTTAAAGGCATATGACGAGTGGTGCAAAGATAACCATGTTCAGCATCCGTTAGGGCAAAAACAATTCAAAGATTCAGTATGTACTAAGTATGAAATGGAATGGAAAGATAAGATGACAAAAATTAATGGTTCATGGAAAACGGTTAAAGGGTTTAAGTCAAAACCAGCAATAAAATAGCAATAAGCATAAACCTTAGAGTTGCAAGGCTTTAGAGTGCTTGTATTGCGGAGTAAGCAATACATCGGCAATAAGTGCGAGACTTAGAGCCGTAAGGGGTTATGGTGTTCGTATTGCTAGTTTTTATTAATAAGTTATTAAAAATGTATTTATGCTTATAACAAATATACGTATTAATTATTTGTGAGGTAAATGCACGAATGAGATATGGGAGCCAGCAATAAGCAATAAAATATGTACAAGCCTTAGAGTGAAAAGGAATTCGACTTATTGCTGGCTTGTTGCTTTGTCGCCGAAAAAGTAGCAATAAATCAATTTTTATAAAAGGGATGTGTAGAAATGACAACTAAAAAAGCTCCAATCGTATTAGCGATTGAACGTGATGAAAAAGGTAATCTTAGTACATGGTGTCAATACTGTAGAAAGTTTCACCATCACGGAATAGGTGAAGGACACAGAGATGCACATTGTATAGAGGAAGACAGTCCTTATACTCGTACAGGCTATGTTCTAAAGAAGATGAAGCTGGGTGGTAAAGAGATTACTAGAAAAGAGAATTGAATCTAAGTAGGTGATATGTAATTGAATTGGTTGAAAGACTATCAGAAATTAGAACAAGACATTGCTTATTTGGAATGCAACTTAGATAAAACAAAGGCTGAATTAAAACGCTGGATCAGTGGCGACTTACAGAATGTTCGTCTAACTGCTGAGTCAGATGGCGCAAAAGTAGAAGTACATATTGAAGCAATTGAGTATGAACTGGCTCATAAGCTGAATGATATGTACAAACTGAAAAAGTTAGTGAGTGCATTCAAAGGATTAGAAAATAGAATACTTAAGCTGAAATATATTGATGGTATGACGTTAGAACGGGTAGCAGAGGAGTTAAATTATAGTACAGGCTATATTAACAAGAAACATGCTGAGATTATGAGGGAAATCAAGTTTGTGGGAGATTAAAGATAGGAGGATAGAGAACTGTGGAAGATATTGAGCAAAATGTAAGCATAGATCTATTTGGACATGTAAAAAGCATTCGATTTAAAGATAGTAAGTTGATTTTATTCTCATTTATTGATGATATACGTGGAGAATTGCTTTGTGCAGCTTATAAGGATGAAAGTATCCTTTATTACTATATTGAAAGAGATAAAAGATACCATTTACAGGTGAATTTAAAGGGATTTATGAAAGAAGCTGAAAATGGTGAAACGTACCTAAACAATGGTTTATACGTCAAAAAAGTTTATGTTGAAAAAGAGTGAATCTATAACCCCCCTATCAAAAATAAAAGACAAGCATGCTTTGGGAGATAGGGCAGAGGGAGGCAAGTGTGCACCTCGGAAAGATTTTTAAAAAATAAAAGGGGGTGTTTTACTACAAAAAGAGCTAGAAACATAGATATATCAAGGGTTTTGAGCTTGTCACACTATGTGTCACACCTGTTAGAATACAACAAATGTGACAAATGAAAAATCCCTATAAATCCAATCATATCAAGGGTTGGAGGCCTGTTGTACTTCGTTTGTTGTACTACAAACATTATTGAAAAAAGTGGGGATGTTATACCTTTATTTTGTCGATAATTGTCGAATTTAGCTTGAAGGGAGGTGTGGAAAATGACTAGACAATATGAGACCGCATCTATGGCTCACAGGGAACTTAGGGCTAAATTTGAAATGAGCAAGGAAGAAGAATTAAGAATGAGTATTTTAAAACAGATAAAAGATACTTTGAAAAAAATAAATAAAATGTAATGAAACTATAAAAATAAAAGGAGATATAACAATGAACTATGAAGAAATGATGAAAAAGGCAAATTTATACCATGAAATGTTGGAGGTATTAGCTAGACCGTCACAATTAATTACGGAGAGTCAGAACAAGATTAATGTCTTAAAGAAAGAAATTGAAGAGCTTGAATCAGATGATAAACAGCAAGTGTTAAGCAAGTTGAATCCTAAGAAATTCTTCTTCAAAAAACAAGAATCAGTTGATGTTGAAGAACTCATTTTGAAAAAGGAGATTGAAATACGTAAAGAAGAAAAAATAATTGAGAAATTACAAGATACAAAATTAACGGAAATTGTAGATCTTGATGGAGTTGTGGATGAATCGCAAAAGATTGTGGATAAAAAGTATAAGATGTTGGAAGAGTTGGCATCCAAAATATTAAAGGTTAGAGATGAATATCATAATTTAGTAGATAACTACGAAAAAGAATATGGTGAATATAAAAACTTTGGTGAGACCATTCGTTCCAAAGTTAATTCGGTTAAGAAAGTTGATTATGTTCCTCAACATAGAGGAGATAATGGTTACATGTGGCAAGGGAAACAATTGGAAATCCAAACGATTAATCATGAAATTATTGATGGACATAGACAACGCGCTATGAGTAGAGCAACGTATTAATAATTTGTATGGTATCGGATGTGATATAAATGGAAATACGTTGTTCGGCTGGAGAACTTAAATTAACGAAACGTAGTGAGAGCAAAGAAAAGATAGTCAGTGGTTACGCAGTTAAATGGGACAAATGGTCTATTAAGATATACTCAGATAGAAAGCAATTTTATGAGCGAGTGAGAAAAGGAGCTTTTCAAGAGTCATTGCAAGAAAAAGACCAATTTGCATTATTTAATCACAATAAAAAGGATTTTTTAGGAAAAGTTCAAGATGGTAGTTTAACTTTGGAAGAGGATAGCGTGGGCTTAAGTTTCAAGTTAATACTACCCGATAATGATCTAGGACAAAAAGTATACGAGGAAGTAACTAGCGGTAAGTTATCACAAGTTTCTTTTACCTTTGTAGATGAAAATTCAACTTGGGAAACCAAATACGAAGAAGAGTATAGGACTATTTTAAAGGCCCGTTTAAGTGAGATTAGTCCAGTCTATAACCCGGCATATCCAGATACTACTGTTGTGGAAGGTGATAAAAGACAACATTTGTTGATGAAAGAGCAAATTGATTATACTTTATTTGAGCTTGAAAGGAGAGAATTAATCCGAAAGATTAACGGTGCTTTAAAGATGGGAAGTTAATCTATTCAGAGGTAGAACCAACTGTATATAGTTTGGAGGTTGAATAATTAAGTAAAATAAAAAAGCAATTTGTCGTATAGAATCGGCATGTTGCTTTTTTGTGTGCAGTTTACTGTCAACTTGTGTAGAAATTATCTTGAAATTCTTGTAAAATAAAAAAAGACAAGAGGTATAGGACAACCTACATGCCTTACAATGATATGCACATTTAATATACTAGAATTAGAGAAAAAAGTCTAGTAATTAAAGAATAGGAATTAGGTTGCCTCTACTAAAAGGAGGGTACTATGTGAATCGTTTACAATTTAAGAATGTGGTTGCGAAAGATCGTTTAATACATCATGTTGATGCATTTGGCATACAATGTAATCAACGTAGTATGGATGATATGTACGAAAAATTATCAGAGGCAAATTCACCTTTGGTAAAAGCGATTTATAAGGAATATGAATTTGCTGGGAAAACATCTCTTAATATCTTTGAAATTTTAGATTTTCCGAGCAATTTAAATAGTAAAAAGGCCTTTTTAAGCCACGTGAAAAAGAAATTGGGGATTAACACCAATATATTAAATGTGCATTTGAAGCCAACGATTACGGAGTATCCTAAGGTTAATTATATTGAAGAATTTGAAAGTGGATATCGTATACAGTGGGTGTCAGGTGTATATAAGGAGTCTACAAACGGTTATGGAATCATTAATCGATTAGATACTAAATATATTACCACAATTGTTCGTTTAGGAAGCCCTGCCTTTATTGAGATTAGGGCAGGATATACCCTTGCTCGTTCATACTTAAAAATGTTTAAAAGCTTTTTGTCAGAAACTGAGTTGCCGATTGAATTTCAAGATATCCCTTTAACTAAGGTGACTGAGGTGGAAGCAACATTAATTGCCGAGAAGTTAAAAGCTGGTTTACTAGAAGGTGAACATTTAGGGAGTAATGGAATTGGAAGATATGCTGTTTCAGCAGATCGCGATACCAGTGATTTACGAAAGTTGCCAGAATATCAATCAAATTTTGTAGGAAAACAATACTTAGCGCAAACTTTGAATGTTCCGTATAGTGATGAGGAATCTGGATATGTTACTAGTATTAAATTTAAAATCAATATGAATGGTGGCTTTGAATTTAAGACTAAAGTAAATGAAAAGATTATAAGAAGGATATTTGATGTCTTTGCAGAAGTAAGGTATAAAAAAATGGCAAGTGGAGAATAACATAGTTATTTTAATGGAAAGGTGGAGAGATGATGAGAGTTGATACTTATGCAGTAGATAAAGTACTGGAAAACCTTGCTGTAAGGGAAGAAAAGCGCTTTAATGCTTATCAAATTGCTCGCCTTTCCAAGCAAGAAGATGTAGAACAAGTTAATGATTATTTGTTATATAAAGCACAAGGACCATATGCTATATTGAGTGCAAAAATCGAAACTTTATGTCCTGAAAACCATCCAGATGCACAATTTGAATTTGGGGAGTCTTTACCAGATTATGAAATAGAGTGTTATGTTTGTGGAGAGGAATATATTCCTGATATTAATTTTTCTCATTTGGTATTTTATTTTACTAAGGACTATTTAGAAAATGTAAAAAAAAAAAGTCTGTTGACGATGGTAGCAATTTAGCGACTGATCAAATCCCGGAGATGAATCAACTTATGTGGATTCCGGATTTAATAAAATCAGGGAAATTTATTATTATTAATAATGGGGGAATAGATATGAGTAAAAATGATTTTAGTGGTTGGGATGTAGATGCTAAAAATAGTCCTTTCGCAGTAGGTCCAAAAGCAAAAGTTAAGGCTGATTATAAAATTCTTGAGCAAAATACTAATGTGTCAGAAGAATTATTGAAACTTCTAGAAGTTTCAGAGTTGGATGCACAGCAAAAACAAGAGATGAAAGAAATTATTGAAGTCGCTGCAGAAGAAGTAGGGAATGATAAGCCGAAAAAGCCAATTGTTAGGGGATTGCTTAATAGTGCAACAGCTATTATGGACACGGTGGCGAAATCTCCACAATTAATTACGGCGTTTGAGAAATGGTCTACTTATATTGGTGGATTTTTAGGATAAAGTAAAAAGTATCTCATAGGAGATGCTTTTTTATTTTTGAAGTTTAATGATTGGAAATTATAAGCCCCCCGGTCAAAAATAAAATTTGTCCTCTGGGGAGGATAGGTAGCGTAGGGGGAATCTCTATTGTTAGACAACATTTTTTAAAAAATAAAGGGGGGTGTGAAATGTCTACGAAAATCTATAAATTATTACATAATAAAAGCCACAACTCATAAGAGTGTGACTTAAATGTTTTTATTCAGCTTCGAAGCGTAAAGTGATTAAAACTCCTAGTGTGAGTTCAGTAATTATAACTACGTCTTTGTCTTTTTCATCATCATAATCGACTGATTTTGTTTTTCCGCCTACAAAATTAGCTGAAATACTTGTTATTGATTCTGAGTCTAGTAATTTACCAATCTCAACATTTTGCTTCTTAGGTACATGGCCTATGTGAAATTCTTTATTGTCTAAATTAACAATTACCTTAATAGCATTTTTATCGAATTCGTTATCAGGATCTTTTACAAATGAGATATAATCACCAAATTCAACATCTTCAAATTCAGATGCTTCTACCCACATTTCTAGTAATTCTTTATTAGTATATCCACCGTATGATTCAATATTATATTCTTTGGCAATTGCACGCGCAATTCGTTTTAGAAGTGACTGTATATCTTTACCTTTGTCATTATCAAAAGTAACCCCTGCGACATTAAAAGTAAGGGAGTTACTGGTATCTAATTCAATTGGTAAAGGGGCTGGATTTGGTTCCGATTCTTGTTCTAAAGTCTGTTGTTCGGGTATGATTTCTTCAGTTTCTGTTCTAGACTCTTCCACATATGTATTTATTACTTCCACCACTTCTTCCTTGATATTTTCTACTTTAGATTCATGATGAGTGTGGATGTTCGTGTTAATATGGTCTATTTCGACTGTATTAGTTTCTAAATCGGATATTCTTCTGATTTCTTTTTCCTTTGCTTTAAAATCCTTTTTATAGTGCTTAAAATCCTGTTTATCAACTCTAAATTTCTCGCCAGTAGCTACATTCTTGACTACGTATGTTTTAACTATGTATGAATAATAGATAATAAATAAAATATAAGATATCACAAGAGTTGGGATAGCCAAGATAATTGATGTAATAAACAATATAAAATCTAAGGGAGTAGGTATTCGTTTTAAGATTATTCTCTTTCCGGCAGCAGTTTCAGATTGCTGTAACTGTTGTATACTTTGTATCGATGCAATTGAATCATAACTCATAAAAAAACCTCCTTAAAATGATACCTAAATCATACCAATTTTATGCAACAACTGTAAATATTACGTTCTGAGGAATTGTTTAAAGGCATTAATCTACCTCAAAGCAAACTTATCTAAATTCAAAAAAGCTTACTGATTATGTGATTCAGTAAGCTTTTTATTGGTCAGAGCAACTGGAGAATAGAGTGCTTAAATGTTCATTAACCTACATGCTGGCTGATTTTTAATTTTATCAAAGTTCTTCATCTTCTTTAAATATAACTAACTGATTTGTATGATATAATGACGCGCGAATGTTGAAATATTTGTTTATAACTTTTCCGTTGTCTTTCTGTTCACCCTCACTCGCTGTACATAATGCGCATACAACGATATGTTGACCATTTTCAAAAGTTTCAGAAGGTATATCATTTTGACTAATCAAGATAGAAGCTGCAGGAATTTGTTCTATGTTTTTATCTTTTTTACCGAAACGCAGATTTACAGCGTAACGATCTCCTTGCTTAAAGGGGATAACTTTGTTTACTATCCCTTCGATACAAATAGGGTGTTTTTTGAATTCGGGAGATTTTAAATAGTTATAAGCATCTAGATATTTTTCTTGATTATAATAAAAATTTGGCCATTTAATTTTTTTTCCGTACATTTGAATTTCTATAGCTGATTCTAATTCATTTGAATCGTCATCTTCTACGGCTTTGCGCAGCTCAAGAATCTTTTGCATTGTTGCTAAATAGGAACTTAGTTTCCCTTTAGAAACATAGTTTTTATTTTTGGGGGGATTCGTATTTCCGCTCTTATTTGTGGAAGTGGTACTTTGTTTCCCTAAATCTTTCAGTGGTTCATGAATCATAGTTAATCTAAAGGTAAATTTATTTTTTTTAACACTTTCTAAAATGTTATCATCAGATTTTTTTGCTAGTACTGTAACTTGCCCTACTGTATTATATTTGCACCATTCTTCATGATTTACACCAGGTTTTCTCGTGAAGTGGGTAGGAATCCATGCTTCAGCTCTAAAATGCCCATTTTTATGAGATACATCTTTTCTACATTTGTGGCATTCTAATCCTTCTTTTAATTGTGGATGTTCTTCTACATATTTAGCTGTTACATCTTGGTTTTTCATTTTTGAGTAAGCTGTTTTCATTTTTACCGCCATTTTTTCTCCTCCTACCAAATAAAATATATTTATATAGGATATTTTACCATTATTAACATTTAGGGTGGATAAGTTTGGAAATTTATATTTTACATGGAAGAATGAAAAGTAATTAATATTTGAAGATAATTTATTAAGAAGTGTACGTAGAATTTACTTAGCGATGAGTAGGTTCTTTTTTATTTAATGTCAAAAGGTATTAATGTAAATTAAAACGAACTTATTCATATTCCAACTGAAAGGGTGATTAAATGATAATTCGAGAGGGTATTGAAGTCACTAAAATAACCTTAGATGGCTATGAATTACCGATTCCAGAAGGGTATTCTGAGTTTCTACTTCGTGCTGGATATTGGAGGTACGGTGAAAAAGTAGAAAGAATAAATCGTGAGGAAATCCTAGCGGATTATGACAGAAAAGTTGTTCTGGAAGATGGTAAGTTGTGTACGATACTCACTTACAAAGGGAATAAAAAGAAAAGAGGTGAAAAATCATGAATGAAAGAGAGGATCTTAAGGAACGTAAAGAACGGACAATATTAGATAATCCACCTAGTGAGGAAACAGCATTAAAAATGGCTGAATTTTTTATGAGAACATCGGTTCCGCGTATATTAGCGGCTCGTAAACCTGAACAAGAAAAAATAAACAAGGAAGAGGATAAAGAGTATGGAAAATGAGAAAGAACAAATTATTCGTGATGAATATGGGTATGTGGTGAAAGTAGCCCTTACAAAAGAATAGTGGAAGAAATTTTTAACACCGTTAATACCAGCTGCAAGAGAATTAATTATAAAAAGAAAACGTGAGCAAAGAAAGAAGTTAAATGAATTGAAAAGTATGAAAGAAGGTGAATAACATTCTTGATATTAAAATAGATGAGCAAAAGATTGAAGAACTTTTCTTAGAAGAGTTACGAAAACGATTAGATAATATTGAACAGAGAAAAACGTTTTGGGATATGAAAGAATTGTGTAGACAAACAAGTATGAGTGGAAGCTCCATTAGAGAATATTTCTTTTATGACGAACGTTTTCCAAAATTTAAGATAGGTGGAAAGTGGTATTTTCCAGCATTAGAAGCAGAAAAGTTTCTTCTTATGTGGATAAAAGAACAGTGAATGTTAAGAGGAAAAGGGCTAATAATCATCAACTACAAATAAGATAAATTTACTGTAGATTTTTTATTATTTTGTTTACACTTACCCATTTCTATACACACGCCAGCCTTTTTATTGTGGCCCCAAATTGGCCCCAATTACATTCTTTTTTATACCTTATCTTGCATTATTAAATAAAATAAAAAAAGCCCAGAAACCTTGATTTAACAAGATTTCTAAGACTTTTAATACGACTCTTTGCAGAGTACCGAGATTAACGAGAGTAGAACTCTACGATTAATGCTTCGTTGATTTCAGCTGGTAACTCAGCACGCTCAGCGTGACGAGTGTAAGTAGCTTCTAATTTGTCAGCATCGAAAGTTAAGTATTCTGGTACGAAGTTGTTAACTTCGATCGCTTCTTTAACAACAACAAGGCTGTTAGATTTTTCGCGAACGCTGATAGTTTGGTTAGGTTTTACACGGTAAGATGGGATATCTACGCGAGCGCCATCAACCATGATGTGACCGTGGTTTACTAATTGGCGAGCTGCACGACGAGTGCGAGCTAAGCCCATACGGTAAACTAAGTTGTCAAGACGAGCTTCAAGAAGGATCATGAAGTTTTCGCCGTGCTTACCAGGCATTTTACCTGCTTGGTCAAATGTGCGACGGAATTGACGCTCAGTCATGCCGTACATGTGACGAAGTTTTTGTTTCTCTTGTAATTGTAAACCGTATTCTGAAAGTTTCTTACGTTGGTTAGGACCGTGAGGACCTGGTGCGTAAGGGCGTTTTTCTAATTCTTTTCCTGTGCCGCTTAGAGAGATTCCAAGACGACGAGACAGTTTCCAAGCTGGACCTGTATAACGAGCCATAGTTGACTCCTCCTTTAAAAATGTTTTTATTTACGTAAAATAAAAACAGACGTAATCGATATTTACGGGCATTTTGTTTTCATGTACCTTCGCTCCAGCAGCAGGGAGTTACGAGATACACCTCCGTAGAGGAACAAAATACAAACGATAAACTCACATTACAAGGCTGCCTTTTTATTTTACACAAACGCTATTATATCTTTTACCCAGAGTTTCGTCAAGCGAGTACGTTTTTGTTTTATGCATATAAATTTTGGAAATTAATATAAGAAGGAATTTAAAACAATATAAAAGAAGAGATAGAAACACAAATAAAACGCTTACATAAAATGTAGTAAAAACGTTCATCAGTTTTTATTGGTGAATATGCGGGATAAAAACATAAAGGGGATGTTTTTATGAAAAAGAAGCATATGGAGACAGCGTTAATTCATCACGGTTATACACCTGAGGAACATAAAGGAAGTTTAACACCACCTTTATTTCAAACTTCTACATTTACATTTGAGACTGCGCAGCAAGGAGAGGCGAGTTTTGCGGGAGTGGATCCATCTTATATTTACTCACGGCTTGGAAATCCAACTGTGAAATTATTTGAAGAACGTATGGCGGTGTTAGAAGGAGGAGAAGAGGCACTTGCCTTCGGATCTGGTATGGCAGCTATTTCAGCAACTTTAATTGGTTTTTTAAAGGCTGGAGATCATATTATTTGTTCAAACGGATTATATGGGTGTACGTACGGTTTTTTAGAAGTGTTAGAAGAAAAATTTATGATTACGCATTCGTTTTGTGACATGGAGACAGAGGCTAATATTGAAAATAAAATTCGTTCGAATACAAAGCTTATTTTCGTTGAAACACCGATTAATCCAACAATGAAATTAATCGATTTAAAACAAGTGATTCAGGTTGCGAAGCAAAATGGCTTACTTGTCATTGTTGATAATACGTTTTGTTCGCCTTATTTACAAAGACCGCTTGAGCTTGGCTGTGACGCTGTTGTGCATAGTGCGACAAAATATATTGGTGGCCATGGTGACGTTGTAGCGGGTGTAACGATTTGTAAAACGAAAGCGTTAGCTGAAAAGATTCGCCCGATGCGAAAAGATATCGGCGGTATTATGGCGCCGTTTGATGCGTGGTTATTATTACGCGGGTTAAAGACGTTAGCAGTAAGAATGGATCGTCATTGTGATAATGCAGAAAAAATTGTATCGTTCTTAAGAAAACATGATGTGGTAGAAGATGTTTGGTATCCAGAAGGGGAGTTAGCATCTCGTCAAATGAAACGCGGGGGCGGTGTTATTTCTTTTTCAGTAAAAGGCGGAAAAGAAGAGACGCAAGCGTTTATTAATGATCTTCACTTTATTACAATTGCGGTAAGTTTAGGCGATACAGAAACATTAATTCAGCATCCAGCAACGATGACGCACGCTGCGATTCCGGCTGAACTAAGAAAAGAAATGGGCATTTTCGATAATTTAATACGCTTATCGGTCGGTTTAGAATCGTGGGAGGATATCGTTTCTGATTTAGAGCAGGCATTAAAGAAAATATCTACTGTTAATCAATAAAAAAAGAGTGAGCTATCGGTTTTGTACAGGACGTACTAAGTCGATAACTCGCTCTTTTCTTTTTACATATGTTTTAGGAGTGTCTCCACAAACTTTTCTAAATAGCGCTGATCTACTTCATCAAAACGATTTTTTTCAGGACTATCAATGTCAAGTACACCAATGACAGCTCCTTCTTTCACAATCGGTACAACGATTTCCGAATTAGAAGCACTATCGCAAGCGATGTGACCTGGGAATTGGTGAACGTCCGCTACAAGCTGAGTTGTTTTCGTTTCAGCTGCTACGCCGCAAACGCCTCGTCCAAATGGAATGCGTACGCAAGCAGGCATTCCTTGGAACGGTCCAAGGACAAGCTGATTTCCTTCTGTTACATAAAAGCCAACCCAATTAACGCGATCTAAAAATTGGTTTAATAATGCGGACGCATTTGATAAGTTTGCGACTACGTTTGATTCGCCAGTTAATAACGCATCCAGTTGTTTAATTACTGTCTCATATTGCTGCACGCGAGATCCTGCATAACTTTCTTTAGTAAACATGGAAACAGCTCCTTTTTTATCGAGATGTGTAAAATATTAGCAAAATACGATGTATTTCACATGACTTTGTCGATAGAAAATTAAAGGAATTTGTCTTAAAAGTCAAGAAATTTAAACTATAGCTGTTCATTGAGAGGAAGTGAGCGCATGAAGCAGACGAAACAAAAAGTAATTGATGCGGCAATATCGTTGTTTAATACGAAAGGTTATGATGGAACGTCGGTGCGAGACATTGCAAAGCGAGCGGATGTGAATGTAGCGAATATTTCATATTATTTTGCTGGGAAGCAAGGTTTATTAGAACAGCTTATTACTGATTTTTTAGAAGGGTATATTCATGTGATTGAAATTTCGTTTGAACAGAGAGAGTATTTGTCGACTAAAGATGTGATGGTGCAAATGGTGCGTGGGATGTTACGATATCAATTTGAAAATAGAGAACTAACACGTTTCTTCTACCGAGAGCTTTCGCTTGATACGACATTAATTCGTGAAGTGATGACCGTTTATTTTTCTAAAGAAAGATATTATATAGAGCAAATTATTAGGCAAGGACAAATAAAACAAGAATTTCAGAAAGTATCATTTACAATGTTTATGACGCAATTAAAAGGCATGATAAATATGCCGTTTTTATATCCACAATATATATCAGAAGTACTGCATTCTTTCCCGTCTGAGACATTTTTCATAGAAATGTACACGAAAGAGATTGAGCAATGGATGGAACAAGCATTATGTAAAGCGAATATGTACCATGAATGGCCAAGAGCTGTTCATATGTGAAGAATCCCCACCTAACGAACTGAGGTGGGGAGTTTTATGTTTATTTTTCTTTGCCATAAATTGTTACATAATAGCGCGATAATTGTTAACGTTGCTCCAGCGATTTCAATTTTATCGACTGTATAACCTCGAAAGATAGAACCGATCAGTGCAAGAATAGGAACTAAATTCATAAATAATATGCCGTTAATAGATGAAATATAGCGATTTCCCATATTCCAGCAAAATACAGCGATAACTCCTGCGATAATCGACATATAAAAGAGCTCAAAACGAACGCTCACAACTTTACGCAGTGACGGCATAGTAACTATATTTGTGTACGTTAAGAAAGTAACAATAACGATGAGTGAAATGGAGCCAAATAAACAAGTTAATGTCGTGTACCTAAGTGGTGAACAGGATTGAAAACGAGCACCTCCGTTTGTATAAATGACCCAGCAAGTAACGCCGCATAGCATTAATATGTTTGTCGATAAGTGGCTTGCAGCTCCAAATAATAAGTGAATATTTCCTTTTGAAATGACAAGCATAACACCAAGTAATGCAACGAACATACAAAGAAATGTGTAGTTTTGTGGGCGACGATTTTTCGTTACCCATTGCAGTGATAAGGCGATCAGTGGCATAAGAGACTGAATCATAGCTGCATGAATTGCTCCGGAAGGTCCAGCAAGTTGTTGTCCGTAGAAAACGAGAAAACCATATCCTGCGAAACCGACTGTCCCGTAAAAGAACAGAGAAAGTGTTCTTTTTTCTAAGCGGAGTGAAGTCTTCCCTTCAGTAATTAATAGCAAAATAAGAAAAATAATAGCTGCTGATCCATAGCGAATCGTTGTGAAGAAGAACGGATCGATAAATTGCAGAGCATTTGCCATTACAGGAAACATAAATCCCCAGGCAGTGACGGCGAGTAAGCATAGAAAGGATCCGAGTAGCATTTGTTTTTTGTTCAAGAGTATCTTTCCCCTTTGCATTTCGTTATAGTAAGTTGATGAAATAAGTATAAAGAGTAATTGTTTATAGGAGGAAATATCGATTTCTTATAACGGTTATAACTTTTTGTTAGAGGTGTGTACGATGGATTTGGAGGCAGTACGATCGTTTATCGAAGTGAAGCATACGCGAAGTTTATCAAAGGCAAGTAAAATTTTACATATATCTCAACCAGCGCTTAGTAAGCAAATTCAAAAGTTAGAAGCGGATTTAGAGGTTACTTTACTTAAGCGTTCTGCGCAAGGAGTGGAGTTAACGGAGGCAGGAGAGTTATTTATAAAAAGAATGCTACCGATTTTGGAACAAATAAATGAAGTGAAAACAGAAATGAGGGGGTATCAAGAGAACCGAAAGTTTTCAATTGGTATACTACCGAGTTTAGCAGAGCATTACATATTAGAATGTAAAGATGTATTAGGTGATGAGTTCGAAGTAGAGTGGCAAATTGGACATACGGAAGTATTAAGAGATTTATTTAAAGCGCGGGAGATTGACGCGATGTTCATCGATTCCGTAGTAGAAGGTGCTACGTATATAAAAGAAGTGCAACAAGAGAAAATTGTTTGTGCCGTTTCAAATAATCATACGTATAAAGAGAAGAAAGCCATTCAAATAGAAGAGCTGCAAAATGAAAAATTAATTGTATATCCAGAAATATGCGATGTAAGGAAAATGATTATGAACATGTTTCATGAGATAGGTGTAAAGCCAACTATAGCTGTGGAAACATCTTACGCACAACCGATGCTTACAATGGTAAAAGCCGGACTTGGTATCACGTTACTTCCAGAAAGGGCAGTAGAGCAGTCTGTAAGGCAGGGAAATGTACATGTAATTTCTGTTGAACCACCACTCATGCGGAAAATTTATTTCGTATCTCATACGAAAGATTGTTTGTTATTACAATCATTTGAGGATAGGTATTGAGGTAGGCGGAATATTGAGAAAGATTACAATCGCATTGAAAGAAACATGAAATTTTAAAAAAAACTAGGTCAAAAACAAGCCATTACATGGTATGATTAGTACATTGTTAGTTGTTAAATATAGGGGAATTCCCTTTTTATACATAATGCCTTCCATTTCATAAACGGAACGGACAAAAAAAGAGATATAACTAGGAGGCTTTTTTGCATGGATTCTATCCTGACGATCGTTATCATTGTAGTAAGCTCTATTCTAGTGCTGCTCATGATAGAGCTTGTGATAAGAAATCGTTCATATAAAGATATTGAAGCACTGGAGCAGTGGAAACAAGAGATAAAAGATAAACCTGTGGCAGATGAACTAAAACGGGTAAAAGATTTAAACATGACGGGTCAAACAGAAGAACTGTTTGGTAAATGGCGTGAAGAATGGGATGAAATTGTATCAACAACCCTTCCGAAAGCGGACAAAGATTTAGCGCAAGCGCGAAAATTCGCCTCGCAATTCTCCTTCCGAAAAGCAAAGCATGCGATGAACGAATCCATAAGTGGTTTAGATGACGCTGATAATCGTATTACAGGTGTTTTAAATGAATTACAGCAATTGTTAGAAAGCCATGAGAAAAATAGCTCGGAAATTGAAGGATTACGTGATACATATCGTAGTATGAAAAAGAGTGTTCTTGCTCATAGACATATGTATGGAGCAGCAGAGCAGAAAATCGAAGAGATGCTAGACGCTGAATCTAATAAATTTAAAAGCTTTGAAGAAGCAACAGATAATGGTGACTACTTAAAAGCGAGAGAAATTGTTATTAGTTTAGAAGAAGGTTTAGCAAGTTTAGAAATCATTATTCACCAAATTCCAGATTTATTAGTAGAATGTCAAGCGACGCTACCAGTTCAACTGGAAGATTTATTACAGGGTCATAATGATATGGTAAGACAAGGTTATGTATTAGAGTATTTGGAAATCCCTAAAGAAGTTCGTGATATGACGACACAACTAAACACATGTTTAATGGATATACAGGAGCTTCATATAACAGAAGCGGCTGAAAAAGTGGAAGACTTAAAAACTCGTTTAGATGGTTTCTATGATCAACTTGAGCAAGAGGTGCATGCGAGACATTATGTGGAGCAAAAAACACTTTCTGTTTATGAAGACTTAGAAGAAATACGTATCGAAACGATTGAAACGAAAACAGAAACACAACTTGTGAAACAAAGCTATCAATTGCAAGATAAGGATATTGAATCTCAAAAAGTAATTGAAAAGCAAATGCACATTTTAACGAAACGTTTTGAAATGCTACAATTACGCGTTGCTGAACAAGATATTGCCTTCTCTATTATTCGTGAGGAACTAGAAGAGGTTTATGAGCAATGTGAAACGTTAAAAGTACTTCATGCAGAATATAAAGAGATGCTGCAAACGATGCGTAAAGAAGAATTTGAAGCGCGTGAGAAGTTACAAGAAATGCGAAATACTATTTTCGAAACGAAACGCTTTATGCAAAAGTCGAATTTGCCAGGTCTTCCAGAGAGTATTATGGAAGATTTAAAAAGAGGGCAAATGGCAATGCAAGCTGTATATGAACAATTAGAAGTGAAGCCGTTAAATATGAACGCTGTAAATAGCAGTTTAGAAGAAGCATACACAACTGTGAACGGTGTAGCTGAAATGACAGAAGAGTTAATTGGACAAGCGTATTTAGTTGAAAAATTAATTCAATACGGTAACCGTTACCGCAGTCATGATGAAAGCCTTGCAGAAAGCTTAAATTATGCGGAGAAATTATTCCGTGAATATCAATACGATGCAGCTTTAGAACAAGCAGCTTCTGTACTAGAGCAACTTGAACCTGGTGTTGTTCAAAAAATAGCTGAATATGTAGACAATGAACAAACCCTTTCATAAAAGGGTTTGTTTTTTTGTGTAATTTTGCAGACGATGTTGCTATAATGAATAGCGGAATACAGTAAGGTTATTCGTTTCAAAATAAAGTGAAACTGTAATCAGTGGGGGGATTCATCCTCCACTGATTACTAGTTGAACCAATCGGGCATTTACGGGCAGTTGATCTCCTACCTAACTTCTTTGCTCTAGTTGAACTTTGAGGTGAGAGTCTTACTGCCCGTTAATGCGGGGTAAAGTGAAACTGTAATCAGTGGGGGTATCTCACTAATTATTATTATTCACTAATCGGGATAAAACGGAACCTTTGCGTAGTCTTAGCGTAATGACACGTATTTATGATATGATTATATGATGTGATAGCGCTGAAAGGGGAAGAACGATGATCTATTTTGATAATAGTGCTACGACGAAGCCATATCCAGAAGCTCTTCAATCGTACGTGACGGTTGCTGGGAAATATTTTGGTAATCCTTCTTCTATTCATTCGCTTGGAGGAGAGGCAGAGCGTCTATTAACACAATCAAGAACGATTGCAGCGCAGCTTCTTCACGTTAAACCTTCTGAAATTATTTTCACATCAGGTGGAACGGAAGGGAACAACCTTGCGATTAAAGGGATAGCGATGAGGAATCGTTCGCGCGGCAAACATATCATTACAACAAATATTGAACACGCGTCTGTGTTTGAGGCATATAAGCAATTAGAAGAACTCGGATTTGATGTAACATATTTACCGGTTAACGAGCATGGTGTTGTATCGGTAGAGGATGTAAAACGAGCACTTCGTGAAGATACGATTCTTGTATCAATTATTCATGTGAACAACGAAACTGGAGCAATTCAGCCCGTTGCTGAAATTGGAACGTTATTATCGAATCATCCGAAAATAAGATTCCATGTAGATCATGTACAAGGGATAGGAAAAGTACCGCTTGATTTATATGCTTCTCATATTGATCTTTGCTCAATATCTGGACATAAATTCCACAGTGTAAAAGGAACGGGTCTTCTTTATATACGTGATGGCGTAAGATTAGATCCGATTTTATCAGGTGGTCAACAAGAGCTTAAGTATCGCTCTGGTACAGAGAATTTACCTGGCATTGTAGCGATGGTGAAAGCACTTCGCATGACAATGGAACAAGTGAAAGAAAAGGTAGCTCATTTGCAAGGTTTACAAGCGGAGCTTGTCAGCTTCTTTAAAGAGATGGAAGATGTGACGATTAATACATCGCTTGCATATGCAGCACCGCACATTTTAAATGTATCATTTGTTGGTTTAAAACCAGAAGTAGTCGTTCATGCTTTAGAAGAACACGGTGTATATGTGTCAACGAAATCAGCTTGTTCTTCAAAAGCAAATGAAGTAAGCAGAGTGTTAGTGTCGATGGGAGTGCCGCATGCAGCAGCTGCAAGCGCTATTCGTATTAGTTTGGCACCAGATAACACGATGGAAGAAGTAAAACAATTTGAAGGTATTGTAAAAGAGACAATGCCAAAATTATATGAAGTGATGAGGTAAAGAAATATGATGACATATGAATATATTTTAGTGCGTTACGGAGAAATGACGACAAAAGGTAAGAACCGTTCTAAATTTGTAAGCACATTAAAAGATAACGTGAAGTTCAAACTGAAAAAGTTCCCAAACATTAAAATTGATGCAACGCATGACCGTATGTACATCCAGTTAAACGGTGAAGATCATGAGGCAATCTCTGAAAGGTTGAAAGACGTATTTGGTATTCATAAGTTTAACTTAGCGATGAAAGTACCATCAGAATTAGAAGACATTAAAAAAGGTGCATTAGCAGCTTTCTTACAAGTAAAAGATGATGTGAAAACATTTAAAATTACAGTGCATCGTTCTGATAAGCGCTTCCCAATGAAGACGATGGAGTTACTTCCAGAAATCGGTGGGCACATTTTAGAAAATACAGAGGATATAACAGTAGATGTTCATAATCCAGATGTGAATGTACGTATAGAAATTCGCAGTGGTTATAGTTATATTATGTGTGGTGAGCACATGGGAGCTGGCGGTTTACCAGTTGGCGTTGGTGGAAAAGTAATGGTACTTCTTTCTGGTGGTATTGATAGCCCGGTAGCAGCGTACTTAACGATGAAACGCGGCGTATCTGTGGAAGCAGTTCACTTCCATAGCCCACCTTTCACAAGTGAGCGTGCAAAACAAAAAGTAATCGATTTAGCACAAGGGTTAACGAAATACTGTAAACGTGTAACGCTGCACCTTGTTCCGTTTACAGAAGTGCAAAAAACGATTAATAAAGAAATCCCATCTAGCTATTCAATGACGGTTATGCGCCGTATGATGATGCGTATTACAGAGCAGATTGCTGAGGAGCGTAACGCACTTGCAATTACGACTGGTGAAAGTCTTGGACAAGTAGCAAGCCAAACATTAGATAGCATGCATACGATTAACGAAGTAACAAACTACCCAGTTATTCGTCCGCTTATTACGATGGATAAATTAGAAATTATTAAAATTGCTGAAGAAATCGGCACGTATGATATTTCAATTCGTCCATACGAAGATTGCTGTACAGTATTCACACCAGCTAGCCCGGCGACGAAGCCGAAGCGTGAAAAAGCAAATCGATTTGAAGCGAAATACGATTTCACACCGTTAATCGAAGAAGCTGTAGCGAACAAAGAAACAATGGTATTACAAACGGTTGAAGTAGTGGCGGAAGAAGAAAAATTTGAAGAACTTTTCTAAAACCATAAATTACCATATCTAAAACGTGTATGAAGTCATGTTGTTTATCACACTCTATACTCACAAGGAGGTGATACAACATGTCACGTAGCACAAATAAATTAGCGGTTCCTGGTGCTGAATCAGCATTAGACCAAATGAAATACGAAATCGCTCAAGAGTTTGGTGTTCAACTTGGAGCTGATGCAACAGCTCGCGCTAACGGTTCTGTTGGTGGTGAAATCACTAAACGTCTAGTTTCACTAGCTGAGCAACAATTAGGCGGTTACCAAAAATAATCCCATATGATGGCTTAGAAAGAGCGGGTTCTCTCGCTCTTTCTTTTTGTTGTTCATATTAGTATAAATTCATTTCGACAAAAGCATAAAAAAATTGTCAAAAGAAGAGGGTTCAAAATTTACTGAAAATTCTTTATTATATAAGGGAGGCATAAAGAAAAAGGAGGATGTTTATGAAGAGAGAGGAATTGTTGGCACCACCATCTTATAATTTAGTTTCAGAAATAGAGAAATATACAGACGATAAAGAGAAGCTTGCTTTAATTTGGCAAGATGATAAAGGGAATAGACGAGAAGTTACATATTTTGAATTAATGCAAGGTGCAAATAAAATTGGAAACGCTTTTATAAAAAGTGGCTTACAAAAAGGGGACAAGCTCCTTATTATGATGCCGCGTTTAATTGAAGCGTACATGACGTATATCGCTGCGATTAAAGCAGGATTTGTCGTAATTCCAAGTTCGGAAATGTTGCGTAAAAAAGATATCGAATATCGAATTGGACATGGCGAAGTAAAAGCGATAGTAAGCTATGAGCCGTACATTGGACAGTTTGATGATATAGAAGCAATGGAATCTCTTCAAAAATTCGTCCTGAGCGAGCAGTCAGTAGACGGATGGATCAATTTAAAAACAGCATTAGAAACAGAAAGTGACATGTTAGAAATGGCGAAAACAGATAAAGAAGATATGGTCTTTTTATCTTACACGTCAGGGACGACAGGAAACCCGAAAGGTGTCGTTCATACTCACGCGTGGGCATACGCTCATTTACGTACAAGCGCCCCGAATTGGCTCGGAATTGAAGAGAATGATGTTGTATGGGCAACGGCTAGTCCAGGGTGGCAAAAGTGGATTTGGAGCCCGTTTTTAGCAACTCTCGGTTCAGGGGCAACAGGATTTGTGTACAACGGCAAGTTTGAACCGAAAACGTATTTAAATTTATTAGACGATAATAAGGTGAATGTGCTTTGTTGTACACCGACTGAGTATAGATTAATGGCAAAGGTAGAAGATTTAAGCCAGTACAATTTAGAGGCGTTACATAGCGCTGTATCCGCAGGTGAGCCGTTAAATAGAGAAGTTATTGGAACGTTCCAAAAGCACTTTGATATTACAGTAAGAGACGGCTATGGGCAAACGGAAAATACACTACTTGTTGGTGTAATGAAAGGGATGGATATTAGACCAGGATCAATGGGGAAACCAACGCCAGGTAACCACGTCGATATCGTAAATGAGGAAGGTATTCCAGTTAAAGTAGGCGAAGTTGGTGATATTGCAGTTCACATTGAAACGCCGGCACTCTTTAAACAATATTATAAAGACGATGAGCGTACAGCGATGCAATTCCGCGGTGATTATTATATTACAGGTGATAAAGCGAAGAAAGATGAAGATGGCTACTTCTGGTTTGAAGGGCGTGGTGATGATATCATTATTAGCTCTGGTTATACAATCGGGCCGTTTGAAGTAGAGGATGCGCTTGTAAAACATCCTTACGTAAGAGAATGTGCGGTTGTCGCAAGTCCTGATGAAATTCGCGGAAGTGTCGTGAAGGCATTTATCGTATTAAGAGAGAATATAGAAAAGAACGAAGAAACATTAATTCCAACACTCCAACAACACGTCAAAGAACTCACTGCACCATATAAATACCCTCGCAAAATTGAATTTGTAGATGAACTACCAAAAACGATTTCTGGAAAAATTCGCCGTATTGAACTTAGAAAACAAGAGATGGAGATTCCGTCAAAATAATTTTGAAAACAGTGAAGTAAATAGTTGAATGAAATGCAAAACAATGATAATATAAAAACGAACACAAGTTCGATTTTATAAACTTAAAAAGAGGTGTCCGTATGATTTTAGGTATTAATCCGTACTTAGTTTTAGATGGTAGTGGGCAAGAAGCTGTACAGTTTTATAAAGAGGTTTTAGATGCAAAAGTAGAAGTCATGCAAACTTTTGGTGACATGCCTGAAAATCCAGAATACCCGATTCCAGCTGAAGCGAAAGAGCGCGTTTTACACGCTACTTTAAAAGTTGGTAATACGGATCTTATGATTTCTGATACATTCCCAGGTCAAGGGCATGCAATCGGATCTCAAGTAACAATCGCAATTCAAATTAGTAATGCAGAAAAAGCAAAAGAAGTATTCGATAAGTTACAAGAAGGTGGAGAGGTTATCATGCCACTTCAAGAAACATTCTGGAGCCCAGCATACGGACAAGTAAAAGATAAATTTAATATTGAATGGCAAGTTACAACGTCTACTACTGAACAAAAGTAATTTTTAGAAAAGCACCATGTTTTGAAATGGTGCTTTTTTTTATACAATAAAATAAAGGAGATGGGATATATGAGAGAAATTTGGTATGGCGGCACCATTTACACAATGCGAGAAAAGAATGAAAAAGTAGAAGCTATTTATGTTGAAAATGGCATAATCGTTGATGCTGGGAGTAAGGAAGAATTAGAAAGTAGATATTCAAACGTTAAGTTGCAGGACCTAAAAGGAAAAACAATGATTCCGGGTCTCGTTGATAGCCATATGCATCTTATTGGGCATGGGGAGAGATTACTCCGTCTAGATTTATCAAATTGTACATCTTATGGTGAAGTGCTTACTCTTGTTCAGAAGCGAGTGGAAGAAGCACCAAAGGGATCTTGGGTTATTGGAGAAGGGTGGAATGAAAATAACTTTACAGATACGAAAGATGTTCATGCGCGTGATTTAGATGAAATTTCGAAAGAACATCCCATTTTATTAAAGCGAGTTTGTCGTCACGTTACATGGGTGAATTCATACATATTGCAAGAAGCGAACATAACAGAAGCGACGCAAAATCCAAAAGGCGGGAAAATTGGCAGGGATTCATCAAATAAGTTAACAGGACTTTTATATGAACAAGGGCAAGAATTAATTAAACACGTTCAGCCAGAAATTGATGAAGCTTATTTACAAAGAGCTCTGCAAACAGCGATTAAAGATTGTTGGCAATATGGACTTGTTGGCGGGCATACGGAAGATTTAAATTACTATGGTGGCTTTAGAAAAACGCATAATGCGTTTTCTCACGTTATAAAAGAAATGCCATTTAAAGCACATTTGCTCGTTCATCATGAAGTAGCACAAGAACGAAAAGAATATGAAAATGAACATTATATTGAATTTGGGGCAATGAAAATTTTTTCTGACGGTTCTTTTGGCGGAAGAACAGCATTATTAAGTGAACCGTATGAAGATGCGAAGGAAACGAATGGGGTTGCAATTTTCTCACGTGAAGAACTTGCAGAATTAGTGAAGAAAGCACGAGACTTACATATGCCAGTTGCGATTCATACTATCGGTGACTTATCGCTTGAATATGTCATTAATGCACTCGAATTATATCCACCAGCAAAAGGGTTACGTGACCGTATTATTCATTGTCAGCTTGCTCGTGAAGAGTTGATTGAAAGAATGAAAAACTTGTCGGCTATTATCGATATACAGCCGGTCTTTCTTTCCTCAGATTTCCCGTCAGTCATTGAAAAACTAGGCGAGCGTCGTCTTCGTTATGCATACGCTTGGAAGACGTTACTGGAAGCAGGATTACGCTGCAACGGTGGGTCTGACGCACCAATTGAACAAGTGAATCCATTTTTAGGCATATATAGCGCTGTTACACGTAGAAGTTTTATTGACGATGTATGCTATATGCCTGAGGAAAGATTAACGGTATATGAGGCTGTTTCTCTATTTACAACAGGAAGTGCCTATGCAATCGGAAAAGAAGCGAAGCGAGGGCAAATTATAAAAGGATATGAAGCAGACTTTACGATATTAGACCGTAATATTTTTGAAATTGAGGCAGAAGAAATGAAAGAAGTACAAGCAGAAATGACCGTAATAGATGGCCAAGTTGTCTATAGAAAAGGTATGTAAAAATATATGAGCGATTATTGAAATATATCGACTTACCGACAAAAATAGCAACTAATAGTTAGAGAAATAAACAACCGCAGAATTATGGAATTCCATAATTCTGCGGTTATTTTAATTCTATAAAAACGTTCTTTGTACTTTTTCCCAGAAAGAGTTGTTTTTTAATTTAACTGTTTTAATTTGTTTATCGCTTAAGCGTACAACAGCTTTTTCCACTTGTTTAATGCTAAGCGCTTCGTTATCCATGCCGATAACAGGATAATCGTTACCGTCTGGTCTTAGTTTTAAAGTTAATGTACGTTCGTGATTTAAAATGAACGGTGAACCGAGCGTACGGTAAGTGTTGTTGTTTAAAGATGCTAGTTCGCTTACTTGGAAACATGGAATAAGTGGGTCAACAACTGCACCATGCAATGATTTATTGTAAGCTGTACTTCCTGTTGGGGTAGAAACTACTAAACCGTCCCCTCTAAATGTTTCGAAGTATAAATCATCAACGTGAACATCTACAACGAATGTTTTAATAATGCTAGAACGTAATGAGAACTCATTTAAACAATAGAAAGATGTACCATGATCTACATCTACCTGAATTGTTGGATATTTGCGCACTTCAATTTCATTTTTTGTAATTTCTTGAAGGGCTGTATCAATGTGATCAATGTGAAAATCGCAGTAGAACGAAGTTTCATCTTTCGTAGAAATCCCTGCGTATAAGCAATCTTCTCTAAAACCAGTTTTACGAACGGCTTGTAAGAAGGTTGCATCATCTCCAACACTGACGATAGCGTTTGCATTTTTTGGATGATCTAATATGGTAAATCCATTCTCTTCTAAAATACGATAGATTGGTTTCATTTTTTCAACGAGCGTTGCTTTGTCATCACCATAAAAGAAAAATAAATTGCGACGATCTGCCATTATGTATCCCTCCACTGCAGTTAAATTTTCTGTTTTTCGTGCTGCATATCATTAGAGTCCGTTCCCTGATGATATGTTCAAATAATATATTTCGATATAAATTGTCAAAATACCTTTTTATTTTTAGAAAAATTTTTATATTCAATCTTATAAAACTCTGTTTAACGATGAATAAACTTGTCGATAATGGGTATGGAGTGAAAGGATGATACGTATGAAGTGGCTCGTAATTGGAATAATAATTCTTCTCCTTTTTATTTTGCTTATACTATTGTCGAAAATATCGCTTAAGGTGACATTTTTATATTCAGAAATGGAAAAGCAATGTTTATTTCAAGTGAAAATATGGATGATTCGATATACATTTGATGTGTTGGAAAGAATTGAAAAACAGCAGAAAAAGACAGGACAGAAAATCGAAAAAGCTGAAGAGGACGGCGGACTAGATAATAAAATTATGGCGCAACTTGACAGTATTGGGGAACTGATAAAAAGGCTTCAAAAAGTTCATACTATCGTTAAAGATTTTCTCAAACGAGTGAAAATCAATGGTTGGAAATGGCATACGCAAATTGGAGCAGGCGACGCAGCTAGTACTGGAATTGTCACTGGATATGCATGGGGGACAAAAGGTATGGCTGCTGGAGTTGTCGGACAATATATGCATATTGTCGATGTACCAGAATTTGAAATTACTCCTGTTTTTCAAGGGAAGGGATTTGCATCAAGATGCGAGTTAACAGCATCTTTTCGTATATTCCGCACTATAAAAACAGCGATGAAATTGCTCATATTTATGAGGCAGCAAAAATCTGGTATGACAGAAAAATCTGTTCAAGCATAGGGGGGATATAGAATGGACCATCCAATTCAAGGTTTAATGACAACAGCAATGCAGCATTTAAAACAAATGACTGATGTAAATACAATTGTTGGTGACCCAATTAAAGCGGCAGATGGAAGTGTAATTCTTACTGTTTCGAAAGTAAGTTTCGGATTTGCTGCTGGTGGAAGTGAATTTGGTAGAGTAGAACATTCAGGCCGTCATCCATTTGGCGGGGGAAGTGGTGGAGGAGTTTCTATTAATCCTGTTGCCTTTCTTGTTATAAACGGAGATGGTGTGAAAGTATTGCACTTAGATAAACAAACACACGTCATCGATAAAATAATTGAATTAGCGCCACAAGCTGTTGATAAAGTGAAAGAAATGATGGATAAACGAAAAGAAGATGATCCTGAATTTCAAATTTAACGAATAAAGAAGCTAATCAATAGGTTAGCTTCTTTTATTTTTTTGTAAATAAAGCGATTTTATTTGCATTATCGATAGGGACAAACTATCATTTACATTGTACATATTTTGTTTAAATAAGGGAGGATTTTCAAGTGGCAAACGTAACTTTTAAAGGTAATCCAATGACTTTAGTTGGAACAGAAGTTAAAGTTGGCGATCAAGCGCCAAACTTCCAAGTATTAGCAAACGACTTATCTCCAGTAAGTTTAGAAACATACAAAGGCGAAGTAAAATTAATTAGTGTTGTACCTTCAATCGACACAGGTGTGTGTGATGCACAAACACGTCGTTTTAACCAAGATGCAGCAGGTATTGAAAACGCGAGAGTATTAACAATTAGCGCTGATTTACCATTCGCTCAAAAACGCTGGTGTGCAGCAAACGGTTTAGAAAATGTTGTAACACTTTCTGACCACCGTGACCTTTCATTCGGTGAAGCTTACGGCTTAGTAATGAAAGAACTCCGTTTACTTGCTCGTGCAGTATTCGTAGTAGATAGCAATGACAAAGTAGTTTACGTAGAATACGTAGGCGAAGGTACAAGCCATCCAAACTATGAAGCAGCATTAGAAGCAGCTAAATCTGCAAAGTAATGTGAAGGAAATGACCTCTTATAAAGAGGTCGTTTTTTCTCATATATAACTTGAGAGGGAGCTCTTTACAGGAGGTCGCTTTTTCTTTTTGGAAAAAATCACTTTGTGGTATGATATAAGTTATGTGTAAAAGAGAGAAGGAGGAATGTACGTGAGTCAGACAGTGGAAACATTATTTTCTATTTTTGATTCTTCTGCGGTAGTTTTACGTAAAGAATTAGATGTGACATATTTAGAGGCGCTTGTAGAAACAGGTGATAACTTGTTTGAGGGAGCGATTTTACAAGAGGAATTATCCGAATCGGCAATTGAAAGGCTGAATCGTGAATATAGTACGTTTAATGAAGAAACATATAAAGGTGAAGAAATTCGTAAAGCATTTCAGTTAGCCATCTTAAAAGGAATGAAAGAAGGCGTACAAGCGAATCATGAAATGACGCCTGATGCAGTTGGGATGTTCATGAGTTACTTATTCCATAAATTTATGCAAGGTCAAAACGAAATTACAGTTTTAGATCCTGCAATTGGAACAGGAAATTTAATGACTACAGTGTTTAATAGCGCCAAAGAAGGACTAACAATGAGTGGATTTGGTGTGGAAGTGGATGAAGTGCTAATTAAACTTGCTTTAGTAAATGCAAATTTACAGAAGCATGCAATCGAATTCTTCCATCAAGATGGACTAGCACCACTTTATATCGATCCAGTTGATGCAGTCGTTTCAGACTTACCGATTGGTTACTATCCAAACGAAATCGGTGCCAGTGAATATAAATTAAAAGCAGATGAAGGAATGTCGTATGCTCATCACTTATTTATTGAACAAAGTGTGAAACATACGAAAGAGGGCGGGTACTTATTCTTCTTAGTACCAAACTTCATTTTTGAAAGTGACCAGGCACCAAAATTACATGCATTTATTAAAGAAACATGCTTTATTCAAGGGTTATTACAGCTACCTGTTTCCATGTTTAAAAACGAGAAAAATGCAAAAAGTATATTTGTTCTCCAAAAGAAAGGCTCTAATGTAACAATGCCAAAACAGGCGTTATTAGTGGAGTTGCCTAAATTCTCTAACATGAAGGCGATGGAGAACATTATGGATCAATTAAATACTTGGTTTGCAACACATAAATAAAGCTGGGTATATGTAACAGAGTTAGTGATTCATGTAGTACAGTTTTATATAATATGTCATATTTTTAAATATATACTAGATTTAACTGAATTTTTTTGAAATCTGTAATATATATTTTTTCTTGGTGTTACAATTTTTTCACTTGAAATATATGTCGGACGATGTTTAAATTAAAATCGTGAGTATAAAATTTGCTAATGATGAAACGTTTTCATATTTAGTAAATTTGATTAGATAAAATCGAGCGGTTTGTGGAAACATCCACACAACTACCAAGAGAAAAAGGGGCGAAAGACTAGATGTCAAAAATCATCGCGATTAACGCAGGAAGCTCTTCCTTAAAATTCCAATTATTTGAAATGCCAAGTGAAACAGTATTAACAAAAGGTTTAGTAGAACGTATCGGTTTAGAAGATAGTATCTTCACTATTACTGTAGATGGCGAAAAACAAAAAGAAATTACAAACATCCCAGATCACGCAGTAGCAGTTAATATGCTTCTTAAAAAATTAACTGAAAACGGAATCGTTAAATCTCTAGATGAGATTGGCGGTATCGGTCACCGTGTTGTTCACGGCGGCGAAAAATTTGCTGACTCTGTTTTAATTACTGATGAAGTATTAGCTGATATCGAAGAATTAAGCGATTTAGCACCACTTCATAACCCAGCAAACGTTGTTGGTATTAAAGCATTCCGAGAAGTATTACCAAACGTACCAGCAGTAGCAGTATTCGATACAGCATTCCACCAAACAATGCCGGAATCTGCATTCCTATACAGCTTACCATATGAGTACTATGAAAAATTCGGCATCCGTAAATACGGTTTCCACGGAACTTCTCATAAATATGTAACTGAGCGTGCGGCTGAATTATTAGGTCGTCCAATTGAAAGCTTAAGCTTACTTTCTTGTCACTTAGGTAACGGTGCAAGTATCGCAGCAGTAGAAGGCGGTAAATCTATCGATACTTCTATGGGCTTCACTCCACTTGCTGGTGTAACAATGGGTACACGTTCTGGTAACCTTGACCCTGCGTTAATTCCATACATCATGGAAAAAACAGGCCAAACAGTAGAAGAAGTAGTTAACGTATTAAACAAGAAGAGTGGTATGTTAGGTCTTACTGGTTACTCTAGTGACCTACGTGACATCATTGCGAAAGAAGAAGAAGGCGACCACCGTGCGAAAGTAGCACTTGATGTATTCGTAAGCCGTATCCACAAATACATCGGTTCTTACACAGCTCGTATGAAAGGTGTAGACGCAATCATCTTTACAGCTGGTGTAGGTGAAAACAGTGCGATTATTCGTGAGCGCGTATTAGAAGGCCTTGAGTACATGGGCGTATACTTCGATGTAAAACGTAATAACGTATTCGGTGAAGAAGCATTCATCAGCTTCCCACACTCTCCAGTAAAAATTATCGTAATTCCAACTGACGAAGAAGTTATGATTGCTCGTGACGTACTACGTCTTGGAGATATTGGTTAATATATAAAAAGAAAGACGAGATCCTATAGGATTTCGTCTTTTTTCTTTTGGATGTATTTTAAAATTCCATCCGGATATAATACTTTTTCTTTCTGAATGAATGCCTTAATAGGAATCCATTTCGCATACGTTACTGCTTGCTCATCTTGTATATTTAATATTTCCATTTCATATAGTGAGGTGTCTAATAAACGCAAAGAATATAGTTGAATGATTTCATGACCAATGCCCCCATCTAGATGAAAGACATTTTCTAAGCAACCTAAATAATTGGTGATTTCTATCTCCGTATGAAGCTCTTCTTTAAACTCCCGAATAACAGTATGTGCTGATTTTTCACCAAGTTCAATGGAACCGCCAAGAGGACGATAATATGTTTCGCCTTCTGTATAATATTCTTGTACGAGAAGGCGATCTTGATGTACAGCAAGACCGAAAGCTTTTGCACGTGGATACATAATAGAATCACTCCTTATTTGTTTTGTATAAGGAAGATTATAATGTATGGTGTGATAAAAGTATTCTGTATTTAAGTGTGCGGTCTAACTGTAATTCCATCAAATAAGTCTTTCCAAAATGCTTCATTGTATTGGTATACATCCATAATCGGGCATTTCATAACGCAAGTATGTTGTAATCCCCAATCTTCTTGAGTGATAGTTGGTATATCGGCAGGAATTAGTAACAGGACAGAGAATGTATGTGTAATTATTTGAGATGAAATTTGTTCTAGGGAACATGCTTCTTCGTATGTTCCTCCAGTTCGAATAAATAATATGGATTCTGCCGTTTCAATTGTAGTTAGAAAACGATTAGTTCGATGTTCGTAGTTTAACTTAATTTCTGTATAAGAAGGCCAAGTAGTTGGTGTGTTTACATCTGTTTTAAAGTCATGACAGGAGTCAATTTCATAAAGGTTGTCCCTTCATCTTAATTTTGCATCATCATCCCAAAATGAGATGAAGGATAAATTTTCTTAATTTAAAAAGCGGTCAAATCGATTTTGGAATAATAAATTTACTTTCGCTAATGAAGGACTTAGCATAAAATCAATAACACCAAAAAATGGTGATAATTCTAATTGATATAATGCCCAAGTAGGCCAGCAGTTTTTTCCTAAGCTGAATTCTGCGTTATAATTTTGTTTTAGATTGGATAGATTCATGTGAAGCATCTCATCCTTTTTGCTATTATTTTATGTCGCTTATAAAGGGTATGTGAAAAGAGATATACAAGCATATTTGTAAAGAATAAGCAGAAATATGTTACAATAGAAAAAAATCGAACGAGGTGGTTGTTACGATGCGATCGAAGCGAGAACAAGCCATTTTAGACAATATAAAAGAATGGGAAGCGCAATTAGTTGAGCAAGAAGCGACCGATTTTCAAAAAGTGTTTGATAAATGGTTACATACTACAGTTGCGAAATTACCTGAGAAAAAGCGAAAAGAATTCTTCACGAAAGCAGATGGATGGCTCTTTCATTTGCATGCATTTATTCAAAGTTCACAAGCACAGTTAGATGCACGTAATCGGATTTTAGGAACATCAAGATTATTTGATGAATCGATTGAACAGCTTGAAGATTTGAAAGCATTATCTATTGATCAATTAACATACATAGCAGAGCAGCAAACAGCACGTCATCGTCTATATTCATTTGTACAAGGCGGGGCAACAGGTGCTGGAGGTTTATTATTATTAACGGCGGATTTTCCGGTTATGATCGCGTTAAATGTGAAGGCAGTCCAACTTATTGCCACATCATTTGGACATGATGTGAACAAGCCGTATGAAATGATGCTTGCGTTAAAGGTGTTTCATGCGTCATTACTACCAGGAAGACTTCAGCAATACGCATGGTACAATTTATTGCAAGAGCTGGAACAAGAAGATTCGTTCTTCTACGAAGGAGACGAAGCAGTGTTGCAAACAGCTTCTACTGAGGTTGTGTTAAAACAAATTTTGAAGACATTTTCGATTTATGCTCTTCGTCGTAAATTATTCCAAGGTATACCGGTAATTGGAATGGCAATTGGATCTACAGTGAATTATCGTTTAACAAGAAACGTTACTGAATTTGCAAATAGATTTTATCAAGTGCGCCATATAGTGGAGAAAGAAAAAAGAGCATAAAAAAAGCGAGAGGCCGAAGCCTTTCGCTTTTTTAATTTGTTGCATGTTTTTTGGACATTGGAACAGATACTGGCTGCTTTTCTGCTGTTTTTTCTGTTTTTGGATAATAAATTAAATCCAATGTTTTTGCCTGTACGGCAATCGAAAGAATAGTAAAAGCAATTTCTGTCCAACTTAAATAATATAATGAAAGCGCAAGAACAATCGCGTCAAAGACGAAGAAAATTTGCCCAATTGTAAAACGAGTTCGTTTACTTAATACAATTGTTAAAATATCGTCTCCACCGGTTGCACCGCCAAATCGCAATATAAAACCGAGTCCAATACCAGCTAACGCACCGCCAACTATTGCAGCTATAAATAAATTATTTGATAAATCTACCGTAAATGGAGAATAATTTTCCATTAAGGAATAAAATAATCCGAATGAAATAGAACCTAAGAATGAATAGCCAACCATTTTTCTACCCAAAAATGAAGCACACAGTAAAATAATTGGGATATCCATTAATACAGTTGAAATAGATGGTGAAATATCATAAAAGTTTTGAATGAATAGTGCAATTCCGACAAAGCCACCTTCTGTTAAGTGGTTTTGGAAGTGAATGTGATATAGCGCTGCTGCTAAAATAAATGAACCGATTAAAACCATAAAAATTTCTTTAATAATTTGCCGACTTTGGATGTTCCTCATCGTTATTCCTTCTTTCCGTAGTTAGTAGTCCTTTTTGTGTTGTAAACTAACTACGAGCTCACATGTAGCTTTCAGTTAGTTTACGAAAAAACTAACTACGCTATATGTCGCTGAAGAAATAACGAATAATCCTCTCGTCCATCAATTCTCCCTACCTTCGTTTTAGTTTAAGTCTTAAAACGACTAAACAAAACGTGGAGTAGGATTCGTCATTTAGCAATCCTGCTCTTCTTTGTTTTGTTTAGTTAGTAACAATTAAGTCCTAAACAAAACGCTATGTGTAAGAAGAGTCTTTTTTTTGCCAAATTATCCTTCGGGCAATCATAATTTCCCCACTCTCGTATTTTTTTCGCTAGACTAAAGTATCTGAGCTGAAAAATACGCTACGTGTATGATTCGTCAATACGATGCCACATGCTCCTTCGAGCGATCATGATATCAAAATCCCTTCCTTCAAGATTTATACTATTATATCATACTTTTAAAAAATGTATGCGGATGGAAACCGACAATAAACGGAGGGAATCTACAAAAAATGTTATGTTTAAATATTTTTGTAGCAAAGCCTAAGTTATTTCAGAGGATTGGACAGTTTGTAACGGTTTGTCCAATAAGTAAGAAAAAAAGGGTTTTATTCCGTTGTGTTCTTTTCATCACTTTTATCTTTAAAAAATGCATCCCAACTAATTACACTTAAAAAAGTTAAAGCGATAATAACGAAAGCACGCATAAGCTTTAGACCTCCTTTTGTACATAGTATATGAATCATTCGATTCGAAATGTGTCATTTTTTTACAACTCTTAACTATTATGAGAGTATATTAATATAGATAGATGAAGGGGAGAGTGAAGATATGCTAAAAGACATGTTCAAAAGAAAAGAATTAATATGCGTTTCATGTCAGAAAAAAATTCAATATGAAGAAGAACTTGTTGCTTTTGTAAAGTTGCCGAAAGAAAGAAGTATATTAGTTGGTCCATTTGATGTGTGTTTGGCGAAAACAGCACAAGAGATATATTGTAAATCATGTTACGACAAAAAAGCATGACCCAAAGTAATTGAGGGGCATGCTTTTTTCATTGGTGTGCTTTCCCCTCAGATACATTTTGAGTGAGTCGATACCAAAGCCAAAGGTCATTAATGATGGAAGCAAGATCGGCAATTTCTGAATTTAGTTTACAAGAAACTTCGAAGTCTTCTTCGTTATTTAAATGATGTTGTTTTGTATTAATATAGTGCTCAAGTTCTTTTATACGATCAGGAATTTTCCCGCGAATTTGTTCCCATTTTAGTAAAATAGCATGCTGCATTTTTTCGGGGATATCTTCCCAATCTTCTTGTAAATGCGGAATTTCAATTCCTAGATGATTATCGTATAAGAAATACTTTTCCATAAGTTCACCCCCGTTTTCCTGCTTATATTGTACAGAAAAACAGAAAGAAGTTCGACGAAATTGTTTGAAAAAATTTGAAAATGACTCTTGATACATTTTGTAAAAGGTGTTAAAGTTTGAATTATTATAAAAGAAAATGAATATTTATTCTTTAGGGGGATGCAAAATGGAGAAGAAAAAAGTTGTATTAGCATATTCCGGAGGTCTTGATACTTCCGTTGCAATTAAATGGTTACAAGAGAAGAATTATGATGTTATCGCACTTTGTTTAGATTTAGGGGAAGGAAAAGACTTAGGGTTTGTGAAAGAAAAGGCACTTTCAGTTGGTGCAATTAAATCATATATGGTGGATGTCCAAGAAGAATTTGCGAATGAATATGCATTGATGGCGATGCAAGCACACACATTATACGAAGGGAAATACCCTCTTGTCTCTGCATTATCTCGTCCGCTTATTGCGAAGAAATTAGTAGAAATCGCAGAACAAGAAGGTGCAACTGCAGTTGCACATGGATGTACAGGAAAGGGAAATGACCAAGTTCGTTTTGAAGTTTCTATCCAAGCATTAAATCCTTACTTAGAAGTGATTGCGCCTGTACGTGAATGGAAGTGGTCACGTGAAGAAGAAATTGCATATGCAAAAGAAAACGATGTACCAATTCCGATTCATTTAGATAGCCCGTTTTCAATCGATCAAAACTTATGGGGACGCAGCAACGAATGTGGAATTTTAGAAGATCCATGGGCAGCACCACCAGAAGAGGCATATGAGATGACATTAGCATTAGAAGATACACCGAATAAACCAGAGTTTGTAGAAATCGGATTTGAAGCAGGTGTACCGACGACTTTGAATGGTACTGCATATTCACTTGCAGAATTAATTAAAACGTTAAATGCACTTGCTGGAAAACATGGCGTTGGACGTATCGATCACGTAGAAAATCGTCTTGTCGGTATTAAATCTCGTGAAGTATACGAATGCCCAGCAGCAATGACGTTAATCACTGCACATAAAGAGTTGGAAGATTTAACACACGTAAAAGAAGTAGCACATTTTAAACCAGTGATTGAACAGAAAATAACAGAACTTATTTATAACGGTTTATGGTTCTCTCCTTTAAAACAAGCGCTTCATGCATTTTTACAAGAAACGCAAAAGAATGTAACAGGTACAGTGCGTGTAAAATTATTTAAAGGTCATGCGATTGTAGAAGGACGTAAATCTGAATACTCTTTATACGATGAAAAATTAGCAACATATACTGCTCAAGATGAATTTAATCATGATGCAGCAGTTGGATTTATTTCATTATTTGGTTTACCGACGAAAGTATACAGCCAAGTGAATCAAAAGAAGGTGGAAGCGTGAGCAAACTTTGGGGCGGACGTTTTACGGAAGAAGCGGAAGCGTGGGTTGAAGAGTTTGGAGCATCCATCTCCTTCGATCAACAATTAGTAAATCAAGATATAAAGGGAAGTATTGCACACGTAACGATGCTAGCAAAGCAAGGCATCGTTACGAAAGAAGAAGCCGAGAAAATCGAGGTAGGTCTTCAATATTTATTAGAAGAAGCGAAGCAAAATAAATTGCATTTTTCGGTCGAAGCGGAAGATATTCATTTAAACATTGAAAAAATGTTAATTGAACAAATCGGTGAAGTAGGAGGGAAACTTCATACAGGACGAAGCCGTAATGATCAAGTAGCGACTGATATGCATTTATATTTGAAAGAAAAAGTAGAACATATTATAAAAGCTACAAAACAATTGCAAACTGTTCTTGTTCATCAAGCAGAAAATAATATTGAAACCATTATGCCTGGTTATACGCATTTGCAGCGTGCGCAGCCAATTTCATTTGCTCATCATATTCTCGCTTACTTTTGGATGTTAGAGCGTGATGTGAATCGTTATGAAGATTCATTAAAGCGCATTAACATTTCACCATTAGGAGCAGGAGCATTAGCTGGGACAACATTCCCGATTGACCGAGAATATAGTGCGGAGCTTCTTGGATTTAATGGAATCTATGAAAATAGTTTAGATGCAGTAAGCGATCGTGATTTCATACTGGAGTTCCTAAGTAACTCATCTATGCTCATGTTGCACTTATCACGCTTTTGCGAAGAACTTATTTTATGGAGTAGCCAAGAGTTTCAATTTATTGAAATGAGCGATCAATACGCAACGGGAAGCAGCATTATGCCACAAAAGAAAAATCCGGATATGGCGGAATTAATTCGTGGTAAAACAGGCAGAGTGTACGGTAATTTATTTAGTTTACTTACAGTCATGAAAGGATTACCGCTCGCTTACAATAAAGACTTACAAGAAGATAAAGAAGGAATGTTTGATACAGTAAAAACAGTAGAAGGATGCCTTCATATTATGGCAGGCATGCTAGAAACGATGACTGTCAACAAAGAAAAGATGGGGCAAGCTGTAACGCAAGATTTCTCAAACGCAACAGAAATTGCCGACTATTTAGCAAGTAAAGGACTACCATTCCGTCAAGCTCATGAAATTGTCGGGAAGCTAGTGCTACACTGCACACAAAAAGGAATTTACTTAGTAGATGTACCACTTGCAACATATAAAGAAATGAGCTCATTATTTGAAGAAGATTTGTATGAAGTTCTTTCACCATATGCAGCTGTAAAGCGTCGTAACAGTGCTGGCGGGACAGGGTTTGAGCAAATTGAAAAAGCTTTGGAGAAGGCGAAAGGATTAGTTGGAGAGTTTGTTGGAAGTTGATTTATAGGGCAGAAGGTACGCGAATCTTAGTAGAGAGAAGCGTACCTTTTTTGTGATTTTTATAACTTAAAGTTAATCATACTTATGTCGATCTTCCGTAATTCGAATATACTCAATATCCATCAAATCTCTAAGTAATGCACCATTACTTAGTTCCACACCATGTTTTTCTTTAAAATGTGTACGGAGTGTATCTAACATTTCGAGCTCTTTCCCGTTCACATCTAAAATAATACGTTCAGAATCATTCATATAGCATCCTCCTTTTTTAACATATATATTTTGTCCGTCTATTTCTAAAAAATGTATGTTAACCTAAAGTTAGGAAATAAGAAAGGAATGGAAAATGAGACGTATTTATCCCGCATTAACGGGCAGTAAGACCCCCACCTCAAAATTTAGCGAGAGCAAAGAAGTTAGGTGGGGATCAACTGCCCGTAAAAGCCCGATTGGTTCAACTAATAATCAGTGGGGGATGAACAAAACCCCCCACTGATTAAAGTTTCACTTTATTTTATAGGGCTAATTTTGTACACGCTAATTGTATTGTATGTTGCATTCCCAAACGTATTTTCATTTGGAAATGTAGAAACAGTACATGTTGCGATATTTATTTTTTCTCTATTTCTAGTAGATTGCTGTATTTCAATATGGCTTTCGAAAAGAAAACATGTACAAGATAAAAAAGAAATGGAACGGAAAAAGAGAAAACGTTCATTTTGGATGATGACGTACTGTTTGTCTTTAGTGCTTACTGCTGCTTTTTTTAGTGAGCATATTCCATTAGAAAGATTAAATATTGGATTTGGAGCGTTCGTATTCGCATACTATTTTTTTATGCACTTTCTTCCTTATATGAAAGAAAAGCGAGGAGAAGAGGAAAATCCGCTTGTAGAAGAAGCGAAAGAACAAGAGCATAAGAGAATAGAAGGGGATATAAAGAAACTTGGAGAACAAAAATGGTATTTAAAATCAAAAATCATATATGTTCTTTGTTTCATTACGCCGCCAATTGGCTATTTGTCCGTCTTCTTACTTCGTAAAAAAATGACAGAAGATGCAAAGCAAGCATACTTAACGGTTGCGACGATTATGATGGCATTATGGTCTTTGAAGTTTCTTCCTCCCTATGTATTAGCAATTACTGTTGTTATTGTGGCTTGTCTTGTATTTATAGTGAAATATGTGAAATGAAAAACACCAAGCCCATGTGGACTTGGTGTTTTATCTATAAATTAAAGATCACCTTGCTCCTCATCACCACGAACAACAAGGACATCGCATTTCGCATAGCGAATAATATGTTCAGAGACGCTACCGATTAGGAAGCGTTCAACAGCATTTAAACCAGTCGCACCACACATAATTAAATCTACTTTATGGTTTGGAGCGATTTCTTTTGAAATTTTAGATTTAGGGTTACCAAATTCTAATACAGTTTCAATTTTTTCAAGACCAGCTTCAAGCGCAGTTTTTTTGTAGTCTTCTAATAAGTCTTCTGCAAATAGATTTGCACGTTCAGCAATTGCACGGCTATAAGCCTCTACTGCTGAGTACGCTTTTACATCAACGATATGAGCGATTGTTAATGTTGCATTGTTGCGCTTTGCGACTTGAATTGCTTTTTTAAAGGCTTTTTCTGCTTCTTTAGAACCATCCACCGCGATTAAAATATTTGTATATGTATTATTCATAGTAAATTCCTCCCAATCTGTTTTATAACTGTTTACAACTTAATTATAAAACAAATTTTGGTAACGTGCTTGCCAGAAACGTTACAGAATTTTGAAAACTCTGTTTCAATTCATTTTAGTTGTAATTGGAGCGAGAACTTGTTACATATGAAGTATAGCAATTTAAAAGGAGGCATGTTTGTGAGACACGCGCTCATTACAGCCGGTACGAAAGGTTTAGGAAAGCAAGTAACAGAAAAGTTATTGGCTAAAGGATATTCAGTAACAGTAACGTATCATAGCGATATCACGGCTATGGAAAAGTTGAAAGAAACATATAAAAATATGGAAGAGCGTCTACAATTCGTGCAAGCGGATGTCACGAAAAAGGAAGATTTACATAAAATAGTAGAAGAAGCGATAAGCCGTTTTGGCAAAATTGATTTCTTAATTAATAATGCTGGTCCATATGTATTTGAACGAAAAAAGTTAGTTGATTATGAAGAAGATGAATGGAATGAAATGATTCAGGGAAATTTAACAGCGGTATTTCATTTATTAAAACTTGTCGTTCCGGTCATGAGAAAACAGAGCTTTGGCCGTATTATTAATTACGGATTTCAAGGGGCGGATAGTGCACCGGGATGGATTTATCGTTCAGCTTTTGCAGCGGCCAAAGTAGGACTTGTTTCATTAACGAAAACAGTTGCTTATGAAGAAGCGGAGTATGGTATTACTGCGAACATGGTATGTCCTGGTGATATTATTGGCGATATGAAAGAGGCAACTATTCAAGAAGCACGTCAGCTAAAAGAGCATAACACACCGATTGGTAGATCTGGAACAGGTGAAGATATTGCAAGAACCATTTCGTTTTTATGTGAGGACGATTCCGATATGATTACCGGTACAATTATTGAAGTGACTGGTGCAGTGGATGTTATTCATAGACATCGATAGAATAAAATAAGATGAAGTTTCAAATAATTGGACAGTTTATCCATTGTGCTGAGAGGTGCGGATAATACTGTCTTTTAATATAAAATTAAATCTATCGGAAAACTTGTATTATTTTTTTGTCAAATATTGAGATATTATGTTAAAATATAAGAGCGTAGAAAGCGCTTTAAAAAATGATTCAGGGGTCATTTCATAACTCAAGGGGGAACTAATCATGCGTATCGGTATTCCAACAGAAATTAAAAACAATGAAAACCGTGTGGCAATGACGCCAGCGGGAGCAGTACATTTAGTACAAAATGGTCATGAAGTTTTTGTTCAAAAAGGAGCAGGTTTAGGATCTGGTTTTACGGATGAAGAATACGTACAAGCTGGTGCGAAACTTGTAGAAACTGCTGAAGAAGCATGGAATCAAGATATGGTTATGAAGGTAAAAGAGCCAGTAGCAAGTGAATACGGCTATTTCCGTGAAGGTTTAATTTTATTCACATACTTACACTTAGCTCCAGAACCAGAATTAACGAAAGCATTAATCGATAACAAAGTTGCATCAATTGCATACGAAACAGTACAATTAGACAATCGTTCTTTACCATTACTTGCACCTATGAGTGAAGTAGCTGGTCGTATGTCTGCACAAATCGGTGCACAATTCCTTGAGAAAAACAAAGGCGGTAAAGGTATTTTACTTGCAGGCGTTCCAGGGGTAAAACGCGGCAAAGTAACAATCATCGGCGGTGGTCAAGCTGGTACAAATGCAGCTAAGATTGCAGTAGGTTTAGGTGCAGATGTAACAATCATTGACTTAAGTGCAGAACGTCTTCGTCAATTAGATGATATTTTCGGTAACCAAGTAAAAACATTAATGTCTAATCCATACAACATTGCAGAAGCTGTTAAAGAATCTGACCTTGTTATTGGAGCAGTATTAATTCCAGGTGCAAAAGCGCCAAAACTTGTAACTGAAGAAATGATTCAATCAATGGAACCAGGTTCTGTCGTTGTAGATATTGCGATTGACCAAGGTGGTATTTTCGAAACAACTGATCGTATTACAACTCATGACAACCCAACTTACGAAAAACATGGCGTTGTTCATTATGCAGTTGCTAATATGCCAGGTGCGGTTCCACGTACGTCAACTCTTGCATTAACAAACGTAACAGTACCATATGCAGTACAAATTGCTAACAAAGGCTATAAAGATGCTTGCCTAGGCAACTCTGCATTATTAAAAGGTATTAACACATTAGATGGATATGTAACATTCGAAGCAGTTGCAGAAGCTCACGGCTTACAATACGCTGATGCGAAAGAGTTACTTGAAAAAGCTCCTGCTTTATCATAATAGAAATACATTTGAGACCTTCCTTTTCATAAGGAGGGTCTTTTTTATATGGGGAAATAACATGTGAATAATTGTTATTTATTGGTGTAAATCGATTTTTATTATGATAATTTAGAATTATATAATAAAAGAGGGGATTCAATGGGGAGTAAAAAAAGGAAGCAAAAGCAAGCTAAAAGACAAAAGTACATAAAGAAAAAACAGGAACAGAACATACCTTTTTCACAAAAAGTAGTCATTATGATAGAAAAAACATTCCGGTATATTTGTATGGCTCTGTATGTAATTTTGTGTATGTATTCATTTGGAGTGTTTTACAGTTTTGGGATAACTCCCAATATTATTGAGAGCATTCTAGAATTTATACTTGTTGTAATAGAATTAGCCTTATTCGTTATACTCTTTGCTACAGTATGGCCTAGTCATGAAAGTAAAAAAGATAGAAAAAGAAGCAAAAAATCTTCATACGCTTCAAGCTCATCAAGTGGATTCGGTCACTACAGTAGCAGTGATTGTAGTAGCTCAAGTGATGGTGGAGATTAAGTTAATTTTTCAGAAGAACGACTAACGAAAGGATGGGATGAAATATGGAAACTGTGAACTTAATAGAATTAACAAAAGACATTCAAGATCAACATAAAAACTTCGTCGTTTCAAATATAAACAGTCATTGTTTACGAATCGCTGTATTTACTGGTGAATATGATTGGCACTATCATTCTAATTCGGATGAATTATTTATTGTGCTAGAGGGAGAATTACTTATTGATTTTGAAGATGGAGAAACAGCGGTTTTAAAGCCAAATAATTCTATTTTAATTCCAGCATGTACGATTCATAGAACAAGAGCATTAAAGAGAACGGTAAATCTTTGTTTTGAACATATAGAGGCTGATACGATTAAAGTGGAGCAATTATGAAAAAATTATCTGTAGCCGATTATAGAAAAGTTCTTCCGGTTTTAGAAGGTAATACAAGAACGACGACGTTTGCTTATGCGGTATGTGATCAAATGATAGATGGTGAGGTTTTTATAAACGGGCAATTAACAGCAGGATTAATTATTACAGCTAATGGTATCTATTATTTATTTGGTGATACGGATGATCAAAATTATAACGAAGAGTTATTTTCATATTTAAAAACGGCTATTGAAAAAACAGAGAAGAGATTTACACTGTTCACTTCGAGTGAAGAGTGGGAAATGATGATAGAAGAGCGTTTTAGTAATGTACTTCGGAACATCCCGCGAATGAAATTTCAAAGCGTAACCTTTGAAGAGAGTCAACGAGATTTTAACAAAAATACATATGAAGTGAAGCGTATTGATAGAAGAGATATAGAGCGCAGCAGTGAATTTAAAGAGGAGTACTACAAAGAGTATTGGGGATCAAAAGAAACGTTTTTGAACAGTGGTTTTGGATTTTGTATAGAACAAGATGGGATAATTGTAGCTGAATGTGTCTCAATATTTAACGGGAATGGTTTTGCTGAAATAGATATTGCAACACATGAAGCGCATCAAGGGAAAGGATTAGCTCAAGCTGTTGCGACAAGGTTCATTGAACATTGCATGCAAAATGACATTATACCGAGCTGGGATTGTTATGTAGACAATATTCCTTCGCGAAAATTAGCTAGTAAATTAAGTTTTTATCATCCAATAGAATATAGTTTGTTTGTACGTAAGAAAACGGGGGAATAAAAATGAATGTAGAATTAACAAGATTTAAAGTTAAGCCTGGTAAGAGTCATCGAGTAGATGAATGGATGCAGCTTCTTAATGACAATTTGAAAGAAGTGCTTTTGACATTAAACGACGAAAAAATGTACGTTGAGACAATTTTCCGGGAAATAAGAGATGGAGAAGAGTACTTATATTGGTATTCTGTGCAAGGAGAAGGTGGTATTTTTGTCGAAAATTCGCATCATGAAATTGATAAAAAGCACTTAGCATTTTGGTATGAATGTATCGATGAAGAAGCACCGTCTATTGATATGAAAACAGAAGTTGTTATGATTCAAGATGTTGTGAAGGAAGCGATGAAATAATAGATTGTTATTTTATAACCGTAAAATGATCTTCTTTTTTGTTGGAATATATATTATTGGAGATGCTGTAGGATGAAAATTAGTAATAAATATATCACTCTCGGTGAAATAGAAATAATAAGAGAACCTTTAAATAAATTACATGAATATCATAATAATAAATCAAAACATTTTTCTGGTGATTATCCAAGAATGACATTTGAGGAACGTATTGAAAATTATAAACAGAATTCAAATTACGGAGAATATAGAATTGAATTATTAGTTGAGGCGGAAACAGATGATATATTAGGGTTTTGTATAGCGTATAGTAAAAGTGTAAGCGGAAAGATTGAAGTTTTATTCGTTGATGAAAAATACCGAAGAAACGGATTTGGCTTAAAATTAATGAATAGTGCAGTGGAATGGTTTAAAGCGAAGAAGATAGATGAAATTGAATTAACAGTAGTGTATGGAAATGAAGCTGTATCGTTTTATGAAAAGTTGGAGTTCTATCCTCGTTCAATTATTATGGCAACTAAGTCATAACGATAGTATGGGGAGAGAGGAGTGGGAGTTTTTGCTTCAAAAAAATGATTCATATTTTACTAAAATATATGTGAAAAGCGCATCAAAATGGATGTGCTTTTTATTATGAAAAAATTTATAAAAGCTGCATTTGAATATCTTTAAGTGAAAATAAAGAGGGATATCGAGAATATTTTAGGATAAACTATAAAGTGAAACTTTAATCAGTGGAGTGGTTCATCCCCCACTGATTATCAGCCCTCACCAATCGGGCTTTTACGGGCAGTCCGCCCCCCACCTAATTTCTTTGCTTCCGCTGAATTTTGATGTGAGGTCTTACTGCCCGTTAATGCGGGATAAAGAAATAAAAAACACCAAACCAAAAGACTTACCAATATACGGTATAGTCGTAACAGGAAAAACAGAGGATTTACAAAGTTTACAAGGGTCACCGTATATTAAGGCTGCTGTAAGAGGTGTAACAGTTGAGAAATATTGATTACAAGTAATTAATGTGAATAATCAGAAAATTTATGTTATAATATGGGAAAAGGAGGTTTATATGAGGCAAATACATGGAGCAATTTATATTTACATAACAATGTTTTTCGTGGCGATATCCTATGGATTGGGGCACGTGTATTCGCATCCTATACTAACTTTTTTAAGTGGAGCATGTATGGCGTTTGCGCTTCTTGTCCACCTTTTCTCAGTTTGGATCGTGAAATTTCAATTAAATATTAGTGAAATAGAAGAAGGCACTTTTTGAGTGGCCTTCTTTTTTAATAATATTTTGGAAGCTCTTGTAGCAATTTTTCAATTTCGTATTCAGTTTCTTTACATATAGACATTGTACGTAATCTGAAAAATAAGCTACGTAAGAAAGATTTTGTATTTCCATATAGAAACTCGTACGATTCAATAGGTAGTACTTGTTTTTGGACCGGTAATTGAGCTGCTAAGTCACGAAGGGCTAATATGAGTATTTCTTCTTTTAGGTCATTTTGCAGCATTGCGACAATCGGATAAACGAGACGCTCGTCTTCTTCATATTTGTAGTAGATAGAATGGACAAAAACTTTGTTTAACAAAGTTTTTAATATCTCTTCGTAATGTAAAGTTTCTAGTTTAGGATTATGAACAAGCGCCTCAAATGTATCGGAAGCATGAGCGATACTATGTGCCCAGCCGTGGTCTGGAACATATCCGCGGAAATCATGTTCATTGTTCATATATAGAATTAATTGATCTTTTACATTTGAAATATCAGTTTGTGATAAGAAATTATGATTTGTATCTGCATCTATAATGAGCGCAATTAATAAGGTGGTAAATGCGCGAGTAAATACAGCATCTTCGTCATCTGAATGAATTTTATACAATAAATATTTTTCACCGATGCTTTCTAATAATAGTTTCTGTAATTGTGTGTGTGAAAGGTAGTCCTTCTTGATGAGATGATAAAAAGTAGAGTAGATGAGTTTGTCCCTTAAATAGCTATCAGTATCGCCAATATGTTCAAGCATATTAGAACTTAAAGAATCAATGTTAAGTGTGTTATCCAGTATGTAATTATTATTACGAATTTCTTCTAATTGTTGTTGTAACATATAAACCCTCCTATTTTAGAAAATTCTGTATTTAAATAGTATAATAAAAGGAAGGAATAGGCAATGAAGTGAAACTTTAATCAGTGGGGGATTCCCCACCTAACTTCTTTGCTTTCACCGAATTTTGATGTGGGGATCTTACTGTCCGTTAATACGGGATAAATAAGTGTTTTTGAATGGAGGGGGCATTATGAAGAGAGCATTATTCTTTTTCATTAGTATTTTCTTTTTAGGGAGTTGTTCGATTTGGTATGTTACTTTTTCTAGCGAGGGCAAAAGTTGGACGGGACAATATAAGGGCCATATTAAGGACGACAGTGAAGATGGAGTGTTTACGTTTCAGTACAAAGGCGGAGATGGGAATACAGAATTTAAAAATTTAGAGATTGCTATTAATGGAGCCTTTAGCACAATGACACAAACGTCAGAAAATCATAAAGGAGCAAAGATTGAAATGAAATCATCTTGTGTAAGTTGTGCGCCTTTATCTAAAGATGAACCGATAGAGGTTTTGATTAAATGGGATGATAAGTATGAGGAGAAGATGGTGTTAAATTTGAAATAGCCTAGAGTAAGGAGTTAAAAATGAATAGGCATATGAAAAAATTAATGTTTATAAGTGTATTTCTAATCATATTATCAGCTTGCACTACAAAACAAGTAGAGGTAAAAAAAGTACCTAAAGAAGGGTATATCATATTAAGAAATGACACGGTGTTTTTTGCCGATGATAAAACGTTTGAAACAAAAGTAGAGTTGCAACATTATATAGAACAACAAATGAATAAAGAGCATCCATCACATATAGTCTTGAGCTTTAAGGACAAAGACGCATATAAACAGTTAAAAACAGGGGATAAAATAAAAGTATGGTTTTCTCAAATACTTGAAAGTTATCCAGCAAAAATGATTGTAGAGAAATTTGAAATAGTAGAGAAATAGAAAAAGGCAGCAACCAAGCTGCCTTTTTTGTTATTTTACAAATTGTAATTCTTTCGGGAACTTCGTTAAAATTTCTGATCCGTCTTTTGTGATGTAAATATCATCTTCAATACGAACGCCACCTACGTTTGGTACGTAAATACCTGGCTCGATTGTGAAGACCATACCTTCTTTTAATGGAGACTCGTTGCCAGCTTTTACATCTGGATATTCGTGTACGCTAATTCCAAGTCCGTGACCAAGGCGGTGCGGGAAGAAGTCACCGTAACCTGCATCTGCGATAACAGAACGAGCAGCGTTGTCGATTGCGCCAAGTGTAACACCTGGTTTACATGCTTCAACTGCTTGTAGTTGTCCAGCAAGTACAGTGTTGTAAATGCGAGTTTGTTCTTCAGAAATCTCGCCGAATGCTACTGTACGTGTAATATCAGAGCAATAACCTTCAATGATTACACCTAAATCAAATAGTACGAAATCACCGCGCTTCATTTTGTTTGCACCAGGAATACCGTGTGGAAGAGCAGAGTTTGCACCCGCTAATACCATCGTATCAAATGACATTTTATGTATGCCTTTTGTTTTTAATTCGTGTTCAATAATTGCTAATACTTCTAGCTCGCTACGGTTTTCTTTAATTGCATTTACACCAACTTCAACAGCGTAGTCCGCCATTTTAGCTGCTTCGCGTAAAATAGAAAGTTCTTTTTCATCTTTAATTAAACGAAGTTCGCGAACTTTTTCCTCAGCTGATTTGAAAGCTGCATTTGGGAATAATTTCGTTAATTCTTCGTAGCGCTCTACGTTTAAATGTTCTTTTTCAATTGCAACTGCATTTGCATTGATGCCGCGGTCTTTAATTGCTTTTGCAATCATATCCCATGGTCTGTCAGTATCAGTAAATCCGATAATTTCATGTGCCCAGCCAGCGTTACGTGCTTGACCTTCTTCCATTTTAGGACAAATTAAAATAGGTTCTTTTTCTTGGAATACAAACATACCAAGTAATCTTTCATGCGGTTCACAGTAGAAGTTCGTCATGTAGAAGACGTTCGGTGTAGAAGTTAAGAACGCAGCTTCTACGTTTTTTTCTTTTAGCCATTGCATTAAATTTTCTAATCTAGCATTCATCGATTGGCACCCCCGAGATATTTAATTACAAATATAACTTTAACTCGGAAGAAAGCGTTATGACAAGTAAATAGATGTTAGAAAAGACAGGGAATAGAGAAATCATGTAGAATAAAAAGTGAGAATGTGAATAGGGGAGGAATGTAATAATGAAAGTATCTTATCATGGACATTCAGTTGTGAAAATTGAGGCGAATGGAAAAGTTATTTTAATTGACCCGTTTTTAACAGGTAATCCGAAAACAGATTTAAAAGCTGAAGATGTAAAAGTGGATGCAATCCTTTTATCGCATGGACACGGTGATCATGTTGGAGATACAGTAGAACTTGCGAAGAAAAATAATGCAGTTGTTGTAGCGCCATTTGAACTAGCAACATTTTTAAGTTGGCAAGGTGTAAATACACATCCGATGCATATTGGTGGTTCACATGAATTTGACTTTGGAAAAGTGAAGTTTACACAAGCATTCCACGGCTCTAGTTATATTGATGAAGCAAATAAGACGATTACATATACAGGTATGCCAGCAGGTATTTTATTTACAGCAGAAGAGAAAACAGTGTACCACGCAGGAGATACTGCACTATTCTCTGATATGAAGTTAATTGGGGAATTAAATAAAGTTGATCTAGCATTTTTACCAATTGGTGATAATTTCACAATGGGACCAGAAGATGCTGTACTAGCGGCAAAATGGATTAATTCGAAAACTGTTGTACCGATGCATTACAATACGTTCCCAGTTATTGAACAAGATCCATATCAATTTGTAGAAAAGCTACAAAATTGTACAGGGAAAGTATTAGAAGCTGGAGAAAGTATTACACTATAGAAAAGAAACCCTTCATTTGAAAAGAAAAGTGAAGGGTTTTTTACGTGTGTAGGACAGCTTTTAATGCTTGTATTTGTTTTGGTGATTCTTTTCTTTTTGTACGTGGTTGTTCAGGTGTTTCATTCAATTCCATTGCAACTTTTTTCCCATCTACGAAAGCTAAAAATATAGCACCTACAACCTCTAAAAATTTTTTCATCATGTGTACGCTCCTTTGTTTTATTTCTTGTCTTCATTGTATAGGGAATCAAGTGGGCGAACTATCGAATGAGATGACAATAGCATTACATTGTTGTAATAGAATGACTGGTGGAATGTAAGGGTCATTTTGTTATAAAAAAAATAGTACAGGTATGCAAAGAGAGAGTGTAACAGTTTTGAAAATATAGTATACTGAAAGTACAACACATGAAGAATTTAGGGAAAAGAAAGTATGGTGAAACCATTTGGCTACCAAGCATAACCAAATTTTAGAACATATTAATAGCCTGCCAGTAGGCCATAAAATTTCTGTAAGACAAATTGCGAAAGATTTGAGTGTAAGTGAAGGGACAGCTTACCGTGCAATTAAAGATGCAGAAAATAAAGGATATGTTAGTACAATTGAACGTGTCGGAACAATTCGAATTGAACAAAAGAAGAAAGAAAATATCGAAAAACTGACATATGCAGAAGTCGTTAACATTGTCGACGGTCAAGTACTTGGAGGCAGAGAAGGACTACATAAAACATTAAATAAATTTGTAATCGGAGCTATGAAATTAGAAGCGATGATGCGCTATACAGAAGCTGGGAATTTACTCATTATTGGTAACCGTACGAATGCACATCAATTAGCGCTAGAAACTGGAGCCGCTGTATTAATTACGGGTGGATTTGATACGGAAGATCATGTGAAGAAATTAGCAGACGAATTAAAGCTGCCGATTATTTCAAGTAGCTACGATACATTTACGGTCGCAACGTTAATTAACCGTGCAATTTATGATCAACTGATTAAGAAAGAAATTGTACTTGTTGAGGATATTTTAACACCAATTGAAGAAACGTTATATTTAAAGCCACATGATACAGTACAGCAATGGCATGCATATAACGAAGAGACAATGCACGGAAGATATCCAATTGTCGATGAAAATAAAAAAGTGCTAGGAATCGTAACTTCAAAAGACATGATCGGTGTAGCGAAAGAAACACCAATTGATAAAGTAATGACAAAACACCCAATTACAGTGAATGGTAAAATGTCTGTCGCAGCTGCGGCACGTATGATGGTGTGGGAAGGAATTGAATTACTTCCTGTCGTTGAGGAAGGAAATAAACTGCAAGGTATCATTAGCCGTCAAGATGTACTTCAGGCACTGCAAATGATTCAACGTCAGCCACAAGTTGGAGAAACAATTGATGATATCGTAACGAATCAATTTATGACGCCAAAAGAAGCGAAAAATGAGCATCTATATCAATTTTCGGTGACGCCGCAAATGACGAATTCAATCGGAACGTTATCGTACGGTGTATTTGCAACAATTGTGACAGAAGCGACAAATCGCGTCATTCGTGCGCAAAAGAAAAGCGATTTAATTGTTGAAAACTTAACAATTTATTTCGTGAAGCCGGTTCAAATTGATAATGTTGTATCCGTTCATCCGAAAGTATTAGAAATCGGGCGTAAATTTGGTAAGGTCGATGTAGAGGTGCATCATGAAGGTAATGTCGTTGGAAAAGCATTACTTATGGTTCAGTTAATTGATAAATAAAAAGATGGAACAAATCGTTTTGATTTGTTCCATTTTTTTTTGTTGTTTTAAATTTGAAAGGCATGATTTTAGATGAGAGTTTTAGTGAAATATGTATGGGATGGAGTGGAAAAGTAACACGACAAAAGACAGAATAGTAATTTAATTTTGGTGTATATTGTGTTATGATTATATTGTAAGAAAATGGATTTCTGGAAGGTGGTATACATTATGTCGTCAGCCGTACTCTTTTTTGGTAGTATCGCACTATTTTACTTTCTTGTAATGATACCGATCCAATATTTATATTTACAAGGTTTACATGAAAAAAAGGAAAAGACAGGATTATCTCAGCGAGAGCTATATGAAAAAATGTCTTTTGGAGAAGAACAATTACATTTTCACGTACAAGGTAACCCATTTAATATACCATCTGCGTTTGTTGCATATATGATTTTGAAAGTTAAGGGTCGTAAAAAAGCATCACAATATTGATGCTTTTTTTATGTTGCTTCATAGACTTCGGCTTCTTTAACTGCTAATGGTAAGAAGTGTTTGTATTGGCGAAACCCATTAAATACACTTGCACTACCAAATAGAACGAATAAAATACCAACGATAATACGAGCGGTTGAAAGTTCTAAAAAGAATTGGTTTACCCCGAAAAATAAAACGAATGAACCGAGTGCCATTGCGGATTTTCCTGAGAGCCAACCTTTTTCCATTGGGCGGTTTGTACGAAAGTATTTTGTTTTGTAAAAGAGGTACAACATAAATGAGACGATAATACAGAAGACTAATACTGGCATAATGAACACTCCCATCGCTTTGTGAAAAATAATAGAAAAGAAAAAGAAATATCTAAACTTTCTAACTTCTATTATAAAGCAATTGTTCGCATGTATGAAATACTTTCCGTTATAATGGAGGATAAAGTGAAGAAGTTGATTAAAAAGGAGATTATACATATGCATGAGCAAATTTTAGGAGCAATTAAAGAGTTTGATACAATTATTATTCATCGCCACGTGCGTCCGGACCCAGATGCATTAGGTTCACAGGGTGGCCTTGGTACAATTCTACAAGGATCGTTTCCAGAGAAAAATATTTATACGGTTGGGTACAATGAACCGTCGTTAGCGTACTTAAGAGTAATGGATGATATTGAAGATAGTGTATACGAAAATGCGCTTGTTATCGTTTGTGATACTGCGAATCAAGAACGTGTTGATGATCAACGCTATACAAAAGGGAAAATGTTAATTAAAATTGATCATCATCCAAATGAAGATCCATATGGAGATATTACGTGGGTAGATACGGCAGCGAGTTCTACAAGTGAAATGATTTATGAGTTTTACACGTATGGAAAAGATAAAGGATTAAAAATAACAAAAGAAGCAGCTCGCCTTATTTTAGCTGGAATTGTTGGGGACACAGGTCGTTTCTTATTCCCGAATACAACAGCAAAAACACTTCGTTACGTAAGTGAGCTTGTTGATATGGGTGTGAAATTCACAGATTTATACAATGAAATGTATAAGACAAAAGAAAAAATTGCTCGTTTAAACGGTTATATTTTACAAAACTTTACGATGGTAGAAGAAGGAGCAGCTTACATTAAATTAACGAAAGAAGTATTAGAAGAGTTTGATGTACTTTCTTCTGAAGCATCTGGTGTTGTTGGAGCACTTGGCAATATTGATGGATTAAAGGCGTGGGTTCTATTTTTAGAGGAAGACGACGTAATTCGTGTTCGTCTTCGTTCAAAAGGACCAGTTATAAACAAATTAGCAATGCAATATAACGGTGGAGGACACCCGATGGCTTCTGGTGCGAAGGCATCTTCTTGGGAAGAAGCGGATCGTCTTTTTGCTGATTTACGTGAGATTTGTAAATAAGAGATTATATGTTAGAACGAAAAGAAGGAGCGGCGCTAAAGCCCTCCTTCTTTATTTTTCTTTCTCTATAGTAATGCTAATTTCAAGCACTGTATCAAAAGATATTGTATCGACTTTAAAACGGTATAGCCGATCGTAATGTTTGTACGTCTTGTTTTCGATTACCTTTTTGAGTAGGTCTTTATTTTTTGCGATACTTTGAATGTTTTTCGTTAAAAGATGCTGGAGATCATTATGGATAGATGTAGTCATATTTTCGAGTGTAAGATTGTCTAAATCGTATTTTTCTCGATTGATAAGTTTTATTTTAATCTCTTGAATGGTTAAGAGCCGTTTATTTTCAGTGTTCAATTTTTCTTGATCTTCGAGAAGGACGTGGAGTTTTGCTTCTTGTTTTTCTATAATTTCTCTTTGTTCTGCTATTTTACTAGCTTGTTCTTCTTGAAAAACACCGTATATGTACAAAAAAATAAACCAGCTCAACACGCCTCCAACAGCAGCACCAGCTAATACTAAGTACCATCTTTTTGCTGTATTGGCACTTGGTACTCTCATACATGTTCCTGCGTTAGCCATTTAATAATAATGAGACCTGTTTGCATACCACCAGTTGCGAAAAAAATAAGGAGAATTTGTTTTACGATATCTTTCATATCTCCGCCAAAGAAACTTCTTTCAAAGCTATAAAAGGTATCGAATGTTCCGCCGATTGCTGCAACGAGTGCCCAAATTCTTAAATTTTGGGCGAATTGATTAATGTAAGTTAGAGCTGGTTTTCCGATAAGAAACGCACCAAATCCACCAATTAATGAACCGCCAAGTATAACCCCAAAGGCAATAAAATAACTAATAATAAGCAGAGAGAAAAAAGTATGTTCTCTTACATCCATCGTCATTCCCCTTTCTTCTTCATATATATGGACAAAGTATAAGAAGTATGTTTTGATTTCCGCTTTCCTCATCACCTATAATAAAAGTAGTCAAATAGGTAAAGAGAGGGTACAACAGTGAAGTTTGTGCATTTACAATGTCAAACCGTTTTTAGTTTATTAAAAAGTGCTTGTAAAATTGATGAGCTTGTAGTCAGGGCGAAAGAACTTGGTTTCTCATCGCTGGCTATTACGGATGAAAATGTTATGTATGGCGTTATTCCGTTTTATAAAGCATGTAAGAAACATGGTATACAGCCTGTTATTGGATTAACCGCTTCTATTTTTAGTGAAGAAGAAGAAAGGTCTTATCCGCTTGTATTACTTGCTGAGAATGAAATAGGCTACCAAAATTTATTAAAGATTTCTAGCAGTATTATGACAAAGTCCAAAGAAGGTATTCCTAAGAAGTGGCTTGCGCATTATGCGAAAGGATTAATTGCTATTTCACCAGGTAAAGATGGCGAAATTGAGCAATTATTACTAGAAGACAATGAGAGTCAGGCTGAAGAAGTAGCTCGAACATATCAAAATATGTTCGGCCATTTTTATATGAGTTTGCAGCATCATGCAATTCAAGATGAGTTGCTTTTACAAGAGAAGCTACCTGAATTTATTAGTAGGGTTAATATTCCAGTCGTTGCAACAAACGATGTGCGTTATATCAATCAAAGTGACGCACTTGTTCACGAATGTTTACTATCTGTTGAAAGTGGAACGAAAATGACTGATCCAGATAGGCCGAGGCTGAAAACAGATCAATATTATTTAAAATCATCGGATGAAATGGAAGCACTATTTTCCCATGCGCCGGAAGCAATCCAAAATACAATAAAAATTGCAGAGCGTTGCCAAGTAGAAATACCGTTCCATGTAAATCAACTTCCGAAGTTTCCTGTTCCGTCTAACGAAACGAGTGATATATACTTGCGTCGTGTTTGTGAAGAAGGTTTGCGGAAACGATATGGTGCGCCGAAAGAAGTGCATATAAAGCGTTTGGATCATGAATTAAATGTTATTTCTCGTATGGGATTTAGTGATTATTTCCTCATCGTATGGGATTTTATGAAGTATGCACATGAAAATCATATTTTAACAGGACCAGGTCGTGGATCGGCAGCTGGTTCACTCGTCTCATACGTATTAGAAATTACAGATATTGATCCGATTGAATACAATCTATTATTTGAAAGGTTTTTAAATCCTGAACGTGTGACGCTTCCAGATATTGATATTGATTTTCCAGACGTAAGACGTGATGAGATGATTCGCTATGTGAAAGATAAATACGGTCAGCTTCGTGTTGCGCAAATTGTAACGTTTGGTACGCTTGCAGCAAAAGCAGCAATTAGAGACATTGCCCGCGTAATGGGGCTTCCGCCACGAGATATTGATATATTTTCAAAACTTATCCCATCAAAGCTCGGTATAACGTTAAAAGATGCATATGAAGAATCACAATCACTTCGTGAGTTTATACAAGGGAATCTTCTGCATGAGCGTGTGTTTGAAATCGCAAAACGTGTAGAAGGTTTACCACGTCATACGTCTATTCATGCGGCTGGCGTTATTATGAGTCAAGAACCGTTAACAGGCAGTGTAGCAATTCAAGAAGGACATAACGATGTTTATGTTACGCAATATCCAGCTGATGCGCTAGAAGAACTTGGGTTGCTTAAGATGGACTTTTTAGGGTTACGTAATTTAACGTTACTTGAAAATATTATAAAATTTATCGCGAACAAAACAGGGAAAGAAATCGATATAAGAAACTTACCTCTTCAAGATGAAAAGACGTTCCAATTATTAGGGAGAGGGGATACAACAGGTGTATTCCAGCTTGAGTCAGGTGGTATGCGAAATGTACTTCGCGGGTTAAAACCGAATGAGTTTGAAGATATCGTAGCTGTTAACTCGTTATACAGACCGGGGCCGATGGAACAGATACCGACCTTTATTGAATCGAAACATGGAAAAAGAAAAATTGAATATTTACATCCGGATTTAAAGCCAATTTTAGAAAGAACATACGGCGTCATTGTATACCAAGAACAAATTATGCAAATTGCATCGAAGTTAGCAGGGTTTTCGCTCGGAGAAGCAGATTTACTGCGCCGTGCAGTGAGTAAAAAAAATCGTGATATTTTAGATCAGGAACGTAAGCATTTTGTCCAAGGGTGTTTGCAAAATGGTTATGATGAGACGTCTGCTGAGAAAATTTATGATTTAATTGTAAGATTTGCGAATTACGGTTTTAACCGAAGTCACGCTGTAGCTTACAGTATGATCGGATATCAGCTTGCCTATTTGAAAGCGAACTATACGCTGGAATTTATGACGGCATTATTATCAAGCGCAATTGGAAATGAAGATAAAATTGTACAGTATATACGAGAAACGAAGCGGAAAGGCTTTCACGTTTTGCCGCCGTCTCTTCAGAGAAGTGGTTACAACTTCCAAATAGAAGGGAATGCGATACGTTACAGTTTACTTTCGATCCGAAATATTGGAATGGCTACAGTGACGGCATTATTAGAAGAACGAAAGAAAAAAATGTTCGAAGATTTGTTTGAATTTTGTCTCCGTATGCCGTCAAAGTTTGTGACGGAGCGCAATTTAGAAGCTTTCGTCTGGTCCGGATGTTTTGATGATTTTGGTGTTTCGAGAACGAATTTATGGAAAAGTATTAAAGGGGCATTAGAGTACGCGAATCTCGCACGTGATTTAGGAGATGCTGTTCCAAAATCAAAATACGTACAAGGAGAAGAGCTATCTTTTATTGAACAACTAAATAAAGAGAAGGAAGCACTTGGCTTTTATTTATCAAGTTATCCGACAGCGCAGTATGTAAAGTTAGCAAAAGAATTAGAAATTCCATCTCTCGCTCAGGCGATGCGACACAAGAAAAAAGTACAAAGAGCTATTGTGTATATAACAAGTGTGAGAGTGATTCGTACGAAAAAGTTTCAAAAGATGGCATTTATTACATTCTGTGATCAAAATGATGAAATGGAAGCAGTCCTCTTCCCGGAAACGTATATACATTTCTCGGACAAGTTACAAGAAGGAGCAATTGTTTTAGTTGACGGTACGATTGAGCTAAGAAATCATAAGCTGCAATGGATTGTAAATGGTCTATATCCGCTAGAGGAAATGGATGTTTATGAAGAAAAGAAAGACGCATCTGTTTACGTGAAATTGCCGTCTCAGTATGAGAAAAAGCTTTTAAATCAGGTTACGAAAATATTGTTCGACTATTCAGGTTTTGCGAAAGTACTAATTTATTATGAAAAGGAACATAAAATGGTACAATTATCTCGGAGTTTATCGATTCATCCAAGTGAAGAATGTTTAGGAGCACTTCGTGAAATTGTCGGGGAAGAAAATGTAGTTGTGAAAATATAATGGACAATTTCCCTACACTTCGATTATTATAGTAGTAGTGTTCGTGGTCAGACCACTTGGAGAAATTGATATCAGCAAGAATAATTTGAGGAGAGTGGATAGTTTGTCAACACTTCGTGAAGAAGCACTTCACATGCATAAAGTGCATCAAGGAAAATTAGAAACTGTATCAAAAGTAAAAGTAGAAAATGCAAAAGATTTAAGTCTTGCATATTCTCCAGGGGTTGCAGAACCTTGTAAAGAAATTTATGACGATAAAAGTAAGGTATATGAATATACGATGAAGGGAAATATGGTAGCAGTTGTGACAGACGGAACAGCTGTACTTGGTCTTGGTAACATTGGACCTGAAGCATCTCTTCCAGTAATGGAAGGTAAAGCTGTATTATTCAAGAGCTTTGCTGGTGTAGATGCATTCCCGATTGCCTTAAATACAAACGATGTAGATAAAATTGTTGAAACTGTAAAATTAATGGAGCCAACTTTTGGCGGCGTTAACTTAGAAGATATCGCAGCACCAAACTGCTTCATTATTGAAGAGCGTTTGAAAAAAGAAACAAATATTCCTATCTTCCATGATGATCAACACGGAACAGCTATCGTAACAGTAGCAGGTCTTGTAAATGCACTGAAATTAGTTGGAAAGAAAATGTCTGACATTAAAGTTGTCGCAAATGGCGCAGGTGCAGCAGGTATTGCAATTATTAAACTTTTATATCGCTATGGTGTACGCGACATTATTATGTGTGACCGTAAAGGGGCAATCTATGATGGTCGTCCTACAGGTATGAATCCGGTGAAGGATGAAGTTGCAAAATATACAAATAAGAATCGTATAGAAGGTTCTTTAGCTGATGTTGTACATGGTGCGGACGTATTCATTGGTGTATCTGCAGAAGGTGCATTAACAGAAGAGATGGTTCGTACAATGAATGACGATGCGATTATTTTTGCAATGGCGAATCCGGTTCCAGAAATTATGCCAGAATTGGCAAAAGCAGCGGGCGCAGCTGTTGTTGGAACAGGTCGTTCTGACTTCCCGAACCAAGTAAATAATGTACTGGCGTTCCCTGGTATTTTCCGCGGTGCACTTGACGTACATGCGACACAAATTAACGAAGAAATGAAGATGGCAGCTGTACAGGCTATTGCTGAGCTTGTAGCAGAAGATGAGTTGAATGCAGACTATATCATTCCGGCACCATTTGACGCGCGTGTAGCGCCTCAAGTAGCGGCTTACGTTGCAAAAGCAGCAATGGAGACAGGAGTAGCTCGCCGTCAAGTAGATCCAAATGAGATCGCTGAAAAAACAAAACAATTAGCGCTGATTGGTAAAGAATAAGCGAGGAATTTCCATTGACATCATCAAATACAAAAGTATATCTCGAAATTGTAAAAAAAATCCGTTCCATTATGGAAGAGGATGGATTGGTAGCGGGGGATCGTTTGCCGTCTGAGCGTGAGTTAAGTTCACGCTTAAACGTAGGACGTTCCTCTGTAAGAGAAGCATTGCGTGCTTTAGAACTGGTAGGATTGATTGAAACGAGACGTGGTGAAGGGACATTTATTCGAAACTTTTATGATAACGGCCTTGTACAATTAATTGCTCCGTTCTTACTGCAAGATGAGAAAACAATTCGTGATTTATTACAAACGAAACGATTGCTTGAGAAAGATATGATTCGAATTGTATGTAATTTACCGAAAGAAACGTTTTCTAAAGTACTAAGTAGATTACACCAAGTACTTGAAGGAAATGAAAACTCAATCCCAACGCTTCATCAAACGTTCTTTAAAACACTTATTGAACAAGTCGATAATTATTTACTATATCGCATTTGGATGATCGTAAATGATTACGTAGCAACTCTTTCTTGTAAAGTTTCAAGAGATTCTATCGATATGTATAGAAAGCTTTATGCTACTTTGGAAGAAAAACAAGAAAATGATGCACTAAAAATTTACGATGAATTAGTAGAGAATATACAGTTTCACTCGTAATGTATAAAATTTGTCGAAATGACCATGACACGTTATGACAAACATTCTACCGCTTAGCGGTTAAAGTTAAACGTAAAGAGTGAGGTTATTAGACAGATTGAGAAGATAAGGCTAACATCAAACTTTGGTGTTAGCCCCATTTTCTTCTTACGCTAACCTTAGCTCTCAACGAAGGGGGTCAAATTGTGCTAAGAGATTTATTCGTGAAAAAGAAAAAGTACGCTGCAATACCTTCAGAACAAGTACGAAAAGATGTACCAGATGGCGTTATGACAAAATGTCCGGAATGTAAAAAAATCATGTATACGAAAGAACTTCTAAAAAATTTAAAAGTATGTGTGAATTGTGGATATCATCATCCTATGAATGCATGGGAACGTCTTGATAGTATATTGGACGAAGGGTCATTCCGTGAGTATGACAAAGAAATGGTTTCATTAAATCCACTCGAGTTTCCAGGTTATGAAGAGAAACTAGAGAGCGATCGTAAGAAGACTGAATTAAACGAAGCGGTTGTAACTGGTGAAGGAACAATTGATGACATGCTTGTTGTTGTTGCAGTAATGGATTCTCGTTTTCGAATGGGGAGCATGGGCTCTGTGGTAGGAGAAAAAATCGCCCGTGCGGTTGAAAAGGCGTACGACTTACAAGTTCCATTTATTATCTTTACTGCTTCGGGTGGTGCCCGTATGCAAGAAGGGATATTAAGTTTAATGCAAATGGCAAAAACAAGCGTAGCTTTGAAAAAGCATAGTAATGCAGGAGGATTATTTATTTCTGTTATGACTCACCCAACGACGGGCGGGGTTTCAGCGAGTTTCGCTTCACTTGGTGATTATAATCTTGCAGAACCAGGTGCACTTATCGGATTTGCTGGTAGACGTGTAATTGAACAAACGGTGCGTGAGAAACTACCGGAAGATTTCCAAACGGCAGAATTCTTACTAGATCATGGTCAATTAGATGCGGTGGTGCATCGTGATGATATGAGAGAATCGCTTCGCAAGATTTTAGAAGTTCATCAAGGAGGGGGAATGGCTGTATGGCAGAGCTAGAATTTGAAAAACCAGTTGTTGAGTTAAGAAATAAGATTCGTGAACTGAAAGACTATACGAAAAACAGCCAGATGGACTTCAGTGAGGAGATTCGTATTTTGGAAGACAAGCTAGAAAATTTAGAGGAAGATATATACGGTAATCTGAAAGTATGGGACCGTGTTCAAATTGCTCGTCATGCAGAACGACCGACAACGCTCGATTATATTGAGCACTTATTTACTGATTTTTTCGAATGTCATGGAGATCGTCTATTTGGCGATGATGCAGCGATTGTCGGCGGCATTGCGAAATATAAAGGGATGCCTGTAACTGTAATTGGGCATCAGCGCGGAAAAGATACGAAAGAAAATATTCGCCGTAACTTTGGAATGCCTCATCCAGAAGGATATCGAAAAGCATTACGCTTAATGAAGCAGGCGGAAAAGTTCAATCGTCCTATTATTTGTTTCATTGATACGAAAGGGGCTTATCCTGGTAAAGCTGCTGAAGAACGTGGTCAAAGTGAAGCTATCGCCCGCAATTTATTTGAAATGGCAGGTTTAACTGTACCTGTTATTTGTATCGTTATCGGTGAAGGTGGTAGTGGCGGTGCGCTAGGCCTTGGAGTGGGAGATTACATTCATATGCTAGAAAATTCCACTTATTCTGTTATTACACCAGAGGGTGCAGCGGCAATTCTTTGGAAAGATGCAGGAAAAGCAAAGGAAGCTGCAGAGGCAATGAAAATTACAGCAGCAGATTTGAAAGAATTAGGTGTAATTGATGAAATTATTCCAGAGGCAAAAGGTGGAGCTCACCGTAATCTTTCGAAACAGTCAGAAAATATAGATTTAATGATTAGAAAAACTTTTGAACAATTAAACGGAATTTCGAAAGATGAATTAATCGAAAAACGTTATGAAAAATATATGAAAATTGGGCAAGTTTCGTTTTCAAACGCTTCCATTGGGATAAAATAAGAAAAGCGTGCGTTCCTCTTCGCGAATGCACGTTTTTATTATGAAAAGACACATCTTCTCCATTGTGTTTTTATATTTTTTCGTGTTATTTTATTATAAGGCAAATAATCTTTATGAGGTGAGTACAAATGAAACGTATTGGTGTATTAACAAGTGGTGGAGATTCACCTGGTATGAATGCTGCCATTCGTGCAGTTGTTCGTAAAGCGATTTTCCATGATATTGAAGTATATGGTATTTACCATGGATACGCTGGATTAATTTCTGGTCACATTGAAAAATTAGAACTTGGTTCTGTTGGCGATATTATCCACCGCGGTGGTACGAAATTATATACAGCAAGATGTCCTGAGTTTAAAGACCCAGAAGTACGACTAAAAGGTATCGAGCAATTAAAGAAACATGGTATCGAAGGACTTGTTGTTATTGGTGGAGATGGTTCTTACCAAGGCGCTAAAAAATTAACTGAACAAGGATTCCCGTGTGTTGGTGTACCAGGTACAATCGACAATGATATCCCTGGAACAGACTTCACAATTGGTTTCGATACAGCTTTAAACACTGTTATTGATGCAATTGATAAAATCCGTGACACAGCTACATCTCATGAACGTACATATGTTATCGAAGTAATGGGACGTCACGCTGGTGATATCGCATTATGGGCTGGTTTAGCTGATGGTGCAGAAACAATCTTAATTCCAGAAGAAGAGTATGACATGGATGATGTTATCGCTCGTCTGAAGCGTGGTAGTGAACGTGGTAAAAAACACAGTATTATCGTTGTAGCTGAAGGTGTTGGAAGTGCAATTGACATCGGTAAGCACATTGAAGAAGCAACAAACTTTGATACTCGTGTAACTGTATTAGGTCACGTACAACGTGGTGGATCACCAAGTGCACAAGACCGTGTATTAGCAAGTCGTCTTGGCGCAAGAGCAGTTGAATTATTAATTGCTGGTAAAGGTGGACGTTGTGTAGGTATTCAAGATAACAAACTTGTTGATCATGATATTATCGAAGCGTTAGCTCAAAAGCATACAATCGATAAAGATATGTATCAATTATCTAAAGAATTATCCATCTAATTGACGTAATGTCAGATATTTGGGAACGGTTTCATAATTTTCGGAGGTGCAATATGCGTAAAACTAAAATTGTATGTACTATAGGTCCTGCTAGTGAAAGTATTGAAAAATTAGAGCAATTAATCGAAGCAGGTATGAACGTTGCTCGTTTAAACTTCTCTCATGGTAGCCATGAAGAGCACGGAGCTCGTATTAAAAACATTCGTGAAGCTTCAAAGAAAACTGGTAAAACAGTTGGTATCTTACTTGATACAAAAGGTCCAGAAATCCGTACTCACGACTTCGTAGACGGACAAGCTGAGCTTGTAACAGGTGCAGAAGTAGTTCTTTCTACTGAGCAAGTATTAGGTACTGCAGAGAAGTTCTCTGTATCTTATGCTGGTCTTTATGACGATGTAGACCCAGGTTCTCGCATTCTAATCGATGACGGTCTTATCGAACTAGAAGTAATCGAAAAAGCTGATGGAAACATCCGTACAAAAGTTCTTAACAGCGGAACTGTAAAAAATAAAAAAGGTGTTAACGTACCAAACGTAAGCATTAAGCTTCCTGGTATCACTGAAAAAGACGTAAAAGATATCATCTTCGGTATCGAGCAAAAAGTTGATTTCATCGCAGCTTCATTCGTACGTAAAGCGTCTGACGTATTAGAAATCCGTGAATTATTAGAAGAGCATGGTGCTCAATACATCCAAATCGTACCGAAAATCGAAAACCAAGAAGGTATCGACAACATCGATTCAATCTTAGAAGTTTCTGACGGTTTAATGGTAGCTCGTGGTGATATGGGTGTAGAAATTCCACCAGAAGAAGTACCATTAGTACAAAAACGTCTAATCAAAAAATGTAACGTGTTAGGTAAACCAGTTATTACTGCGACACAAATGTTAGACTCTATGCAACGTAACCCACGTCCAACTCGTGCGGAAGCAAGTGACGTAGCTAACGCAATCTTCGATGGTACAGATGCAATCATGCTTTCAGGTGAAACAGCTGCTGGTCAATATCCGGTAGAAGCAGTAACAATGATGGCTAACATTGCAGTACGTGTTGAAAAATCATTACAATACGAAGATATGTTCAAAAAACGTATTAAAGAGTTCACTCCAACAATTACAGATGCAATTAGCCAATCTGTTGCGCATACAGCACTTGCTCTTGATGTAGCTGCAATCGTAGCTCCAACAGAAAGTGGACATACTGCGAAAATGATCTCTAAATACCGTCCAAAATCTCCAATTGTAGCTGTAACATCTGACGAGCAAGTAGGACGTCGTCTTGCGCTTGTTTGGGGTGTACAAGCGTTTATGGCTGAGAAGCGCGCAGCTTCAACTGACGAAATGTTAGATACAGCAATTCAAACAGGTATGGATGCAGGTCTAATCGGACTTGGAGATACTGTAGTAATTACTGCTGGTGTTCCAGTTGCTGAAACTGGAACAACAAACTTAATGAAAATCCACGTTGTTGGTGAAGAAGTTGCTAAAGGACAAGGAATCGGTCGTAAAGCTGCAAAAGGTAAAGTAGTTGTAGCAAAAACAGCTGCTGAAGCTGTAGCGAACGTAAACGAAGGTGATATCCTTGTTACAACAAGTACTGATAAAGATATGATTCCTGCAATCGAAAAAGCTGCTGCTTTAGTTGTAGAAGAAGGTGGCTTAACAAGCCATGCGGCTGTTGTAGGCGTATCAATCGGTATTCCTGTTATCGTTGGTGTAAACGGCGTAACAGCAACTTTAAAAAATGGCCAAGAAGTAACAGTTGATGCAGCACGCGGAATTGTTTATAATGGACATGCGGAAGTGCTATAAGTAATACGGAGAGAAGGATCGGAGTCCTTCTCTTTTTTTTTACACAAAACGAGATAGAATTAGTTTAAAGTGCCTAGAATTGCTTTTAAAAGCGGTTTGTTATGAGTTTTAGTATGAAAGGGTATCTATATTTCGTATGATGTATATAGGCGTTGTGAGGGTGTTAAAAGTGAGTTGTGAGAGGGGTGTAGAACTATGAAGTGGTTACTATTCTTGTTTATTTTAATACCGGCGATTGAGATTACGGTCTTAATTGGATCAAGTCATGTAATAGGTTTATGGTCTACGTTCGCTATGATTGTATTTACAGGTGTTGTAGGTGTGTATTTGGCGAAAAGACAAGGATTTAAAGTACTTGGAGAGATTCAATCTAAGTTGAATAGAGGGGAAATGCCAGGTGAGGCAGTACTAGATGGTATTTTTGTATTTGTAGGAGGTATTCTCTTGGTGCTTCCTGGGTATGTGACAGATGTGCTAGGGTTTATCTGCGTGATCCCTATTACGAGAGCTTTATTGAAGCCGCTTGTTATGAAGTGGATGGAATGGAAATTTAGAAAGAACTCTACTATTATCATTCAGAAGTAGCACTTAGATTATAACGATCTAAGTGCTATTTTTTTGTCTTGTAAGAGGAGAGGGGGTTTCTGATTGAGGCTTCGCTTTACTGCGCTATTTGTGGGGGATTTCTATCTCAAAGTTGGGTTGCTCGTAAGTGTCTGATGTGGGGGCGAATGATGAGTGGGGATGAACAAAACGTCCGCTTATTATATTTGCTATATAATTTTCGTTTGAACTCTTGTTGTGCTTCGATTAAACGTGTAATTTTTAAATGCTATTAATTTGGATGAATAAGATGGAGAGAAATGCAGCTAAATTAAAGTTTTGCTTTCATATAAAAGGTGGGGATTGTTAGTTGAAGCCTTATTCTATGTGGTTTTGTATATTTATTCATTTACATAAAAAGTAATAAATGTAAGTAATAAATATATATAAAATAGAATAAAAATGTATTTTTGATTAGAAAATGTGTTTTTTATGCAAAAAAACAAGAGGATTATCCTTTTTCTGGGTAATGCTCTTGTTACATGTGAGTAGTGTGAAAAAATAAGTGAAAGGAATAATCAGTGGGAAATTCCCACTGATTACAGCTTGTTTTTTATATGAATTAGAAACTTTTATTTTGAAGGTGAACCTTTAATATATTTCCACAAGTCATGGAAGACATTAGCTTTGTGTAATGTATTAAGTAGTACTAAGGTGACTGGACCGATGATTAATCCTAAAAAGCCAAAAAGCTTAAAGCCGACAAATAGAGCGACGAGTGTTGCTAATGGATCGAGACCGATGTTAGATGAAAGTACTTTCGGTTCCATAATTTGTCTTTGGACAATCACGACGATGTATAAAATGAGAAGACCAATGGCGAATGCGGTATCGCCAGTGAAAAATACGTATATAACCCATGGAACGAAGACTGCGCCTGTTCCTAAATATGGTAGTAAATCTACAACTCCTGTAATAATCGCAATAGTAATGGCGTATGGTACGCGTAATATTAAAAGTCCGATCAGTACAATGACGGTTGTCATAGATACGAGTGTAAGTTGTGCTTTCACAAAACCAAATAAAGCTTTTTTTAAGTCGACAAAAATAGTTTTTCCGTAGCCATGTACACGATTTGGTAGTAATTTTCTTGTTTTTTGAGCAAGACGGTGCCAATCGTAACTAATGAAGAAAGTGGCTAATAAAATGAATACAAGGACAGTTAACGTTGTTGGCAGTGCACTAATGAAATTTGTTAATCCGCTTATAATGGCGGTTAAAAGTTCTTTCATTTGTGTTGTTGCTTCTGTTCCTAAGTTTTGAATGTTTTGTGTAATTGTATAGCGCTGTGGTTCTCCAAGATGATTAAATTTAGAGATTAAATCATCGTAGAGAGGCATAATATGATTAAGTGCAAATTGCTGAGCGAATGTAACGATATCCGGAAACTTTACTGTAACAAGTTGGAGTAAGTATGTTGTGGCAGATATTGCTTCAGTCACAAGATATGTAACAAGTCCAACGATAGCTCCAAATACGAGAATTAAGCTAACGAGTACTGCTAGTGCGCGAGGAAATTGTAGTTTTTGATTAAGGAAATTGACGACAGGATTAATCAAATAAGCAAATGCAAAAGCGATAATAAAAGGATAGATAAGCCCTGACATGTATAGTAATACATAGAACCCAGCTATCGTTGCTACAATGACAAATATGAGTCGCAATATCATATATAGTAAGTTTCGGTTCAAAGATGTATACCTCCCATTCCGATTTGGATTATCCTAATTCGTTCAACTTATAACTAGCGTGCTCTGCTGATTAAAGTCTTACTTTAGCGGCAGTAAATCTCCCGCCAAAGCCCAATTGATGACGGCCAATAATCAGTGGAAGATGCCCAACTGATTAAAGTGTTACTTTATGTTATAGTGGAATGATGGATTTAGCCTGCTTTTTTCGGTATATGAATGGCTGTGAAAGCCTATTCGTGATGCTACTACTATATGGTAAAAACTTCATTTTCTCTTCTTTTTATTTTACCTGTTTCTTATTAGAAAAGAAAGAAGAGACGACTGTTTTCAAAAATGTATACATGCTTAAATTTTTTGGTGAAAGTCTCTTTTTAGAATGTATAAAAAATTGAAGGTGTTATCGATAAATAGGCATCTGTATAGCATGTATAACGATAGGTTTAAAGGTATTTTTGTTTGGAAATGAGTTCATTATTTTCAGAAAGGAAGTGTAAACATGATTAGTCAGTCAACGTTATTTTTATTCATACTACTTATTATAGGACTTATTGCTAAAAACCAATCGCTTACTGTAGCTATTGGGGTGTTATTTCTATTAAAATTTACGTTTTTAGGAGATAAGGTCTTTCCTTATTTACAAACGAAAGGAATTAACCTAGGTGTAACGGTCATTACAATAGCGGTGCTAGTACCGATTGCGACGGGGGAAATAGGTTTTAAACAACTTGGAGAAGCGGCGAAATCGTATTATGCGTGGATTGCTTTAGCTTCAGGTGTAGCAGTCGCTTTGTTAGCGAAAGGCGGCGTGCAATTGTTGACAACGGATCCTCATATTACAACTGCGCTTGTTTTTGGGACAATTATAGCGGTTGCGTTATTTAATGGGGTTGCTGTTGGTCCGTTAATTGGGGCTGGAATTGCCTATGCGGTTATGAGTATTATACAAATGTTTAAATAAGGAATTTTATAGTAATATAAAATTTTTGAATTCTTTCTGTTCACAAAAGTCAGATAATTGTTTATAATAGGATTAGAAACTTTGAAAAGTTACATAACAGCAGAGACTTTACACCAGATAAAATAAAAACAACATAAAACAATTTTATAATGATATTGTTTTATGTTGTTTTTATCATAAAACTCTTCGGAATGTATTTTCCTCACTAACTTGTTGTTTTGAGCGTGAGGATTCGGGGAGACATTCACGCTCATGCTTTCCATGTAAACCATGGACAATAAGAGGGGAACATCGCAACAAATTTGCATGATCGTGCATTTTGCTTGCCTAAAGAGTGAACGGGCGTTCATAATTCATAAGGGGAGCAAATAGATATAAGGAGCAAGGTTGGGAGAATTTTCAGGAAAAGGAGAGAATGTCATGACTGTTATTCGAGGTTTAGAAGGGGTAGTAGCAACAACATCATCTGTGAGCTCTATTATTGATGATACATTAACTTATGTTGGGTATAATATTGATGATTTAGCTGAGAATGCTACGTTTGAAGAAGTAGTGTACTTATTATGGCACCGCAAGCTTCCTAATGAAAAAGAACTAGCGGAATTTAATGAAATTGTATCTGAATACTATAAAGTTCCAGGTGAGATTTTAACATATTTGAAACAAGTAGATTTAAAAATTGCACATCCGATGTCTGTTTTACGAACTGCAATTTCCATGCTATCATTATACGATGAGAGCGCTGAAATTATGGATGAAAAGTCTAATTATTTGAAAGCGGTTAAATTACAGGCTCAAGTGGGAACTTTAGTTGCTGCTTACGCGAGAATCCGTAAAGGTTTAGATATTGTTGAGCCAAGAAAGGATTTATCATTAGCTGCAAACTTCTTGTACATGTTAAATGATCGCGAGCCAAATGAAGTTGAAATTGAAGCTTTTGATAAGGCGCTTGTACTTCATGCAGATCATGAGTTAAACGCTTCTACATTTACTGCACGTGTTTGCGTAGCTACACTTTCAGATGTATATTCTGGTATTACAGCAGCAATTGGTGCATTAAAAGGTCCTCTTCACGGTGGGGCAAATGAAAATGTAATGAAGATGTTAACTGAAATTGGCGAAGAAGAAAATGTAGAATCATATATTCATAATGCTCTTCAAAATAAAGTGAAAATCATGGGCTTTGGCCACCGTGTGTATGAGCAGGGTGATCCACGTGCAAAACACTTACGTGAAATGTCTAAGAGATTATGCGTGCTTTTAGGAGAAGACAAATGGTATAATATGTCTATCAAAATTGAAGACATTGTAACAAAAGAAAAAGGTCTTCCACCAAATGTTGATTTCTATTCAGCTTCTGTATACCATTGTTTAGGAATTGACCATGACTTATTTACACCTATTTTTGCAATTAGCCGTATGTCAGGCTGGTTAGCTCATATTCTAGAACAATATGAAAATAACCGTTTAATCCGTCCACGTGCTGATTATAATGGACCAACGCATCAAGTGTATGTTCCAATCGCACAAAGATAAGCAAAAAACACTATTTTGATAGTGAAAATACGCTTTCAAAAGTCTGATTTTTTCGGAAAGATGTAATGATTAGAATATTTTAATTTGACTAACGGTTTGAACTGAGGGGTTATTCCCTCAGTTTCATACATATGAAATTTCAAACATGGGGGTTATCACATTGACGACAGGTGAAAAAATTACTGTAACTAATGGTGTTATGAATGTACCAAACAATCCGATTATTCCATTTATTGAAGGAGATGGAATTGGTCCTGATATTTGGGCAGCTGCATCTCGCGTAATAGAAGCAGCAGTTGAAAAAGCTTATGATGGTGAGAAGAAAATCGTTTGGAAAGAAGTGCTTGCAGGGGAAAAAGCATTCAACCAAACAGGCGAGTGGTTACCAGAAGAGACTTTAAATTTAATCCGCGAATATTTAATCGCAATTAAAGGTCCACTTACAACTCCAGTTGGCGGTGGTATTCGTTCTCTAAACGTAGCACTTCGTCAAGAATTAGATCTATATGTATGTCTACGTCCAGTTCGTTATTTTGAAGGTGTTCCTTCACCTGTAAAACGTCCGGAAGATACTGATATGGTTATTTTCCGTGAAAATACAGAAGACATTTATGCTGGAATTGAATATGCACAAGGATCTCCAGAAGCAGAAAAAGTTCTTGCTTTCTTAAAAGAAGCAATGGGTGTTAATAAAATCCGCTTCCCAGAAACATCTGGTATTGGTATTAAACCAATCTCAGAAGAAGGGACAAAGCGTCTTGTTCGTGCTGCAATTCAATATGCAATTAACGAAAAACGCTCTTCTGTTACATTAGTTCATAAAGGAAACATTATGAAATTTACAGAAGGTGCTTTCAAAAACTGGGGTTACGAAGTAGCGGAACAAGAATTCGGCGACAAAGTATTTACTTGGGCTGAATATGATCGCATTGTTGAAAAAGATGGTAAAGATGCAGCGAATAAAGCGATGGCAGACGCTGAAGTGGCTGGAAAAATCATCGTAAAAGATTCTATTGCAGACATCTTCTTACAACAAATTTTAACTCGTCCACGTGAGTTCGATGTTGTTGCAACAATGAACTTAAATGGTGACTATATCTCTGATGCACTTGCTGCACAAGTAGGTGGAATTGGTATTGCACCTGGTGCAAACATTAACTATGTGACTGGACATGCTATCTTTGAAGCTACACATGGTACAGCTCCAAAATATGCAGGTTTAGATAAAGTAAACCCATCTTCAGTTCTTCTTTCAGGTGTATTATTATTAGAACACTTAGGATGGAACGAAGCTGCGAAATTAGTAACAGATTCAGTTGAGAAAACAATTGCATCAAAAGTAGTAACATATGACTTCGCTCGCCTAATGGAAGGCGCAACAGAAGTGAAATGTTCTGAGTTTGCTAATGAGCTTATTAAAAACATGGATGTAGCGATAATCAAAAACGCATAATTAAAGCGGGGGGTAAATTATGACAATCAAACGCAAGAAGGTTTCAGTCATCGGTGCAGGATTTACAGGAGCAACAACGGCATTCTTATTAGCACAAAAAGAACTTGCAGATGTTGTATTAGTGGACATTCCACAACTGGAAAATCCAACAAAAGGGAAAGCGTTAGATATGTTAGAAGCGAGCCCAGTACAAGGTTTTGATGCTAACATTATTGGAACATCTGATTACGCAGATACTGCTGATTCTGACGTTGTCGTTATTACAGCAGGTATTGCACGTAAGCCTGGTATGAGCCGTGATGACTTAGTAGCAACGAACTCTAAAATTATGAAAAGTATTACGCGCGACATTGCAAAACATTCACCAAATGCAATTATTGTTGTGTTAACAAATCCAGTTGATGCAATGACATATTCTGTATTTAAAGAAGCAGGATTCCCGAAAGAGCGTGTAATCGGCCAATCGGGCGTATTAGATACAGCTCGTTTCCGTACATTCATCGCACAAGAATTAAATCTTTCTGTAAAAGACATTACAGGATTTGTTCTTGGTGGACATGGTGACGACATGGTACCTCTTGTGCGTTATTCTTATGCAGGCGGTATTCCGTTAGAAACGTTAATTCCGAAAGAGCGTTTAGAAGCAATCGTAGAACGTACACGTAAAGGTGGCGGTGAGATTGTAGGCTTATTAGGAAACGGTAGTGCATATTACGCACCAGCAGCTTCTTTAGTTGAAATGACAGAAGCAATCTTAAAAGATCAACGCCGTGTATTACCAGCTATTGCGTACCTTGAAGGTGAGTATGGTTATAGTGATCTTTACTTAGGGGTACCAGTAATTCTAGGTGGTAACGGAATTGAAAAAATTATTGAATTAGAACTTCTTGCAGATGAAAAAGAAGCGTTAGATCGCTCTGTAGAATCTGTACGTAACGTAATGAAAGTTCTTGTTTAATAATTGAATAGTAGTGAAAAAGATTCGGGATTCCGAATCTTTTTCTACTATTTACCGAATTGTTTTTTTGAAATAATATGAAAACGCTATCATTTGTAATATCCTATAATGAAACTGTAGATTTATACTATACATTGCCCTCATCATAGTAAATTTCGGATAAGGTATCGCTTTTAGTAGGATAATAAGGTGAAAAAATCGGAGGGGGTTGTAACATGTTAAAGAAAAAAGTTCAAATTGGTCGTAAAATGGATGAAATTACAGTAGGAGAGAAATTATCTATCACTGAAAAAATTGAGGATAAAGATTTGTTATTGTACTTAGGGTTAACGAATGATGCCAATCCATTATATATTCAGCATGATTACGCATCCCAAACTCCGTATGAAAAGCCGATTGTACCAAGCATTATGCTAACGGGAATGATTACAACGGCAGTTACGAAATATTTACCGGGTCCAGGAAGTCATATTACTAGGAAGGACCTTACGTTCGTGAAGCATGTTCACCATTATGAAACGTTACAAATCCACTTTGAAGTTGTGGCTGTTTCTGAGGAGGAACATACAATTGATATGCTTGTATCTGCTCATGATGAAAAAGGAGAAACTGTTGTAAAGGGTTCATTAACAGTAACGCCACCTTATAAATCTGTTTCCATTATGGAAAAAGCATTAGATAATTTTTAAAAGATGAAAATATGAATAGCGCTAGCATACCTTGAATAAGGATGCTAGCGCTATTTTTAGTTGAAGAATCCTTCTTTGAACCCTTCAGCAAATTCTGAGCAACCCGTTTTAATCGTATCCCAGCTCGGAGCGTTGAAAGTAAGGATACATGTGACTGCTAAAGATAGAATGGGTAGTATTAGTCGCATAATAGACCTCCTGATTGTGTTAATTTATATATTAAGATTAACGATATAACTATCGGTAATTGAAGTCAATGAAAGGAGTGATTCTTTTAGGTGAGGTGGAAAAAAGAAGAAGTTATCTTTGAAACGATACGAGAAGCTGAAGTGTGGGCCGATTCGATCGCGAATGAAATGTACGGGAGATTATTTGATGGATATGAAACGCTAGATTATAAAATAGCGTATGCTCTTTCGTTTTTCCTAGCACAAAATCAAGATTTTATCCCGCATTAACGGGCAGTAAGATCCCACCTCAAAATTCAGCGAAAGCAAAGAAGTTAGGTCGGGAATCAACTGCCCGTAAAAGCCCCACTGATTAAAGTTTCACTTTATAGTTCATACGGAAGTGAGCTTTAAAGAAGAGAGAGCAATCTATAAAGTTTGGCAAAATCCTGTGTAGTTGCAGGTGAAGCGTAATTACGTCTACTTTCTCAATTCTACACAAACGATCTCCATGAATAGACAATTATATTGAGAGGGACCTTGTTTTCTAGTATGATGAGAATAACGGGGGAAATACTAGGATGAAGAAGGTTTCAAGTCTATAACTTGGAGGAAAAGAATGAACAATCGTATTTTAGTAGTTGATGATGAGGAATTTATCTTAACTTTAATTGAATTTAATTTACAACAAGCTGGGTTTGAAGTTATAACAGCGATGGATGGAGAAATGGCGCTTCAAAAAGCGACAACAGAACGCCCAGATTTAATTATATTAGATTTAATGCTTCCGAAAATGGATGGTATGGAAGTGTGTAAAGAATTACGATTGCAGCGCGTTATGACGCCGATTTTAATGTTAACGGCAAAAGATGATGAGTTTGATAAGGTGCTAGGTCTTGAACTTGGGGCAGATGATTATATGACGAAGCCATTTAGTCCAAGAGAAGTTGTTGCTCGTGTGAAGGCAATTTTGCGCCGCACGAAATTACAACAAGAAGAACAAGTTGCAGAAGCGCCAGATGAAGATAGCATTACAATTGCAGAACTTAAAATTTTACCGGAGTTTTATGAGGCTTATTTCCAAGGAAGAAAGCTTGAATTAACACCAAAAGAATTTGAACTACTTGTGTATCTCGCGAAAAATAAAAGTCGCGTGTTGACGCGTGATCAATTATTAAGTGCTGTATGGAATTACGATTTTGCTGGTGATACACGAATTGTTGATGTTCATATTAGCCATTTGCGCGATAAAATTGAACAAAATACGAAAAAACCGACGTACATTAAAACGATACGTGGTTTAGGATATAAATTAGAGGAGCCAAAAGGGAATGAATAAATTTCGTTCCAGGCTTCTTTTTACATTTGTTTCTCTTATTGTATTTATTTTAGTTGGACTAGGCTTATTGCTAGAAACTGTGTTTGAAAACTACTATATAGATCATGCTAAAGAGAGAATGGTAAAAGAGACGGAGTATGTTGCGGCGTTAGCAGAAGAGCAAGGTTTTGATAAGGTCCTAAAAAATCCATACGTATTTGAAAAGTTAGAAGAAAAAATACCAGCTTCTATCGTATTTGTGAATGAAAAAAAGAAAGTTCAATATAGAAAAGGACAAGAATTGGCATTTAGTCCAGAGACGATTCAAGAACTTTCTTCGGAAGTGGCAAAACAACGAAGTAAAGTGATTACGAAAGAGACAGATCGAAAGAATCAATTTTATCATACGGTGTTCGTTCAAGATGTAGAAGGAAAACAAGGATACATTTTGGTGAAAAGTACAATCGATCCTTTAAGAGACGTACATCAAAAAACGTGGGGATTATTAATTATCGGATTTGTCATTGCTTGTCTCGTAGTTGTATTTTTAGGTATGAAAATTACAGGGCAATATATTAGGCCGATTGAATCAGTTACGAAAGTTGCAATTGAATTGGCGAAGGGTAATTATAAAGCACGTGCATACGAAAGTCATTCGGACGAAACAGGAATGCTGAGTAAAGCAATTAATATTTTAGCTCGTAACTTACAAGAGATGACACTGGAACAAGAAATGCAGCAAGATCGTCTGCATACGTTAATTGAAAATATGGGAAGCGGAATGATTTTAATTGATAGCCGCGGATATATAAACCTTGTAAACCGCTCTTATAAGGAAACTTTTCACGTAACAGATGAAGAATATTTAGATCGCTTATATTATGAATCGTTTCATCATACAGAAATTATTGAGCTTGTAGAAGAAATCTTTATGACAGAAGTGAAAGTGCGTAAACAAATGTTATTGCCACTTGGAATTGAGCGGAAGCACTTTGAAGTATATGGAGCACCGATTATCGGGACAAACCATGAATGGAAAGGGATTGTTCTCGTATTCCATGACATAACAGAGTTAAAGAAATTAGAACAAATGAGAAAAGACTTTTTAGCGAATGTTTCTCATGAATTAAAGACACCGATTACTTCTATTAAAGGTTTTTCAGAAACACTCTTAGACGGAGCGATGGATAATAAAAAATTCTGCGAACATTTCTTGCACATTATTTTAAAAGAAAGTGAGCGCATGCAAGGGTTAATTGAAGATTTATTAGATTTGTCGAAGATCGAACAACAAGGATTTAAATTAAATATGGGAACCGTTGATATGAAGGGGCTGCTTGAAGATATTCATATGGTGCTTGATAATAAAGCAGGAGAAAAAGAAATCTCTTTACAAGTGAATGTATTAAAACGTGCCTCTGTTATTGGAGATCCAAGTCGTCTGAAACAAATCTTTATTAATTTAATTAATAACGCGATCGTATATACACCGGCTGGAGGCGTTGTTTCAGTAGAGTTAGCGGAAGATAAATATAATGCTTATATAAAAGTATCGGATACTGGAATTGGTATTAGTAAAGAGGAAATTCCGCGTATTTTTGAACGCTTTTACCGAGTGGATAAAGCGAGAAGTAGAAATACTGGTGGTACAGGCCTTGGATTATCAATTGTAAAGCATTTAGTAGAGGCGCATCAAGGTACGATTACAGTAGATAGTGAAGTTGGAGAAGGGACAACGTTTACAGTTGTTTTACCGAAATCAGCAACTGAAAAATAGGATGAAGGATGTTTACAATATATTAACAATGTCTTAATTAAATATTAATAAAGCTCTGTTAATATAATACATGAAAACCCCTTCATCCAAGGAGTAATTTTGGACGAGAATAGTTAAACTGTTCTCGTCACTTCCCTTTATGCCAATATAAGTCTGTTTTATATATGAAAGAAAAGAACCGTTATTTTTCTTCTCTCTATTAGTCATGTTAATATAGAGAGAGGAAAGGAACGGTTTTTTTCTGTGAAAAAAATCATTTCAAATTTGCATGGGGAGGTTTCTGATTTGGAAAAAAAGGTCGTATTAGTAGATGGTAATAATATCGCGTATCGTGCTTTCTTTGCACTACCGCTTTTAAATAACGACAAAGGTATACATACGAACGCAATTTACGGTTTTACAATGATGTTAATGAGAATATTAGAGGAAGAAAAACCGACGCATATGTTAGTAGCATTTGATGCGGGTAAAACGACATTCCGTCATAAAACATATAGTGAGTATAAAGGCGGACGTCAAAAGACCCCACCTGAATTATCAGAACAATTCCCGTTTATTCGTGAGATGCTTGATGCATTCAACGTACCGCGTTATGAATTGGAAAATTATGAAGCGGATGATATTATGGGAACGCTAGCAAAAGAAGCAAGCGAACAAGGAGCAAGTGTAAAAGTTATTTCAGGAGATAAAGATTTACTTCAACTTGTTTCTGATAACACGCTTGTATGTATTCCGCGAAAAGGGATTACGGAAGTAGATGAATATACGAAAGAAGCTTTATTTGAGAAATATAGCTTATCACCAAAGCAAATTATCGATATGAAAGGTTTAATGGGAGACCAATCAGATAATATTCCGGGTGTACCAGGAGTTGGTGAAAAAACTGCGATTAAATTGTTAACACAGTTTGGAACGGTTGAAGAAGTGTATGACAATCTAGATCAAGTAAGCGGGAAGAAATTAAAAGAAAAACTGGAAGCAAATAAAGACCAAGCTCTTATGAGTAAAGATCTTGCAACTATCATTACAGATGCGCCGATTACAGTGCATGTGGATGATATGGAATATAAAGGATATGAAGCAAGTGATGTCGTTCCAATGTTCGAGAGTTTAGGATTTACATCTCTTTTAAATAAATTAGGTGTTACGCCAGAAGAAACGGCTCCAGCTGAATTAGATGATATTACATTTGATATTGTGGAAGAAGTTACCGAAGAAATGCTTCAGCAAGATAGTGCGCTTATTGTTGAAGTACAAGAAGATAACTATCATAAAGCAGATATTCAAGGTTTTGGTATTCAAAATGAAAATGGTTGCTACTTTATTCAAAAGGACATTGCTCTTAAGTCAGATGCATTTAAAGACTGGCTTGCAGATGGAGAGATGAGAAAGCATACATTTGATGCGAAGCGTGCAATCGTTGCACTGAAATGGAACGGTATAGATATACAAGGGGTTGACTTTGATCTATTAATCGCTGCTTATTTACTTGATCCGGCTGATACAGATAAAGATTTCCGTACTGTAGCGAAAATGAAAGAAACGCATGCTGTGAAATCTGACGAAGAAGTTTATGGAAAAGGCGCGAAGCGTGCTGTTCCAGAGTTAAAAGTAGTAGCGGAGCATGTAGCTCGTAAAGTGCATGTATTATATGATGTAAAGCAAACATTCGTTGAAGAGTTAGAGAAGAATGAGCAATATGAACTGTTTACAGAGTTAGAATTACCACTTGCGCGTGTATTAGCTGATATGGAAGTAAAAGGTGTAAAAGTTGATACAGAGCGTCTTCGTAATATGGGAGAAGAACTTGCAGGCAGATTAAAGGAAATGGAACAGGAAATTTATAAGCTTGCGGGAACAGAATTTAATATTAATTCACCGAAGCAGCTTGGTGTTATTCTGTTTGAGAATTTAAACTTACCGGTTATTAAAAAGACGAAAACAGGTTATTCTACGTCAGCTGATGTACTAGATAAGCTTATGGATCACCATGAAATTATTCCAAACATTTTACATTATCGTCAATTAGGGAAACTAAATTCAACTTACATTGAAGGTTTACTGAAAGTTGTACATGAAGATTCATCTAAAATTCATACTCGTTTTAATCAAGTGTTAACACAAACAGGTCGATTAAGTTCGACGGATCCGAACTTGCAAAATATCCCGATTCGATTAGAAGAAGGAAGAAAGATTCGTCAGGCATTTGTTCCATCAGAAGAAGGTTGGATTATGTATGCGGCTGATTATTCACAAATCGAGCTGCGTGTATTAGCTCATATTGCAAATGATAAAGGGCTAGTTGAAGCATTCCAACATGACATGGATATTCATACGAAAACAGCTATGGATGTATTTGGCGTTGAAAAAGATGAAGTAACTTCAAATATGAGACGACAAGCGAAAGCTGTTAACTTCGGAATTGTGTATGGTATTAGTGATTATGGTCTTTCGCAAAACTTAGGGATTACAAGAAAAGCAGCAGCGGAATTTATTGAAAAGTATTTAGAAAGTTTCCCTGGTGTACAAGAATACATGGAGGACATCGTAAAAGATGCGAAACAAAAAGGATATGTGGCCACATTATTAAATCGTCGCCGTTATATTCCAGAAATTACGAGTCGTAATTTCAATTTACGTAGCTTTGCTGAGCGTACAGCGATGAATACACCAATTCAAGGTACTGCAGCAGATATTATTAAAAAAGCGATGATTATTATGGCAGATCGTTTAGAAGAAGAAGGCTTACAAGCGCGTCTTCTTCTACAAGTACACGATGAATTAATATTTGAAGCACCAAAAGAAGAAATTGAAAAATTAGAGCAGCTTGTACCTGAAGTAATGGAGCATGCAATTGAACTCGCAGTTCCGCTGAAAGTTGATTATTCTTACGGTCCAACTTGGTACGACGCAAAATAAGGAAGTGATGAAATGCCTGAATTACCAGAGGTTGAAAACGTCAGACGGACACTTGAAAATCTTGTAACAGGAAAAACGATTGAAGATGTTATTGTTACTTATCCAAAAATAGTGAAACGACCGGATGATGCAGAAATCTTTAAAGAAATGCTAAAAGGCGAGAAGATTGAAAATATAAAGCGAAGAGGAAAGTTTTTGCTTCTATATGTAACAAATTATGTTATTGTTTCACATTTGCGTATGGAAGGTAAGTTTTTACTACATCAAGAGGATGAGCCGATTGATAAACATACGCACGTCCGTTTCTTATTTACAGATGGAACTGAATTACATTATAAAGATGTGAGAAAGTTTGGTACGATGCATCTCTTTAAGAAAGGTGAAGAGATGAATCAAATGCCTCTTGCTGACTTAGGTCCGGAGCCGTTTGATGCTGAATTGACACCGCAGTATTTACAAGAAAGATTGCAAAAGACAAATCGTAAAATAAAAGTTGTGCTATTGGACCAGCGTCTTTTAGTAGGGCTTGGAAATATATATGTTGATGAAGTTTTATTCCGTTCTCAAATTCATCCGGAACGGGAAGCTTCTTCTTTAACAGTAGAAGAAATTGAGCGGATTTATGAGGCTACCGTTACAACGTTAGGTGAAGCGGTAAAACGTGGCGGAAGTACAATTCGGACGTATATCAACTCACAAGGGCAAATTGGTTCATTCCAAGAACTCCTAAATGTATATGGAAAAAAAGGAGAGCCGTGTGTAACTTGTGGTACGATATTAGAAAAAACAGTAGTTGGCGGGCGAGGAACGCATTACTGCCCAATTTGTCAGCCTAGAATATAGAAAAGAGATAACATCGGATAGGCATTTGTCATATACATACAGCAGAGCTATGTATAAGGGAGGAGCTTACCGATGTACCTTTATTTATCTCTTATTTTATTAGCTTTTACATTAAGCTTAGATAGCTGTAGTGTAGGGCTAACATATGGGTTAAGAAGCGTAAGAATTCCACTAAAATCAATTATAATTATCGGAATCTGTTCAGCGGCTGTTATGCTTGTTTCAATGGGAATTGGACATATGATCGCGAAAATATTTTCACCTGTTATCGCAACGCGTATCGGTGGGCTTGTTCTTATTGGAATAGGGATTTGGGTGTTATATCAATTTTTTCGAAGTGAGAAAAAAGAAGAACTGAAGCAAGAGGAGAAGGTCTGGAAATTAGAGATTGCCTCGCTAGGGCTAGTAATTCAAATTTTACGGAAACCGACTGTAGCAGATTTTGATAAATCAGGCACCATTTCTGCAGGAGAAGCATTACTTCTTGGTATCGCTCTTTCTGTAGATTCATTTGGTGCCGGAATTGGTGCATCTTTATTAGGGTATGCACCCGCTATGATGGCGATATTAGTTGCAGTTATGAGTTCTTTGTTTTTGTTTATTGGAATGAAACTTGGGACGGTTTTATCGAATATGAAGTGGTTACAAAAATTTACATTCCTGCCTGGAGTATTACTCATTATTATTGGAATTTGGAAAATGTAAGTATGGGCGTGGAACATTAGTTTCGCGCCTTTTATTATGAGGAGGATTATGATGACAGTAGTAATTGGATTAACAGGAGGCATTGCAAGTGGAAAAAGTACAGTGTCTCAAATGTTTCGTGAATTGAGCATACCAGTTATTGATGCAGATATTATTGCGCGAGAAGTTGTAGAGCGAGGAAAACCAGCATATAACAAAATAGTAGAAGTATTTGGAACGGAAGTGTTGCAAAAAGACGGAGAACTGGATCGGCCGAAATTAGGGAGTGTCGTTTTCTATAATGAAGAAAAACGATTGCAGTTAAACAAAATTGTTCATCCTGCAGTACGTGAGGAAATGAATAGACAAAAGGAAATGTACATAAAAGAAAGTATGCAAGCGATTGTGTTAGATATCCCTCTTTTATTTGAAAGTAAATTAACAAGTCTCGTTGACCGTGTTTTAGTTGTAGCAGTTACTCCTGATACACAATTAGAACGTTTGATGAAACGAAATGGTTTTTCCGAAGAAGAAGCAACGGCGCGTATTCAATCTCAAATGCCGTTAGCGGAAAAAGTGAAAAATGCAGATGAAGTGATAAATAATGATGGCACAATTATGGGAACGAAAACACAATTGCAGGTGATTTTAAAGAAATGGAACATTATTGACTAAAAAATTGTGAAATTAATGAAAATGCTTAGTGACATATCTCCTTTTTGTGTTATACTATTATTGGAATTGGAGATAAATAGTATAACGCATTCAAGGGGGATAACATATTATGACTCGTGTGGCAATTAATGGATTTGGACGTATTGGGAGAATGGTATTTCGTCAAGCAATAAAAGAAAGCGCATTCGAAATTCTAGCAATCAATGCAAGCTATCCATCTGAAACGTTAGCACACTTAATTAAATATGATACAGTTCATGGTAAGTTTGACGGAACAGTAGAAGCATTTGAAGATCACTTATTAGTTGATGGAAAAATGATTCGCCTTTTAAACAACCGCGATCCAAAGGAATTGCCTTGGACAGATTTAGGTGTTGAAGTTGTAATTGAAGCAACTGGTAAATTTAATTCAAAAGAAAAAGCAATTCTTCACGTTGAAGCTGGAGCGAAAAAGGTTATTTTAACAGCGCCTGGTAAAAATGAAGATGTAACAATTGTAGTTGGTGTGAATGAAGACCAATTAGATATTACAAAACATACTGTTATTTCAAATGCATCTTGTACAACAAACTGTTTAGCGCCTGTTGTAAAGGTGTTAGATGAGCAGTTCGGAATTGAAAACGGTTTAATGACGACTGTTCACGCTTATACAAATGACCAAAAAAATATTGATAACCCACATAAAGATTTAAGAAGAGCGCGTGCTTGCGGACAATCAATCATTCCGACAACGACAGGTGCCGCGAAAGCGCTAGCAAAAGTTCTTCCGCACTTGAACGGAAAACTTCATGGTATGGCACTTCGTGTACCAACGCCAAACGTGTCTCTTGTTGACTTAGTAGTAGACGTAAAACGTGATGTGACAGTTGAAGCTATTAATGAAGCTTTCAAAACGGTTGCAAACGGTGCGTTAAAAGGTATTGTAGAATTCAGCGAAGAGCCTTTAGTATCTATCGACTTTAATACAAATACACACTCAGCTATCATTGATGGTTTATCTACAATGGTAATGGGTGATCGTAAAGTGAAAGTACTTGCTTGGTATGATAACGAGTGGGGCTACTCTCGTCGTGTTGTAGATCTTGTAACGTTAGTTGTTGAAGAGTTAGCGAAACAAGAAAATGTGCAACACATTTAAGTGAATAAGGGGGAGGGCAAGGCAATATTTGCCCTCTTTTTTTATTTTTTTCTGAAAAGGAAAAAAATTATATGAGTATATTTTAAATAGTGGACATACCACGAAACGTTGTGATTACTGCATTTGTGAATCGTTTATTTTTTTTAGGGAAAAGTAAAGAGGAAAATATGACAGAAAATCGAAAAAACTGTTGTTGCAAAATGAAAATAAACAAAGTATACTAACACTCGTAAACTTAAGAGCTGAGGTACGTAGTCACTACTTAAAGGGTTAGGACCTCTCTGGACTAACTTTCCCCCGTGGTAGTGGAGCAAGCCAAATTGCAAATTAGTTTTCAATTCGAACAGTTAGAATAAATTTACAAGGGGGAACTGTAGAATGGATACTATGGATACGATGGGTCGTCACGTGATCGCTGAACTTTGGGATTGCGATTTCGACAAGCTTAATGACATGCCGTATATTGAACAATTATTTGTGGATGCAGCACTAAGAGCTGGTGCTGAAGTGCGTGAGGTTGCTTTCCATAAATTTGCACCACAAGGTGTAAGTGGAGTAGTAATTATCTCGGAATCACATTTAACAATTCATAGCTTTCCGGAGCACGGTTACGCGAGTATTGATGTTTATACTTGTGGGGATCGTATTGATCCAAATGTTGCTGCAGAATATATTGCAGAAGGTTTAAACGCGAAAACGCGTGAGAGCATCGAGCTTCCTCGAGGCACTGGTAGCTTCGAAATTAAGCAGAGAGAAACAAAAGCTCTTTAAAAAAGAACATAATTGATTTAAAATGTAAAGAGGTGTATAATGCACCTCTTTTTTAGTTTATAAAAAAGAGGTAATATAACGTACTGGTTAGTTGAATAAATTGTACTCTTGCAAATGAGGTAGTGCCCTATATACCATCTTATTTTTAAGGATGAGATGATAAAGTGATGCGCTGAAACTTAAAGTGGTAAGAGAGTTAGAATGAGTTATATAATATTGTATATATATTTTAGGTGAAGTGAGTAGAGAAAAATAAAGAGTATAGTGTAAAGGAGTGAATGAATTGCGTTGTCCATCCTGTTCTCATAATGGTACAAGAGTGTTAGATTCGCGTCCGGTAGACGAGGGGCGCTCTATTCGAAGAAGGAGAGAGTGTGAAAGTTGCTTAAGTCGCTTTACGACCTTTGAAAGGGTAGAAGAGTCACCTCTTATCGTTGTAAAAAAAGAAGGCACACGAGAAGAGTTTAATAAAGAAAAGATTTTACGTGGTTTAATTAAAGCGTGTGAAAAAAGACCAGTATCTTTAAGACAATTAGAAGAAGTAACACAAAGCGTGGAACGTGAACTGCGTAATTTAGGTATATCAGAAGTGAAAAGTGATATGATTGGTGAAATTGTTATGGAAGAACTTCGCGATATTGATGATGTTGCTTACGTACGCTTTGCTTCTGTATATCGTCAATTTAAAGATTTAAATGTATTTATTGAAGAATTAAAAGATATACTGCAAAAAGAAAGAGAGTAGAAGTTGTATTTTATTCTCTTTACATACCGTAAGTAATAGGATAAGAGAGCTAGAAGCGTAAGCTAATAGCTCTTTTTCACTAAGAATTTATATAATGAAGGTAGAACGAATGAAGTAGAGGATAGATTGGATGAGAGAAAGGAAAAGCAATAATGGAAAAACAGTCATGGATGGAGCTATTGCCGATTGATCGTTATAAAGTAAGTGCGAAAGGGCTACTGCATAATTACGACCGAAAAGTATTAACGATGTTGTATCAGCCGTTAATAGGTAGTAGAGCTTTTAGCTTATACATGACACTATGGGGGGAGCTAGAGCAAGATCGTGTATTTGGAAAAGAGAATACACATCATTCCCTTATGGTGACTATGCAAATGCAACTTCCTGAAATATATGAGGAACGAGTAAAGTTAGAGGCAATTGGGCTTTTGAAGGTATATATTAAGAAAGAAAAAGATATTCGAATGTTCATATATGAGTTGCAACCACCTTTATCTCCAAAGCAGTTTTTTGATGATATTGTTTTAAGTATCTTTTTATACAATCGATTGAGTCGGACAAAATATAATCAAGTAAAGCAATATTTCTTAGAAGAAGAATTTGATTTTGCTTCTTATGAAAATGTTACGCGCTCTTTCAATGATGTGTTTGGTTCGTTTAATCCAGGACAGCTTGAGCATGCGCAAGAAGACCTTCGTATCCCAAAAACGACAACTATGCCAAGTAACGAGAAGGGAGACGCTCCGAAAGTTTGGAATGATTTCTTTGATTTCTCTTTATTTGTAGATGGATTGTCCGCTCTTGTTCCTAAAAAGTCGATTACAGATCAAGTAAGAGACTGCGTTATAACACTTGCTTACGTGTATGGTGTAGATGTGTTATCGATGCAAAATATCGTTCTTGGTGCGGTGACAGAGATGCAAACAATTGATATGGAAAGGCTTAGAAAAGGAGCTCGCGATTGGTATCAATTTGAAAATGGTCAAGCATTACCGGTATTAAGTGAAAGAGTACAGCCTCATGCTGCACGTACGATGAAAGAGAAAGAGCCTTCATCGCAAGAGGAGATGCTAATAAAGCAGCTAGAGGAAATCTCGCCAAAACAATTATTGAAAGAGATTTCTGGTGGTGCAGAGGCAACGAAAGCGGACTTGCAAATCGTTGAAGATGTCATGATTAATCAAAAATTGACACCAGGAGTTGTGAATGTACTTATTTATTACGTTATGCTACGCTCAGATATGAAACTTGCGAAAACGTATGTCGAGAAGATTGCTGGGCATTGGGCACGTAAAAAGGTTGGTACAGTAGCGGACGCGATGGAGTTAGCGAAAGAAGAGAACCGTCAATATCAAGAGTGGGCTGAGACGAAGAAAAAAGGCCGTACGGCGAAGAAAACGGTACGGAAAGAAATGGTACCAGATTGGCTTAAGGAAGAAGAGCCGAAGGAACAAGAGAAAGAAACGGCGAAGAAAGATGTAAGTGTAGAAAAAGATGCAAGTACGTTAGAAGATGAACGAAAACGATTAGAAGAAGTGTTAAAAAAATATAAGCGTGATTAATAGAAGAGAATGAACGCTCTTTGAGGTGAGAAAATGGAGCATATTCAAAATTCATTTGCAAAATTAATGGGAAATGAAAAATTTAAAAATAGATATGAAGTATTAAAGGCAGAAGTAATGGCGCATCCGCGTGTGAAAGAATTTATAGACGAACATAAAGGTGAAGTAACGACTTCTATGATTGAGCGCAGTCTTGTGAAGCTATATGAATATATTGGACAAAGTGTAGGTTGCGTGGATTGTCCGGATTTAGGTTCATGTAAAAATATGCTGCAAGGGTACGAGCCAAAGCTTGTTATTCAAGGGAAAATGATTGATATTCAATATGATCGCTGCGTTAGAAAAGTAGCACATGACGAGAGAAAGAAATATGAAAAACTCGTTCAAAGTGTATATATGCCAACGGATATTTTACAGGCAACTATGGAAAACTTAGACCCTTCTGATTTAAATGCACGTATCGATGCAATTGGTGCAGCGAATGAATTTTTAAGTACATATGAACCAGGTAAAAAAGCACAAGGTTTATATTTGTACGGTAAATTTGGTGTAGGAAAAACGTACCTTTTAGGAGCAATTGCGAACGAGCTTGCTCGAAAGAAAATAAGTTCGATGCTCGTATACTTCCCAGAATTTTTACGTGAAATCAAAAGTTCGATTCAAGATAATTCGATTGGTGAAAAGATTGATGCGGTTAAACGCGTACAAGTTTTAATGTTAGATGATATCGGGGCAGAAGCAATGTCAAGCTTTGTGCGTGACGATGTGCTTGGTGCAATCTTGCAATTCCGTATGTTAGAAAACTTACCGACGTTCTTTACGTCTAATTTTGATTTTAAACAACTGGAACACCATTTAACGTATACACAGCGTGGTGAGGCTGAAGAAATGAAGGCAGCACGTATTATGGAACGAATTAAATATTTAGCGAAACCAATTCCGATTGGTGGGAAAAATCGTCGTCATAAGTAAAAGAGCAAGCTGAGAAGCTTGCTCTTTTGTATTATAGTGATATTTTCTTTTCAAATATGAGGTCGAAATATTCAGGTTGTCCAGAACTGCCAATCGTAGGGGCGACAATCTGTACGAACCTCCAGTCATCTCTAGCATGTTCTTGAATAATTTCTTGGTAGTCTTCAGCTAGTTTTGAGCGAGTGAGCCCCCAATGGAATTCGACTTTTACGAATTTATATTCGAACATTCGGATACCCCCTTTTAGTGATAAATAAAGTATACAATAAAAAATTCATAGTAGCTTGTATCATTTTTTTCTCCCTCCCTTAATATATATAAAATTAGCAAGCCAGATTGAGTGGATTTTCTAACGATAGGAAATGTAATTCTACTAAGAGTGAACTTCACGCGGAAAGGACTCTTATAGGATTTGTAACGTATAGATACAGTCCTTTAGAGCAGGGATAAAAGGGGGGACAAAAGTGATTGAAATTTGCTTCGAAGAAAAAAATGATGCTATGCACGTATATAGACAATTGCTGAAAAGAGCGGAAGTGTTATATAAGGAAACGAGTGTGTATTTACAGGAGCAAAAAGTGGTGATTCACATACCAGTACATGAATCGAATTATATTGAAAAGATCTTATTGCCAGTAATGGTGTATTTCATTGTGAATGTGAAACAAAATGAGTGGATTTATACGATCTTAAAAGAAAAGTTTTTTTATGAAGAACAAGAAGAGTGTCATCAAATATTGCACATGGCACATGAGATTTTAAAGGGAAGAAGAAAAGGTGTAGCTCAGGATTTAACTCGTAACGCATTTGAGTCATATATTAAGTCTTCTTTAAATAATTGGCTTTGTGATCCGCTCTCATTCTCGTTTTCATCATATATCCGTTTTCGTCTTCGTACATATAGGGAAATGGTGGCTAAACTTGCGGAAGTGGCAATTGATGAGTATAAGATGGAGCAAGAATACCAAATGTTCATTGAAACGCTTCGGCAACAAGTGAGTAGCCGTAAATCACGCTTGTCCTGTGTGCATCTTATTTTTGATGAAAGCTTTATCTTTTATGATGATAAAGGTAGACGTTTAAAACAGGAGAAGTTGGTCCAATATATAGATGAAGAATTATTAAAGCAAAATGATGTATATATTGATACAAAAGTAATTGCGCCGCTTCTTTCTATTTCGCCAAAAAAGATTTATTTATATACGAAGGAACAAGACCATAATATGATTATTACTTTGCGAAATGTGTTTCAAGAACGGGTCCAATTACATGGATTACATGATTTTGAGCGCAATGTGAAAAATTTAAAAAATAAAGGTAACGCCCTTGATTTTCTAAGTTTTTGAGCATATAATTACCTACATAAATGAAATATATCGAAATGTCATGATGAGGACATGAGTAGTTTTCTACGATTTTCAGAGAGGGAAGCCTTAGGGTGTGAGCTTCCTAGTACGGGATTATTACTTACCACCTCTAAACTTTAGCAGTGAACGATTCTTTTAGTAATTGCTAACGGACAACACCGTTATGTTGAACTTGAGCAATTAACGATCATGTTAATTGGAACAAGGGTGGAACCACGAATTCAACACTCGTCCCTTTTTATGGGATGAGTGTTTTTTATTTTGAGAAAAAGAGGAGTGACCAGTGATGGCAGATGTAGTTAAAATTACTTTCCCTGATGGAGCTGTGAAGGAGTTTCCAAAAGGCGTAACAACTGAAGAAATCGCAGCTTCTATTAGCCCAGGCTTAAAGAAAAAAGCTGTAGCTGGAAAATTAAACGATGAGATGATCGATCTTGTTACACCAATCGAAGAAGATGGTGCAGTTTCTATTATTACATTAGATTCTGAAGATGGCTTATATATTTTACGCCATTCAACAGCCCACCTTTTAGCACAAGCGTTAAAACGTTTATATAAAGATGTTAAGCTTGAGCTTGGCATTGGCCCAGTAATTGAAAATGGCTTCTATTACGATATCGATATGGAAGAAGCAATTACAGTTGAAGACTTCAAGAAAATCGAAAAAGAAATGCAAAAAATCGTGAACGAGAACTTAGAAATCGTTCGTCATGAAGTACCACGTGCAGAAGCACTTCGTCGCTTTGAAGAAATTGGCGATGAGTTAAAATTAGATTTAATTAACGACCTTCCAGAAGATGCAGTTATTTCAATCTATGAGCAAGGTGAATTCTTCGACCTTTGCCGTGGTGTTCACCTTCCATCTACAGGGAAAATTAAAGTGTTTAAATTATTAAGCGTTGCAGGTGCTTACTGGCGCGGCGATAGCAATAATAAAATGTTACAACGTATTTACGGTACTGCATTCGTTAAGAAAGCAGAACTAGATGAGCACTTACGTATGCTTGAAGAAGCGAAAGAGCGCGATCACCGTAAATTAGGTAAAGAATTAAAACTATTTACTAATAGCCAAAAAGTAGGACAAGGTTTACCACTTTGGTTACCAAAAGGTGCAACAATTCGTCGTATTATCGAGCGTTACATCGTTGATAAAGAAGCAAGCTTAGGTTATGATCACGTATACACTCCAGTATTAGGAAGCAGAGAGTTATATGAAACTTCTGGTCACTGGAACCACTACCGTGATGGCATGTTCCCATCAATGGAAATGGATAATGAAGAATTAGTTCTTCGTCCAATGAACTGTCCTCACCATATGATGGTTTATAAAAATGATATTCACAGCTACCGTGAATTACCAATCCGTATTGCGGAACTTGGAACAATGCATCGTTATGAAATGTCAGGTGCGTTATCTGGATTACAACGTGTACGCGGAATGACTTTAAACGATGCGCACATTTTCGTTCGTCCAGATCAAATTAAAGAAGAGTTAAAACGTGTTGTAAACTTAACTCTAGAAGTGTACAAAGATTTCGGTTTAGAGAACTACTCATTCCGTCTATCTTATCGCGACCCAGCAGATACTAAAAAGTATTATGCGGATGATGAGATGTGGGAAAAAGCACAAGGTATGTTAAAAGAAGCTATGGATGAAATGGGTCTTGATTACTATGAAGCTGAAGGTGAAGCGGCATTCTACGGTCCAAAACTGGATGTTCAAGTTCGTACTGCTCTTGGAAAAGACGAAACACTTTCAACTGTACAATTAGACTTCTTACTTCCAGAACGCTTTGAATTAACTTATGTTGGTGAAGACGGTAAGCAACATCGTCCAGTTGTAATTCACCGTGGTGTTGTATCAACTATGGAACGCTTCGTAGCCTTCTTAATTGAAGAATACAAAGGTGCATTCCCAACTTGGTTAGCTCCAGTTCAAGTACAAGTAATTCCAGTTTCTCCGCAAGTACATTTAGACTATGCGAAGAAAGTACAAGACGAATTGCGTCGTGCTGGTATCCGTGTTGAATTAGACACTCGTGAAGAGAAGATTGGTTACAAAATCCGTGAAGCACAAATGCAAAAAATTCCGTACATGCTTGTAGTAGGTGACAATGAAGTAACTGAAAACGGCGTAAACGTACGTAAATATGGTGAACAAAAATCAGAAACAATCGCATTAGATGCTTTTGTTGACATGATTAAAGTAGAAGGAAAACGATAAGAAAAAGCCGCGGTATACCGCGGCTTTTTTATGTAATATACTTGAGGGGAATTAGAAAAAATACCCATGTAACACTTATCGTAAAAAAGTATTGCAAGTATGTTAGTTGTTTGTTACAATATTTCTTGTTGTTAGTAAAACACATCGCGTCTTCTTGACAGACGTCATGTCCTATGATAAACTCATCAAGGATAATAGAATATTGTTTTGTGGAACAAGTAGAAGCACCCGCTTCTCACCTGATGGACGCATTCGCAGTTAGCAGGTAAATGTATTTCTTACTTAAGATTTTACAAGTGTGGGTGTCGTATGCCCGCACTTTTTTTGTCGGGTTCTATGACTACAAAATATGTTCTGAGAAAACCTTGGAGGTGGCTTACTATTAGCAAGGATATGATGATTAACGAGCAAATTCGTGCACGTGAAGTACGTTTAGTTGGCGCAAATGGCGATCAACTTGGAATCAAGTCTCGTAATGACGCTTTAGACTTAGCTGCAAATCTTAATCTTGATTTAGTATTAGTTGCTCCAAATGCGAAACCGCCAGTATGCCGCATTATGGACTACGGTAAATTCCGCTTTGAGCAACAGAAGAAAGAAAAAGAGCAGCGCAAAAATCAAAAAGTAATTAGCATGAAAGAAGTTCGTTTAAGTCCAACAATTGATGAACACGACTTTAACACAAAACTTCGTAATGCTATCAAGTTTTTAGAGAAAGGCGACAAGGTTAAAGCGTCAATTCGCTTTAAAGGACGTGCCATTACTCATAAAGAAATCGGTCAACGTGTTTTAGATCGCTTCTCAGAAGCTTGTGCTGAAGTTAGTACAGTTGAATCTAAGCCTAAAATGGAAGGACGCAGTATGTTCTTAGTTTTAGCACCGAAAAACGATAAGTAATAGATAGAGGAGGAAATACCTATGCCTAAACAAAAAACTCATCGCGGCGCTGCAAAGCGTTTCAAAAAGACTGGATCAGGTAAACTGAAACGTTCTCACGCTTACACAAGCCATTTATTCGCTAACAAATCTACAAAAGCTAAACGTAAACTACGTAAAGCTGGTGTAGTAAGCGCTGGTGACTTCAAACGCATTCGTCAAATGCTTGACAACTTAAAATAAGTTCGGCTGATATATAGAACAATTAGGAGGTAATATTATGCCAAGAGTAAAAGGTGGTACAGTTACTCGTCAACGTCGTAAAAAAGTTATAAAATTAGCAAAAGGTTACTACGGTTCAAAAAATACATTATTCAAGGTTGCTAACCAACAGGTTATGAAATCTCTAATGTATGCATTCCGTGACCGCCGTCAAAAGAAACGTGACTTCCGTAAATTATGGATTACACGTATCAACGCAGCAGCTCGTATGAATGGTCTTTCTTACAGCCGCTTAATGCACGGTCTTAAAAATGCTGGCATCGAAGTTAACCGCAAGATGCTTGCTGACTTAGCTGTTCATGACGAAAAAGCTTTCGCTGAATTAGCAACAGTTGCAAAAAACAACATTAACTAATTAATTAGTTGAAACCTTAGAAGAATTTTCTTCTAAGGTTTTTTGTTTGTATTCAGAGAGAAGTTTGAAGTTCTAAAGATTAACGGATGTGCTATTATCGATATGACAAAATTAATATAAAAACTATAGCGGTATAGAAGAATATATATGTGAAGTCAGGAGAATCCTCCTGGCTTTTTTTAATTCTGCTCTTTTGGAAAGAAGAGTATCTTTCCTAGCCGAAACGACACTGCTATAATGGAAAGATGATATGGAACTTTCATCAGATGAACAATTTAAGAGCGATGACTGAAACGTATTTGTAAATTAAGGACAAGCTATTTTATAAAGAGGTAGATAGCTGACTTATTCATAAGAACTGAAACATAATAATGAACTTTGAGATGAAACAACATTGTTGCGTAAAATGCGATGTTGGAGGAGGACAATAGAATGGACTTACTACAACTATTTAAATTACAAAAAGAATTAGATGACCGTATTGCAAAAGAACATGACTTACAACCGAAAAAATTGTTAAAAGAAAAAATGTTAGCTCTTCTTGTAGAAATTGGAGAACTTGCAAATGAAACACGTTGTTTTAAATATTGGAGCAACAAACCAGCTTCGGAACGTGGAGTAATATTAGAAGAATACGTAGATGGTTTGCATTTTATTTTATCAATCGGAATTGATTTAGGGATTGATAAAAACTTCCTATTCTATAAATGTGCACAAACGAATAAAACACAAGTGGAAATTTTCTTAGACACATACGCGAAAGTAATTCGTTTTACAGATCAACCATCTATTACAAACTATATTGAATTATTTACGAGCTATCTTCGACTTGGACAAGCACTTGAATTTGAGCAAGAAGAGATTGAAAAAGCGTATTTAGATAAAAATGAAGTAAATCATCAGCGTCAAACACAAGGATACTAATTTAATTTTTGAATATTTCAATTTAATTATTGTATAATGAATTGACTGAAGAAAAAGGAGGGTGTTGGCAATGACAAAATTAGACGCGACATTGACAATGCTAAAAGAATTAACAGATGCACGTGGTATTGCCGGTAACGAGCGTGAACCACGCGAAGTAATGAAGAAATATATCGAGCCATTTGCAGACGAGCTTTCTACTGATAATTTAGGAAGTTTAGTTGCGAAAAAAGTAGGGGAAGAAAACGGCCCGAAAATTATGGTTGCAGGTCATTTAGATGAAGTTGGCTTTATGATTACGCAAATTGATGACAAAGGTTTCCTACGCTTCCAAACGGTGGGTGGCTGGTGGTCACAAGTTATGCTTGCACAGCGCGTGACGATTGTAACGCGTAAAGGAGATGTAACAGGTGTAATTGGTTCAAAACCACCGCACATCTTACCTCCAGAAGCACGTAAAAAGCCAGTTGAAATTAAAGACATGTTCATCGATATCGGTGCTTCTAGCCAAGAAGAAGCAATGGAGTGGGGCGTACGACCAGGAGATCAAGTTGTACCTTACTTTGAATTCCAAGTGATGAAGAATGAAAAAATGTTACTTGCAAAAGCATGGGATAACCGAATCGGTTGTGCGATTGCAATTGATGTATTAAAACAATTAAAAGATGAAAAGCATCCAAACGTTGTATACGGCGTTGGAACTGTACAAGAAGAAGTTGGTCTTCGTGGTGCAAAAACATCTGCGAATTATATTAAACCAGATATCGCGTTCGCAGTAGATGTTGGTATCGCTGGAGATACACCGGGTGTAACGTCAAAAGAAGCGCAAAGTAAAATGGGCGATGGACCACAAATCATTTTGTATGATGCTTCTGTTATTGGACATACAGGTTTACGTGATTTCGTAGTTGATGTTGCTGACGAATTACAAATCCCATACCAATATGATTCAGTAGCGGGCGGGGGAACTGATGCGGGTGCGATTCATATTGCTGTAAACGGTATTCCTTCTATGGCAATTACAATTGCAACGCGCTATATTCATTCTCATGCAGCAATGTTACACCGTGATGATTATGAAAATGCAGTAAAGTTAATTGTAGAAGTTATTAAACGTCTTGATAAGGATGCTGTACATAACATTACATTTAATTAATAGAAAAAGCGAAGGAGATTTTCCTTCGCTTTTTTATGTTTTAAAAAGGTCGTTCTAATCCTGCTGCAGTATGAGCGCCTAAAATAATTAAACGAGTTAATTGCATCGCCATAAAATGCGGGGTATATATCATTCCTCTTTTTAACCATGACATAATCATTCCGATGTGAGCCCCTGTCACATAACTAATCAAAATATCACGAGGAACCATAAGATCTTCGTCATCTGGTTGTGAAATAGACAAGCTTAATGTTAAATGCACTTGTATCGTTTTCATCATTTTATAAGAGTAGTTTCCGGCAGCTTTATCCCCAAGCATAACGTTATAAAAGTTTACATTTTCTGCGATATGTTCGAATAAAGCCAAAAATGTAGGATGAGGTGAATCGAATGTAAGTTGAAAATCTTCTTTATTTCTATTTTTCGGTTTAATTACTTCTGCTAGCTTCTCTAACATTTCTTCAATACTTTTGTCTAATAGGTCATATTTATCATGGTAATGGCTATAAAATGTAGCGCGATTTACAGGAGCACGTTCTGCGATATGTTGCACAGTTACATTTTCAAAGCCTTTTTCGCCTACTAAAGCGACAAAAGCATCCTGAATGAGTTGTCTCGTTCGCTTTACACGTGGATCATTTGTATTTTTAATAGACATTTTACTTCTCCTCGTTTAATTTTCTATACTTAAACAACATATTGGTATTATATTGTTGTTTAAGCAACATTTCATACGTAAATTGTCGGTTGTAGATTCAAAATAATTATTTATAATTATAAACGATAGTCCTTCAGAAATCAGCACCGCTCGCAGGTAGATAAGTTTCGATTTACGCTGCAGATGGTGTGATTTTTTCGTTAAAAGGTTAATATAATTAACAATTAAACAATCTAAACAATAAGGACATAAATAGTTTAGAAAAAAATTATATGCGATATAAGGAGAGGAATGCAATGAATCAGTTTCGAAGAATGGTAATTATCAACATTATCACATTAATTGTACTAGTTGGCGGCGGTATTGTCGGTTATTACTATTACAACCAAACGGAAAATTACTTAAAAACAGACAATGCAAAGATCGATGGAAAGGTAATTCCGGTTGCTTCACCAGTAGCAGGGAAACTAACTGACTGGAAAGCTGAAGTTGGAAAAAATTACAATGAGAACGATAAATTAGGAGCTGTTACTGTAGCAGCAGCTAATGGAGAACAAACAGTAGATGTAACAATTCCACAAAATGCAACGGTTGTACAATCAAACGCAACAACAAATGCTTTCGTTGGAGCAGGTAGCCCGATTGCTTACGCATTTGATATGAACAATTTATGGGTAACAGCAAACATTGAAGAAACAGATGTTGATGATGTTCAGAAAGGTCAAGACGTAGACGTGTATGTAGATGCATACCCAGATACAACGTTAACTGGGAAAGTAGAACAAGTTGGTTTAACAACAGCAAATACATTCTCGATGTTACCATCAAGTAATTCAACAGCGAACTATACGAAAGTAACACAAGTAGTGCCAGTTAAAATTTCATTAGATCATAGCAAATCAGTAAATATTGTTCCTGGAATGAATGTGTCAGTTCGTATTCATAAGTAAGGGGGAGATGAGATGTCCTCAATTGCAATTGTAGGATATGCACTATTTTGTATAATCGTCTTCTTCCTTGTAAATCGTCTTTTACGAAAGAAAAAAACGAACGTGGGAGAAGAACAAGTCCCAGCCGTAAGTAAAATAGAAGTAAGTAAGCTAGAAGCAGTAGAGAAAGAAAGTGAACAAAAGCAAGAAGCCGAAATTTCTAATGTAGTTGAATTAGAAACAGGCAAGCAAGAAGAAGTAAAACAAGAAAAAGAAATGCCGAAAAAACAAACGTCTATGCCTATAGAGGATGTAAATGTAAAAGCAGTTGTAACAGTATTAATTCTCGGCATGTTCGTTTCTATTTTGAACCAAACAATCATTAACGTTGCATTGCCTCCGTTAATGAATGAATTTAACGTATCAACTTCAACGGCGCAATGGTTAATTACAGGGTTTATGCTTGTAAATGGTATTTTAGTGCCGATTAGTGCCTTTTTAGTTTCACGATTTACGTATCGTAAATTATTTGTAGCGGCAATGTTATTCTTCACAGTAGGATCTATCATTTGCGCTACTTCAGGAAACTTTACAATGATGATGACAGGCCGCGTAATTCAAGCAGTTGGTGCGGGTATTTTAATGCCGGTTGGTATGAATATCTTTATGACATTGTTCCCGCCTCATAAGCGCGGAGCGGCGATGGGATTACTAGGTGTTGCAATGATTTTAGCACCAGCTATCGGACCAACTGTAACAGGTTGGGTGATTGAAAACTATAGCTGGAACTTAATGTTCTATGCGATGTTTATTATCGGTTTAATTATTACGTTCCTATCTTTAAAATTCTTTACACTAGCTCAGCCAGTGTCTAAAACGAAATTAGATATATTCGGTGTTGTTAGTTCAAGTATTGGACTAGGAAGCTTATTGTACGGATTTAGTGAAGCTGGAAATAATAGTTGGACTAGTGCAGAAGTCATTATTTCACTTGTTATCGGTGTAATTGGTTTAGCGTTATTTATTTGGAGAGAGTTAACAACGGACAATAAAATGCTTGATTTACAAGTATTTAAATATCCAGTATTTACTTTTACTTTAGTAATTAACGCAATCGTTACGATGGCATTATTCGGGGGTATGTTATTGCTTCCAGTATATCTGCAAAACATTCGTGGCTTTACGCCAATTGAATCTGGTTTACTACTTCTTCCAGGATCATTAATTATGGGGATCATGGGACCAGTAGCGGGTAAATTATTCGATAAATATGGCATTCGTCCATTAGCGATAATTGGATTGGCAATTACGACGTATGCGACATATGAATTTACAAAATTATCGATGGATACACCGTATAGCGTTATTATGACGGATTATATTATACGTTCAATTGGTATGTCATTCATTATGATGCCAATTATGACAGCTGGTATGAACGCACTGCCGATGAAATTAATTTCTCACGGTACAGCAACGCAAAATACGTCAAGACAAGTAGCTGGTTCAATCGGAACAGCGATTTTAATCACACTTATGACGCAACAAACAACTGCTCACGTAGCAGATTACGGCAACATGTTAACAACATCAAACCCAATTTTAGTTGATAAAGTACACGGTATGGGGCAAAGTTTAGCAGCGATTGCCGGATCAGCTCAAGCAGGAGATGCGATGAGCACACAACTATTATATGGACAAATTTCAAAGCTATCTGCAATTAACGGTATTAACGATGCCTTCTTAATTGCAACGATACTAGCAGGTATTGCTTGGGTGTTATCGTTCTTCTTACAATCAGGCAATAAACCAAATAGAAAAGCAGGGAATTAAATTTCCTGCTTTTTTGTTTTCTTATAAAAAGATGCAATTAGATATAGAATGAATCACCTGCAGACATGAGTTCCCAGAAAATAACTCCTAATAGTCCCGCAATAAAAATAATGAATCCCATGTTGCGTATACTTTTAATTTTCATTTGTAATCCTCTTACCCCTGCTAATAATCCAGTTAAAGAAAACAATATCCAGTATAAAGTAGTTGAAATAGGGAGGATTGTCTCGCTATTCACCTCCATGCTCCAAAAAACAAAAGGTAGCGTTACAAAGGAAAAGCTAAGTACCCCCATTAAACCAACAAATAATTTCCGATGTTTAATACTAGTAATAATTAAAAAAATACCACCGAAAAATCCGCATAAGACAAGAAGTGGCATATAAACAATCCAAAGGAAGCTAAACATATATAATCTCCTTTTATGTAATGAGTTATATTTTACTACATCAGGTTCATTTTGGATATTATTAATAAATATGTATAAATTGATAGAAATGGGTAGTAATGATACGGATTATCAAAAAGTGCTAATTGAAGAAGAGTTTGAAGTTGTGATAAAAGAGTAAAAAGAGGTATCGTGATGATACCTCTTTTTAACTGAAGAATGCCAACGTATTATTTATAATATGAAATAACATAGCTGGAAGAATGGATTTTGTTTTCTTACATAAAATAGCCATTAATAATCCCATGAAGAAAGTAATTACCATTACTCCAAGTGAGTATGTATGAGCGATACCAAAGAAGAAACTTGTTAAGACTGCTGCAATCCAAAATGGAAAGCGCTCAGAGAAGAAATGAAGTATAAAACCACGGAAAATAAGTTCTTCAAAAATTGGTGTGAGTATTGCAAATCCGAGAAGTAATAGTATTTGATATTGCTTAAAAACGTCTAAGTTTAGTGCGGAAGATTGTTGCTTTGTTGCGTCTTGGAACACATAATTTAATAAGAAGTAGTTGATTATGATGTTTATAGCGAAGAAAAGAAGTAAATATACGTATGTGCGCCATTCTTTCAGTGCTTTAAAGTTAAAAGAGTTCAGTAATAATCTTTTCGCAGGTTTGAATTTAAAAATAAAGAATAACAACATGGCTAGTTGTAACCCTATACTTGCGGTGTTTGCAATAGATTCATACAGGGCAATTTGCTTTTTATTTGTAAGACTAGCCGTATAAATTGTTAAGGGCATTATTGCTAGGAACAAGGTAATGAGTCCAGTTCCGAAAAAAGCGAATAAAACGGAGCTAATAAATTGTCCCCATGACATAGAGTGTTTCTGTTCATCAGAAAGTTGTGTAGCGGATTGCATCTGTGAAATCACCTCTTTATATTTGTATATTAAATTATAGATTAATTTGTTTCTGAATGTAACATTTAAATATTACATACAAAGGTGTATTTTTCGTAAAATAATAAAAGAGGTATCACCCTGTAGTGATGCCTCTTTCTCATTGATAACTATGTTTTGCCTTGTTATTCAATTTTGCTTGCTCTATTTGCAATTCACGCTCTACCAATCGATCTAATTGCTGAATAGCTTTAAGTGCTTTTTCATAAGAAATCGTTCTATAATGATGAGCTCCGCCTGGTTCTTCATCTGCTTCGTCTGCCCATTTAATAATGCTTTGAAGAGATGTTCTTTCAATTTCTTGTTCCACTAAGAAAGAATCTGTATGCAGAAGAATCGCGATAGAAATTTCTTTTGCTAGTTTTGGATGTTCTCCCAATCTAATAAGCAATTTATGTGCTCTTTCTGCACCTTTAATTGCATGGATATCATTCTTTTTATATAAGTCATAGTCCCATTCGCCGCCTGTGTACCACGTATGATGTCCGATATCATGAAGGAAACCGGCTTTTGTCGCAGCATCGACTGAGGCGTGGTGCTTTTTAGCTAAGTGAAACGCATGGTAAGCGACAGCGATCGCGTGGACCATTCCGGAACGGTTTACGTATTTTTGTGTAATGTGATGTTTAAAAACTTGTTCAAGCGTAATACGGTGCATAAAACATTCACTCCTTTTATCTAATGATGTATACGAAGAAAAATCGATCGGTTTAAATGTATTTTGAACATTGTACTCCATCATAGTTCGTTAGTAAAGTAGAAATGTTTAGGAGAAGAAAAATTTTTTTCGTAAAAAAATCACCTTAGCTTATGCGAAGGTGATTTTCAAATTGCTTATTTTTTTAATCCTTGCTCTAGTGTTTCTAACATTTCGTGCTTTTCATTTTCATCAGCGTTTTTCCAAATGACTTCAAATAAGACGCCAAGACCTGGAAGCATTTTTTCTTCACCGCTTTGAATTGCATCGACAATTGTTTCTTGTAATTGATCTTGTGAATTACCAGATACATTCGCTAATACGGCACCGCGTAAATTAAAACTCATTGTTTTCACCTCTTCTTCAGAATTGAAACTGACGTTAGTTTTTGTTCTTTTTTATGTAAATATGTATGAAAAATAGGCTATAATGATAAGACAAGAAGAGAGGGAACTACATATTATGAAAAACATTGATTCAGTACAAAATCCGCGTGTAAAGCAGTGGAAAAAGCTGCAAACGAAAAAAGAACGCGATAAAAAAGGTTTATTTTTTGTAGAAGGATTCCACTTAGTCGAAGAAGCTTTGAAGGCAGGAATTGTAACAGAACTTATCGTTTCAGATCAGACAGACCTTCCGAAAGATTGGACAGTTAATGATGTAGAAATGTATATCGTGCCTGAGGCTATTGTAAAAATACTTCGTGAAACAGAAACGACGCAAGGTGTATTTGCTGTTTGTGAGAAGCATGAGAAAGAAGTAGCTCTTACTGATGGGAAATTCCTTTTATTGGATGGACTGCAAGACCCAGGTAATTTAGGAACAATTATTCGTACAGCTGATGCAGCTGGTATTCACGCCGTTGTGCTTGGAGAAGGTTGTGTTGATGTTTACAATAGTAAAGTACTCCGCTCTACACAAGGTTCTATTTTCCGCTTGCCAATTGTAAAAGGGAACTTAGAAGAATGGGTAGACAAGTTAAAAGAAAATAACGTTCCTGTATATGGAACAGCTCTTGAAAATGGAGTTCCGTATGGTGAGGTAACTCCGGCCGGAAGTTTTGCATTAATTGTTGGAAATGAAGGAAATGGCGTACGCCAAGAAATTCTTACAAAAACGGATCAAAACTTGTATATTCCGATTTACGGCGGGGCAGAATCATTAAATGTTGCGGTTGCAGCAGGGATTTTAACGTATTATTTACAAAGCCCAGTTGCGAACAAATAAAAAACTTCTTATAATAAGTTGAAGTACATTATATTAAAAGTTAAATAACGAAAAACGTTGATAGAGAAGAGTAGCTTACAAAATCGCCATATAGGGAGAGAGTGCCGTAGACTGAAAGCATTCTTATGGTAGACGGAAGTGAATTCACCTCTGGAGTTGACGCCAGGACCATGTATATGTAAAGGCGTTCCGGTCAGAATTGATCGTTATAACTAATGAGTGGGCAGACTTGTTCTGTCAATTTAGGGTGGTACCGCGAATTTACCTCGTCCCTTTTTGGGAGCGAGGTTTTTTTATTTTTAAAATTAGGAGGGTTCCAAAATGGAAGCACGTTTAAAAGAGCTAAAGCAAAAAGCGTTAGAGCTTATTGAAGAAGCGAAAGAGCTAAAGGGCTTAAACGACGTACGCGTAGCGTATTTAGGAAAAAAAGGTCCAATTACAGAAGTATTACGCGGCATGGGAAAATTATCAGCAGAAGAGCGTCCACGTATGGGAGCATTAGTGAATGAAGTACGTGAAGCGATTCAAACGCGTCTAGAAGACAAAATTAGCAACTTAGAAAAAGCAGTAATTGAAGCGAAATTAGCTACGGAAACAATTGATGTTACATTACCAGGTCGTCCTGTTGAAACAGGTTGTCACCATCCGTTAACAGCTGTTGTTGAACAAATTGAAGATGTATTCATCGGTATGGGTTATGAAGTAGCTGAAGGAACAGAAGTAGAAAAAGACTACTACAACTTCGAAGCACTAAACTTACCGAAAGATCACCCAGCACGTGACATGCAAGATACATTCTACATTACAGAAGAAACGTTACTACGTACACATACATCTTCTGTGCAAGCACGTACGATGGAAAATAATAAAGAAAAAGGCCCAATCAAAATTATTTGTCCTGGTAAAGTGTATCGCCGCGATGATGATGATGCGACGCATTCACATCAGTTCATGCAAATTGAAGGCCTTGTAATTGATAAAAACATTCGTATGAGTGACTTAAAAGGTACACTGCAAGTATTCGTGAAAAAGATGTTCGGTGAAGATCGTGAAATCCGTCTTCGTCCAAGTTTCTTCCCATTCACAGAGCCATCTGTAGAGATGGATATTTCTTGTATGATGTGTCATGGCAAAGGTTGCGGCACTTGTAAAGGAACTGGCTGGATTGAAATTCTAGGCGCAGGTATGGTTCACCCGAACGTACTTGAAATGGCTGGTTATGATTCAAAAGAATATCAAGGTTTCGCATTCGGTATGGGCGCAGAGCGTATCGCAATGTTGAAATACGGCGTAGATGACATTCGTCATTTCTATACAAATGATGTACGTTTCTTACAACAATTCAAACGAGCGTAAGGGAAGGAGAGGATAAATATGTTCGTATCATATCGTTGGTTACAAGAGTATGTAGATATTAAAGATGTAACAGCACAAGAACTAGCAGACAAAATCACGAAAAGTGGTATTGAAGTAGAAGGTGTTGAAGTATTAAATAAAGGTGTAAAAGGTGTTGTAGTTGGTCACGTATTAGAATGTGAAAAACACCCTGAAGCTGATAAATTAAGCAAATGCTTAATCGATATCGGTGAAGAAGAGCCAGTTCAAATTATTTGTGGAGCTGCTAACATTGCAAAAGGTTTAAAAGTACCAGTTGCAAAAGTTGGTGCTGTGCTTCCTGGTAACTTCAAAATTAAAAAAGCAAAACTACGTGGTGAAGCTTCTCACGGTATGGTTTGTGCTCTTCAAGAGCTTGGCATTGATGGAAAGTTAGTTTCAAAAGAATATGCAGATGGTATCTTCATCTTCCCAAGTGACGCTGAAGTTGGTGCAGATGCACTTGAAATTTTAAACTTACACGATGAAGTACTTGAGCTTGGTTTAACACCAAACCGTGCAGATTGCTTAAATATGTTAGGTGTTGCATATGAAGTGGCTGCTATTTACGGCCGAGAAGTAAAACTTCCAGCTATCGAATTACAAGAAACAGCAGAAAAAACTTCTGATTATATTTCTGTAAATGTAGAAGCGAAAGAAGAAAACCCATTATACATTGCAAAAATGGTTAAAAACGTAAAGATTGGTCCATCACCAATGTGGATGCAAACTCGTCTTATGGCAGCTGGCATTCGTCCAATTAGCAACGTAGTTGATATTACAAACTACATTTTAATGGAATACGGTCAACCGTTACATGCATTCGATTACGATAAATTAGGTTCAAAAGAAATCGTTGTTCGTCTTGCAAAAGAAGGCGAAAAAATTGAAACGTTAGATGATCAAGAGCGTACATTACAAAATCACCACCTTGTAATTACAAACGGAACAAAAGCTTTAGCTGTTGCTGGTGTAATGGGCGGAGCGGATTCTGAAGTTACAAATGAGACAGTAAACGTTCTAATTGAGTCTGCATACTTTGCAGGTCAAACAGTGCGTCGTACATCAAAAGACTTAGGTCTTCGTAGTGAATCAAGTGCACGTTTCGAAAAAGGCATCGACCCAACACGTACATTTGAAGCAATTCAACACGCAGCTGCTTTAATGGCGAAATATGCTGGCGGTGAAGCACTTGAAGGTGTAGTAGAAGCTGATAACTTACAAGTACAAGAGCGTACAGTATCTGTTACTGCTGAAAAAGTAAACCGTGTATTAGGTACAAATATTTCTGCGAGTGAAATGGGTACAATGTTCGCGAACTTGAAATTTCCATTCACAGAAGTAGAAGGAACATTCCATGTAAATGTACCAGCACGTCGTCCTGATATTACAATTTCAGAAGACTTAGTAGAAGAAGTGGGCCGTCTATACGGTTATGACCACATTCCAGTTACATTACCTTCTGGAACGATGACTCGTGGTAAATTAACATCAGCACAAACGAAACGTCGTAAAGTACGTCGCTTCTTAGAGGGTGCTGGTTTATATGAAGCAATCACGTATTCATTAACGAGCGCTGACAAAGCGAAACAATACATGATTGAGCCAAACGAAAAGGCACCTGTAAACCTTGCACTTCCAATGAGTGAAGAGCGTAGCCAACTTCGTTTAAGCTTAGTGCCACAATTGCTAGAAGCAGTTTCATACAATGTTGCTCGTAAAAACGACAGCGTTGCTTTATACGAAGTAGGTTCTATCTTCTTACCAACAGAAGCAGGAGAACTTCCGAAAGAAGAACAACACCTTGCAGGTGTTATGACAGGTCTTGCTCTTCACCATGCATGGCAAGGTGAGAAGAAAGTAGTAGACTTCTTCGTTGTGAAAGGTGTACTAGAAGGACTATTCGACGTACTTGGCGTTTCAAACCAAATCACATATGCACCAGCGAAACGTGAAGGTATGCACCCAGGTCGTACAGCTGACATCGTATTAGATGGCGAAGTAATTGGTTTCATCGGTCAATTGCACCCAGAAGCAGAAAAACAATTAGATGTGAAAAATACATTCGTATTTGAACTATCTCTTGTAAAAATATTCGGTGCAGACGCTGAAGAAACTTACTACTCAGCAATTCCGCGTTTCCCATCTATGACACGTGACATGGCTGTTGTAGTAACAAAAGAAACAAAAGCTGGTGAAATGAAGCAAGTCATTGCTGAAGCTGGCGGAGAACTTTTGAAAGACGTAACACTATTCGACTTATACGAAGGTGAAAAAATGGAAGAAGGCAAGAAATCACTTGCATTCTCTATGACTTACTTCGATGCAGAACGTACGTTAACAGATGAAGAAGTAACAGAAGCGCATAACCGTGTATTAACAACGGTAGAAGAGAAATTTGGTGCGGAGTTACGTAAGTAATTAGAAAATTGCCGGATTCATTCCGGCAATTTTTTTATTGCACAATCGTCGACAGATGTCGGTAAGTCGATATATTACAAAAATCGCTTATATATTTTATGGCATCTTGCATCTTTCTCTCGAATGTAGTACATTAATTTTAGTTTAACAAAATGAAAGACGATGATAAGGAAAAGTAGTATATACTATAATCCAAAGCGAGTCAGGGGCGGTGAGAGCCTGATGAGGCGGTATATGTGAAGAACACCTTGGAGTTGCTAACCGAAATTGAATCTTGTATTCAAGAGTAGACTTAGACGGGAAGCCGGCCTGTTACAAACCGGGAAGTATGTATTACATACGAGTTAAAGTTGGTCTTTATGACAAATTGGGTGGTACCGCGAAGTTTAACCTTTCGTCCCTTTATGGATGAAAGGTTTTTTTGTATTTAAATATATCAGCAAAGGAGAATTTCACTATGGAAAACACATTAGTAAAAAGTCTGTATAGAGATACAGAAAAGTATGCAGGTCAAACAGTACAAGTATCAGGGTGGATTCGTAATTTACGTGATTCAAAAGCATTTGGTTTCATCGAATTAAACGACGGTAGCTTTTTCAAAAGCGTTCAAATCGTTTTCGATACAGAATTAGAGAACTTTAAAGAAATTGCAAAGCTTCCACTTAGCTCTTCAGTGAAAGTAGAAGGTAAAGTAATTGCAACGCCTGGAGCGAAGCAACCATTTGAAATTAAAGCAGAAAAAATTGATATCGAGGGCTTATCAGATTCTGATTACCCACTTCAAAAGAAGCGTCATACGTTTGAATACTTACGTACAATCGCTCACTTACGTCCAAGAACAAATGCATTCTCTGCAACGTTCCGCGTACGTTCTATCGCAGCATTTGCGATTCACCAGTTCTTCCAAGAGCGTGGATTCGTACATGTTCACACACCAATCATCACTGGTAGTGATACAGAAGGTGCTGGCGAAATGTTCCGCGTAACAACACAAGATTTAAACAACGTACCAAAAGGTGAAGCCGGACAAGTTGATGAGTCAAAAGACTTCTTCGGTAAAGAAACAAACTTAACAGTAAGTGGACAGCTGAACGCTGAAGCGTATGCATTAGCATTCCGTGATGTATATACATTCGGACCTACATTCCGTGCAGAAAACTCAAACACAACTCGCCACGCTGCTGAGTTCTGGATGGTTGAGCCTGAGATTGCATTCGCTGAGTTAGGCGATGTAATGGATCTTACAGAAGATATGCTGAAATATGCAATGAAATATGTATTAGAGCATGCACCAGAAGAAATGGACTTCTTCAACAGCTTCGTTGATAAAACAGTTCTAGAGCGTATGAACAACGTGATTAACTCTGACTTCGGTCGCATCACATATACAGAAGCAATTAAAGTACTTCAAGAATCAGGTGCTGACTTCAAGTACCCAGTAGAATGGGGTATTGACTTACAAACAGAGCATGAAAGATACTTATCAGAAGAAATCTTCAAACGCCCTGTATTCGTAACTGACTACCCGAAAGACATTAAAGCGTTCTACATGCGTATGAATGAAGATGGAAAAACAGTAGCTGCTACTGACCTTCTAGTTCCTGGCATCGGCGAATTAATCGGCGGAAGTCAACGTGAAGAAAGAATGGACGTTTTAGTAGACAGAATTAAAGAATTAGGTATGAACGAAGAGGACTACTGGTGGTACTTAGAACTTAGAAAATACGGCGGTACAAAACACGCTGGATTCGGTCTAGGTTTCGAGCGCTTCCTAATGTACATCACTGGTATGGCTAACATCCGTGACGTAATTCCATTCCCAAGAACTCCAGGTTCTTCTGAGTTCTAAAATATGAAAAAAGCGAGAGGATTTCCTCTCGCTTTTTTGTTTGCATAGTTTATGACCCCGTAGCAAAAAGTAACGCGAAGGGGTGAGTATAAAATGAGTAAAAAAGTGAAAAAAGATCATTCAAGATCGAGCCTAGGTTCTCCGGAAGTAGAAGGACAAGGAACGACGACACATGAAACAGGTTCTCATAAGGTATCTTCATCTAATAAGAAGCAGAAACAAAGCTAACATAAAAAAGGAGAGTCTTAGGGGCTCTCCTTTTTATGTATTACATCTTGTTATCGTTAATCTCTTTTGTAATTTGATCTATGTCTTTGTCTAATCGATCTAAATAGAAAAACCATAGTAAACTCATGAACACGTGATAGATGGCCATAACGCTAAGGGGCTATCAGATATGTTTTCGAATGTGGATTTAGTAGTGAAGAAAGTGCCCCAAACAGTAGAAATAATGAAGTAAGAAAGTGGACCTACGAGATGTACGAAAACATATAATAACTTTTTCACTTTTACAGCGTTTATATAAATTCCCTCCTTTAAATTATTGAATGCAGGCTTTTCACTTAGTATCTGAATGTTTTCTCTAATTTTGAACTGTCTTTCGTGTGGATCGCCTAGTAAAATATTTAGAATCATTTGTAGAAGTAGAAATGGGAACCCTCTCTTATGTTGGGATAATCTGTATATAATAATTGTAACAAAGATGTAAGGATAGTAGTAGGTGAAACAAAAAACAGGAGTTTGTAGGCTCCTGTTTTTGTCGATACTATTTTAATAAGCGAAACGCCTTCTCCGTATTAGCGAAATGCAGTTTCACAAACTCGGGTAATCGTTCTTTACCAAGCTTTTGAATTAATTTAGCTGCAGCAATATCAACTTGTTTACCAGCACCTTTTGGAAGTGGCATACCAGCTTTTTTGCTTAGTTCGTCAAACTGTTTTACGAATGAGTAGCGAGCTAAAATAGAAGCAGCGGCTACTGCTAAATGGACGCTTTCACCTTTCGTCGCGAAATAAACATTTTCACGCTGTACCTGTTTTTGTTTTGCTAAATATTTATAGTATGTATCAGGTTGTGTGAATTGATCGATTAAGACGCCTTCAGGTTTTGTAGGTGCCATTTTACCTAATAAGTTTGTAATAGCTTTATTATGTAGCAAGGCTTTTAGCTTACCTTGGTTGTTTCCTTTATCAAATAGCTCGTTATATTTTTCATTATGAAGGACAAGAGAGCTGTAAGGAACAACATGTAGAAGTTGTTTCGCAATGGCAGTAATTTGATCGTCATTTAAGTTTTTAGAGTCTTTTACACCAAGTTCTTTTAGTAGTGGAATTTGCTTTGCATCTACATATACAGCAACGACTGTCATCGGTCCAAAGAAATCTCCCGTACCAACTTCATCAGACCCTACAATAGACATTGTACTGATGGAAGCAGGCGGTGCATAACGATGTGAATCGACAGTTTTTTTTACAGCTGTTTTGGTTGTTTGAGAGACAGTTTGCCAACGAGAAGCTTCTGCTTCAGCGCGGCCTCCTTGGAACATTACTTTTCCAGATTTATACGCTGTAATCGTGCAAGATGGTACCTTTGCCATGAAGATCCCGCCTTGCGGAGTTTTCGGGCTAAGCGAATGTTTATATTGTTGTTTCATGTCTTCAATTACTGTAGAATTTGTTTGAATTACGATAGAATTTGACATAATGGTCGCCCCTTTTTTTATATTGTTATTTTTATCATATCGGATTGTTCTTTCTGTTTCCATATTATGAAGGTTCATGGTATGATAAACTTTAGGATTCTGTACGTGATTGGAGGCCGGTGAGTTGTCACAACAAAAGGGAAAGAAAAGTCGAATTAATGTAGAAATCTATGGTCAACAATATTCAGTTGTTGGCGATGAAAGTACAAGTCATATCCGCATGGTAGCAGCGATTGTGGATGATAAAATGCGCGAACTCAATGCCAAGAATCCTTCGCTTGACACGAGTAGACTAGCGGTATTGACGGCGGTAAACGTCATACACGATTACATAAAATTAAAAGAAGAACATGAGAAATTGAAAGAAAGTATGACAAAAAAAGGAATGGAATAACATGATTGATATTATTATCATTTTACTGCTTGTTATGGGATTTTTCCTCGGCTTACGCAGAGGGTTTATTCTGCAACTTGTAAAGTTAACAAGCTTTATTATCGCATACCTTGTTGCATACTGGTACTGTAAAGATTTAGCGCCAGCACTTGCGAAATTTATTCCGTATCCATTTGATAAAAACGTATCTGTTCCAGAATGGATTGATGCAAATAATATTGAGACAGTATTTTATCAAGCGCTTGCGTTTATCATATTGTTTATTATCACTAAAATTGCACTTTCATTACTTGGTAATTTGTTAAATATGTTTGCAGAAATACCGGTTTTAAAGCAAGTAAATGCGTTTGCGGGGGCAATCCTCGGATTTTTAGAAGTATATATTATTTTGTTTGTCTTAATTATCATTGGAAACATACTTCCGATTGAACAAGTACAAACACCATTACAAAAATCATCAATTAGCAAAATAATTGTAGACGATACACCGATTCTATCTGAAAAGGTGAAGGAACTATGGCAGACAGGTAGCAGAGTATAACTTCTCTTTTTTCGGAAAGAGAAGTTTTTTTCTATGAAAGAAAGGCGGGGCAATGATGAAAGTAAATAAAAAACAAGTTATCAAATTATTAGAGACAATCGGGCTTTTTATGGAACTAAAGGGTGCGAATCCATTTAAAATATCTGCATTTCGTAAAGCGGCAGCAGCATTAGAAAGTGACGATCGTAGTCTTTCTGAAATTGAAGATTTCACAAAGATTCCAGGCATCGGAAAAGGAACAGCAGCCGTTATTCAAGAATATATAGAATCGGGAACATCTGAAGTATTACAAGAACTTGAGAAAGAAGTACCAAGTAGCTTATTGCCGTTATTAAAACTACCAGGTCTTGGTGGTAAGAAGGTAGCTAAGTTATATAAAGAACTTGGTGTTGTTGATATGGAATCGCTAAAAGCTGTTTGTGAGGAAAATAAAGTACAGGCTTTAGCAGGTTTCGGTAAGAAGACAGAAGAGAAAATATTAGAAGCAATCGATCAAGTAGGCTCTCGTCCAGAGCGTTTACCAATTGCGATGGTATTGCCTATTGCCGGGGAAATAGAGGAGAAATTGTCGAATATTGCTGAAGTAATTCGTTTCTCTCGCGCTGGTAGCTTACGCCGCGCGAGAGAAACAGTGAAAGATTTAGATTTTATCATTGCAACGACAGAACCAGCAGCGGTACGTGAGCATTTACTACAATTCGATAATATGATTGAAGTAATCGCAAGTGGAGATACAAAAGTTTCTGTCCGTCTTCAATATGAATATGATATTTCAATTGATTTTCGTTTAGTAAAACCAGAAGAGTTTATTACAACTCTTCACCATTTCACAGGATCAAAAGACCATAACGTAAAAATGCGTCAAATCGCAAAAGATAAAGGCGAGAAAATTAGTGAGTACGGTGTAGAAAACTTGGAAACAGGTGAAGTGAAAACATTTGAGAATGAAGAAGACTTCTTCGCTCATTTCGGTCTGCCATTTATTCCGCCAGAAGTGCGTGAAGATGGAAAAGAAATTGAATTAATTAAAGAGTATCCGAACTTAATTCAGTTTTCCGATATACAAGGTGATTTACATATGCATACAACTTGGAGTGACGGTGCTTTTTCTATTGAAGAAATGGTACAAGCGTGCCGTGCTCGTGGATATAAGTTTATGGCGATTACTGATCACTCGCAATATTTGAAAGTAGCGAATGGTTTAACGAAAGAGCGTCTTCGTGAGCAAGCGAAAGAAATTGAACGTATGAATGAAAAGTATCCAGACATTACAATTTTACGCGGAATTGAAATGGACATTTTACCAGATGCCTCGCTTGATTTTGATGATGAAGTATTAGAAGAATTAGACTATGTCATTGGAGCGATCCACTCTAGCTTCTCACAAGACCGTGAAACGATTATGAAACGTCTGCGTACTGCACTTGAGAATAAACATGTCACAATGATTGCTCATCCGACAGGACGTCTTCTCGGGCGCCGTGAGGGTTATGATGTAGATACAGATTTATTAATTGAACTCGCAAAAGAGACAAATACAGTTTTAGAATTAAATGCGAATCCGAACCGTCTAGATTTAAGCGCGAAATTATTAAAACAAGCACAAGATGCTGGTGTAAAAGTAGCGATTAATACGGATGCTCATACACTTGAAATGTTAGAAGATATGGAAACAGGTGTAGCTGCAGCACGTAAAGGTTGGATTCAAAAAGATAACGTGATTAACACGTGGGATATTGAACGTTTATTAGACTATATTAAACGTAATAAGTAACACAAGGGGGACCTGCAACATGTTAGAAAGAACGTTGCGTGTATTAGAATACAATAAAGTAAAAGAACAATTACTTGAACATACAGCCTCTTCACTTGGCCGTGATAAAGTGAAGCATTTAGTGCCGAGCACTGATTTTGAAGAAATTGTAGAAATGCAAGATACAACGGATGAAGCAGCGAAAGTCATTCGTTTAAAAGGTAGTGCACCATTAGGTGGCATTACGGATATTCGTTCAAATGTGAAGCGTGCAAAGATTGGAAGCATGTTAAGCCCGAATGAACTACTTGATATTGCGAATACGATGTATGGTAGTCGCAATATGAAACGTTTCATTGAAGATATGGTTGATAATGGTGTCGAGCTTCCGATTTTAGAAACTCATGTCGCTCAAATTGTATCTTTATATGATTTAGAAAAGAAAATTACAAATTGCATCGGTGATGGCGGTGAAGTAGTCGATAGCGCGAGTGATAAACTGCGTGGTATTCGTACTCAAATTCGTACTGCGGAAAGTCGTATTCGTGAAAAGTTAGAAAATATGACGCGTTCTTCAAACGCGCAAAAGATGCTGTCTGACTCGATTGTAACGATTCGTAACGAACGTTACGTAATCCCAGTAAAACAAGAATACCGCGGCGTATATGGTGGTATTGTTCACGATCAATCTGCTTCTGGACAAACGTTATTTATTGAACCGCAAGTCATTGTAGAATTAAATAATGCACTACAAGAAGCACGAGTGAAAGAAAAACAAGAAATTGAACGTATATTATTAATGTTAACAGAAGAAGTGGCAGTAGAAGCCGATATCGTTTTATCAAACGTAGAAGTAGTTGCAAATCTTGATTTCATCTTTGCGAAAGCTTTTTATGCGAAGCGAATTAAAGCAACGAAACCAATCGTAAATAACGAGCGTTATATGGATTTAAGACAAGCTCGTCATCCGCTAATCGATCCAGAAATTATTGTGCCAAATAACATTATGCTAGGTAAAGATTTCACGACAATTGTTATTACAGGACCGAATACAGGTGGTAAAACAGTTACGCTGAAAACAGTTGGTATTTGTGTATTAATGGCGCAATCTGGTCTTCACATTCCAGTAATGGATGAGTCAGAGATTTGTGTATTTAAAAACATCTTTGCTGATATTGGTGATGAGCAGTCGATTGAACAAAGCTTAAGTACGTTCTCCTCACATATGGTGAACATTGTAGATATTTTAGAAAAAGCTGATTTTGAAAGCTTAGTTTTATTTGATGAATTAGGTGCTGGAACAGACCCGCAAGAAGGTGCTGCACTAGCAATTTCGATTTTAGATGAAGTATGTAACCGCGGTGCTCGTGTTGTTGCTACGACGCATTACCCAGAATTAAAAGCATACGGATACAACCGTGAGCAAGTTATTAATGCGAGTGTTGAGTTTGATGTAAATACATTAAGTCCAACTTATAAATTATTAATCGGTGTACCAGGTCGCAGTAACGCCTTTGAAATTTCAAAGCGCCTTGGATTATCTGATCGCGTTATTGATCAAGCACGTAACCACATTAGTACAGATACAAATAAAATTGAAAATATGATTGCGAAGTTAGAAGAAAGCCAGAAGAACGCAGAGCGTGACTGGAACGAAGCAGAGGCACTTCGCAAACAATCTGAGAAACTTCATCGTGAGTTGCAACGTCAAATTATTGAGTTTAACGATGAGCGTGATGAAAAACTATTAAAAGCGCAAAAAGAAGGGGAAGAAAAAGTCGAAGCTGCGAAGAAAGAAGCAGAAGGTATTATTCAAGAACTTCGTCAATTGCGTAAAGCACAGCTTGTAAATGTGAAAGATCATGAGCTTATTGAAGCGAAGAGCCGTCTAGAAGGAACAGCGCCAGAGCTTGTGAAGAAACAAAAAGTAAACGTGAAAAATACTGCGCCGAAGCAACAGTTACGTGCAGGCGATGAAGTAAAAGTATTAACGTTCGGTCAAAAAGGTCAATTACTTGAAAAGGTAAGTGATACAGAGTGGAGCGTACAAATCGGTATTCTGAAGATGAAAGTAAAAGAATCTAACATGGAATACATTAACACACCGAAGCAAACAGAGAAAAAAGCAGTCGCAAGTGTGAAGGGTAGAGATTACCACGTTTCATTGGAACTTGATCTTCGCGGTGAACGTTATGAAGATGCAATGATGCGCGTTGAAAAATATTTAGACGATGCCCAGCTTGCAAGTTATCCTCGTGTATCAATCATTCACGGTAAAGGAACAGGAGCGCTTCGCCAAGGTGTACAAGATTACTTGAAGAAGCACCGCGGCGTGAAGAATTACCGTTACGGTGACATGGGCGAGGGAGGCCTAGGCGTAACAGTTGTCGAATTAAAATAGCAAACAACGAAACAAAGGGGAAACCATTATATGTTTATGGACAAACTTGCAAAAGTATTGTTAGCTTGTTGTGGAATATTTTTGGTGATTGGGGTTATTTATTTAGTTGTTTTTGCGAATTGAAAAAGCGTCAATCGTGGCATAATGATATTGCCATAGATTGACGCTTTTAATATATGTGAAAAGGAATAAAACATGAAAATCAACCAATACATAAGCGAAGCAAAATCCTGCTCAAGACGTGAAACAGATCGCCTCATTAAAGCTGGACGCGTGGCTATTAACGGCGAAATATGTACGCACGGTGCACTCGTGAGCGATGGTGATGTAGTAACGATTGATGGGCAGGTTATTGCAAAAGAAGAGAAAGAGAAGGTGTATATAGCCTTTCATAAGCCGGTCGGAATTACTTGTACAGCAGCCGATCATATTGAAGATAATATTATTGATTATATCAATTATCCAGAGCGAATCTTTCCAGTTGGGCGATTAGATAAAGCATCAGAAGGACTTATCTTATTAACGAATGACGGTACGATTGCGAATCAAATTTTACATGGTGATCATGAGCACGAGAAAGAATATGTTGTCACAGTCGATAAACCTTTTACGGACTGGTTTATTAATGAGATGTCCAGCGGTGTAAAGATTAAAGATGGTATGACGAAGCCGTGTAAAGTGACGAGAGTCGATCAATCAACATTTCGTATCATTTTAACGCAAGGGATGAACAGGCAAATTCGTAGAATGAGCCGTGCTTTCGGGTTTACTGTAATAAAGCTAAAGCGAGTACGCATTATGAATATAGAGCTAAATGAGCTTGAAGTAGGAAAGTGGAGGAGCGTTACATCGGAGGAATTAGACATTCTAATAGATCAGTTATAGGGAGGAAAAGTTTTCTCCCAATATTTTTTTGTCAGAAAAAATAAAACTATTGATTTTTTAAAAAATAGCCCATATAATAAAAAACAACAAGTTTCGACAAGATATTTTATAAAAGTAATGATGAGGACATGAGTTGTATTTTACGATTCTCAGAGAGGGGAGCCTTAGGCTGTGAGCTTCCTAATACGAAAAGACAAGCTTACCACCTCTAAACTTCAAGAGTGAACTGCATGCATGATGCATTGTAATTCTTGGCGGATAAAACCGTTATCAATTTACACGAGCTATAAAATGAGCTTATTTCGTTATAAATTCATTTTATTAGAATAAGGGTGGAACCACGATTTCAACACTCGTCCCTTTGTTAGGGACGGGTGTTTTTTGCGTTCTTTTACGGGGAAGTGTGCTTGAAAGAGGATATGTGACGGATTCTTTTTCAGAATATTTTGTCAATTAATTATTTTAGGGGGTTAGTAGAAATGAAATCATCTTTAAAGTTTTCAGAGATGTTTGCAATAAGTTTAATGTTATTTGCACTGTTTTTTGGTGCAGGTAATATGATTTTTCCACCAGCGTTAGGGCAAGGTGCTGGAACGGACGTATGGATCGCGCTGTTTGGTTTTATTGTAACAGGCGTTGGACTACCTTTATTAGGCGTAATTGTTATAGCTTTAAAGGGAGATATTAATGAGCTAGCAGGACGTGTACATCCTATATTCGCACTTGTTTTTATCACTGCCATTTATTTATGTTTAGGCGTATTCGTAAGTGTGCCGCGTACAGGAACAGTAGCTTATGAGATGAGTGTTGCACCGTTTTTACCAAGTGAGATAGCAGGTCAGTCATATCCACTTGTTATCTTTACACTTATTTTCTTTGCAGTAACTTTCTATTTAGCTTTAAATCCTTCGAAATTAGTGGAGCGTATTGGTAAAGTGCTAACTCCAATATTATTAGCTGTTATTGCAATTATCGTAGGTAAAGCACTTATTACACCAATTGGAGAATTTGGTGCACCGACAGAAGTGTATAGTGCTCCTCTCTTCAAAGGATTTATTGATGGATATTTAACTTTAGATGGACTTGCAGCACTTGTATTCGGAAATGTTGTAATTCATGCGTTAAAAGAAAAAGGCATTACAAATAAAAATAGTATTGCAAAAGTAACAATCTTTGCAGGATTTATTGCAGCGCTTGGTCTACTACTTGTGTATTTAGCGCTTGCTTATCTTGGAGCTTCTAGTGTGTCACTTGGAATGGGCGCAAACGGAGGAATTATTTTAACAAATGTGGTGAATCATTTATTTGGCAGTTACGGAACTTTATTACTAGGGATCGCAATTACAGCAGCGTGTTTAACAACTTCTGTAGGTATTGTTGCAGCTTGTGGTGATTACTTCTCTTCCTTATTACCAAAGCTTTCTTATCAAAAAGTCGTTTTCATTTTCTGTGTATTAGCATTTATGGTAGCAAATCTTGGGTTAACTCAGTTAAATGCATTAGCATTACCAATCTTAATCGCTATTTATCCAATTGGAATCGTACTTATCGTATTATCACTTGTTGAAAACTACGTTCGTCTTCCATTAGCGATGTATGTGGGGGGGATTGTAGGAGCATTTGCAATCAGTTTCTTTGATGGATTACACAATGCAAACCTTCAAATTGCAGCGCTAGCACCTATTTTAGATAAGATTCCATTATATAGTGTAGGAATTGGTTGGTTAGTTCCAGGCATAATCGGTATAGGATTTGGTTATATAGTTTCTAAGTTTCAAAAGCAGGAAATTGCTGTAGAAAAATAGAGAAAAGAGGCTTTCTATAATAGAAAGTCTCTTTTTTTGTAGAAAAAGCCATATATAGAGAAATTCAGATATTAAAAATTTTATACGTAATATAGTTGACAAAAAATTTATGAGTAGGCTAAGATTGACTTAGTTGTGGAAATATTGGAAGGGAAGTGAGGGATAAGGGGTTTCTATAACTATAGTGTTGTTATGGGAAGAGGTGAAAGAAGAGGCGAAGAGATAGTTTATTTTTTTTGATTTATATTGAGAATGATAATCAATAAAAAAGTTTTATAATTTTTTCTCAGTTTCTATGCCTTTGTATAAGGAATAGGGTGAGATATTATTTTTAATATTCAATGAGAATGATAATCAATAATACTTATGTTACATAAAAGAATGCTAATTAAATAATAGGTAAAAGAGATTATTTTTTTCTTATAAATTGAGAATAATTATCATTTTCAAAAAGTGAAATGAAAGATAACCAAGGAGGAAACAAGAAAAATGAAAAAGGTTTCTGTATTACCCGCTTTTATTATAACGTTCGTATGTATGCTAGCTTTTCTTGTAATGCCATACGGAAATGCTTCAGCAAAACTAGCTGATGGTACTTACGATATTAATTACGTAATTCAAAAAGCGGAAAATGATTCAGCTTCAATGGCAAATGACTATTTTGAAAAGCCAGCAAAATTAGTAGTGAAAAACGGTGAGATGAGAGTACAAGTTCCGATGAATCATAGTGCTTGGATTACAGAATTTAAAGCACCAGAGAACGGGGATTTTGTTGATGCGAAAGTTGTTAGTAAAGATGAATCGGCAGATAAAAGAACAGTAGAGTTTAAAGTAGATGATTTATCCAAACCGGCAGCTGTAAAAATTCATGTTGTTGTACCAAATGCAAACTATGACCACCACTACACAATTCGTTTTGCTTTTGATGCAAATGTAAAAGCTGTAGGTGGCGATAACGACATAGCTGCTACTACAAAAAATAATGATCAAGCGAAAACAGATACACAAGTAAAAGAAGAGAAAACAAAAGTAGAGAGTAAGGAAACAGCTAAAGAAGTGAACAAAGAAACAAAAAATGAAAATGGAAAAGCTGAAAAAACAGATAATCCAAAAACAGGCGATGAAGCACGTATTGGATTGTTTGCAGCGTTAATTCTTATTTCAGGTGCTTTCTTAATTCGTAAAGTGAAGTTGAGTAAATAAATCTTTTGAAGGGTGATGAATATATGTTTAAACAATTTAAAATGATTATTGCCGTATTTGCTGTTTTATTTACGTTTATCGCAACACTAGGTTTACAAGATGCAAAGGCTGCTACAAAACTAGCTGATGGAAAATATAATATTGCTTTTACTGTATGGAAAGGCGATAAAGATGAATCGTCTAGAATGAATAGTTATTTTGAAAGCCCAGCAACATTAACAGTTAAAAATGGAAAACAATATGTTTCATTTAAAGTGAAAGATAGTGCTTCTATTAAAAGTTTCCAAGTAGAAAAAGATGGTCAATTTGTAGAAACAACCGTGTTAAGTGAAAACAAAAAAGATAATACTAGAGTTGTAGAATTTGAAGTTGCTGACTTGTCAAAAAAACTAAATGGCAAGGTGAAAATTAATATTCCAATTATTAATTATAATGCTTCGTATGATATTCGCTTTGTATTTGATGGGAATAGTATTAAATAATTTTCAAAAGGGAGAGTCGTTCCATTGAACAGGTATACAAAAATTATTGTTGCTATGTTTTTAATGATATTTACATTCGTATCAACATTACAACCACTTGCAGTTCAAGCAGCTACCAAGTTGGCTGACGGTGAATATTCAATTGGCTTCAAAGTTTTAAAAGATACATCAGATGAAGAATCAATGATGAATCAATATTCAGTAAGCCCGGGAACTTTAAAAGTGAAGGATGGGAAAAAGAAAGTATCCTTTACATTAACAAATAGTTCATGGATTACGAAGTTTGAAACAGAAAAAGCAGGTAAGCTAGTTGCGACAAATGTAATTAGTGAAGATAAAGAAAAAGATACAAGAGTAGTAGAATTTGATGTAGAAGATGTAGAGAAGGTATTAAATGCAAAAGTAAAAGTAGATATTGATTTTTTAAATTATCATCATGAGTACGACGTTCGTATTGCATTTGATCAAAATAGCATTACACCAATTCATGTAGAAAAACCAAATGAAAAAGAGGACCCAGCTAATAAGCCAGATCCAAATGAAACTACCGATCCAGGTCAGAAGCCCGACCAAAAGCCTGACCCAGATCAACAACCAAATTCTAACACAATTACAGATGGTGCGTACAGCATTCCATTTAAAGTATTAAAAGATCAAACAGATGAAGAATCTAAGATGAATACTTACATGGTAAATCCAGGAGTATTAAAAGTAGAAAACGGTAAGAAAAAAGCAATTGTAACACTAAAAAGCAGCTCATTAATTAAAAATTTCCAAACGGAAAAAGATGGCGCATTTGTTGATGCAAAAGTAGTGAGTGAGGATAAGGAAAAAGATACAAGAGTAGTAGAGTTTGAAGTAAACGATTTATCTAAAAAACTAAATACAAAAGTATTTATCGAAATGGCATCAAGAAATTATAAGCAAACGCATGATGTACAACTTTTATTTGAACAAGATAAACTTGAACAAATTAAAAATGAAGAGAAACAACCAGAAGTAGAAAAACCAGAAGTAGAAAAACCAGAAGTAGAAAAACCAGAAGTAGAAAAACCAGAAGTAGAAAAACCAGAAGTAGAAAAACCGGAAGCAGAAAAACCAGATGAAAATAAAAAACCAGATGCTGAAACAATTAAAGATGGTGAATACAGCATCAATTTTAAAGCGTTAAAAGATCAAACAGACGAAATTTCAATGATGAACACATATACAAAAAGTCCAGGTGTGCTAAAAGTAAAAGATGGTAAGAAGTATGTATCATTTACGTTAACGAACAGTTCTTGGATTACAAAATTTGAATTTGAGAAAAATGGTTCGTTTGTTGATGCAAATGTAATAAGTGAAGATAAAAAAGCTGATACACGCGTAGTGGAAGTAGAAGTGCCAGATTTATCGAAAAAGTTAAATGCAAAAGTAAAAGTAGATATCGATTCAATGAATTATCACCATTTTTACGATATTCAATTTGCATTTGATAAAGGTAGCATTAAGCCGTTAGATAACCAAGGTGGAAACGACAATCAAGGCGGAAACGACAATCAAGGCGGAAATAACAACCAAGGCGGAAACAACAACCAAGGTGGAAATAACAATCAAGGCGGAAACAACAACCAAGGTGGAAACGACAATCAAGGCGGAAATAACAACCAAGGTGGAAATAACAACCAAGGCGGAAATAACAACCAAGGTGGAAACGACAATCAAGGTGGAAACAATAACCAAGATAATAACACAACAATTGATCCAAAAGCTCTTAAAGATGGTGAATACAGCATTGGCTTTAAAGTGTTAAAAGATCAAACAGATGAAATCTCAATGATGAACACATACACAAAAAGCCCAGGTGTATTAAAAGTAAAAGATGGTAAGAAATACGTATCGTTTACATTAACAAATAGTACATGGATTACGAAATTTGAATTTGAGAAGAATGGTTCTTTCGTTAATGCAAAAGTGTTAAGTGAAAATAAAGAACAAAATACAAGAGTAGTAGAAGTAGAAGTAAACGATTTGTCTAAAAAATTAAATGCAAAAGTAAAAGTAGATATTGATTCAATGAATTATCACCATTTCTACGATGTTCAATTTGTATTTGATCAAGACAGTATTAAAGCTTTAGGGAACCAAGGTGGAAACGACAACCAAGGCGGAAACGACAACCAAGGCGGAAACGACAACCAAGGCGGAAACGACAACCAAGGCGGAAACGACAACCAAGGCGGAAACGACAACCAAGGTGGAAATAATAACCCGAGAGTAATAGTTGATCCGAAAAATTTAGTAGATGGCCAATATGATATTACATTTAAAGTATTAAAAGATAAAACAGATGAAATTTCAAAGATGCATGACTATGTTGTAAATCCAGCGAAATTAATCGTAAAAGATGGTAAAAAATACATTGAGATGAAGCTGAAAAATAGTGCGTGGATTACGAAATTCCAAACGGAAAACAAGGAACTATTCGCTGATGCGAAAGTAGTAAGCGAAGATAAAAATGCAAATACGCGAGTAGTACAGTTTGAAGTAGAAGATCTATTTAAAAAATTAAACGCAAAAGTAAAGGTAGACATCGATGAGATGAACTATCATCATTTCTACGATGTACAAATTCAATTTGATACAAATAATATCGGCGCGTTAGGAACTATTAAAGAGGAACCGAAGAATGAACCGGAAAATCCAGTGACTACACCGAAAGTAGATAATGTAAAAACAGTAGGTACTCCTGATTTTAACCGAAATGCAGATGGTCAGAAGAAAAAAGAAGATACAAAAAATGATTCAAAAAAAGAGAAAAACTCAAAAACTGCAGATACAGCACAACTTGGTTTATATATGGTGTTACTGCTAGGTTCACTTGCTTTACTAGTTCGTAAATATAGAGCAGGTAGATTGTAATTTTTGGAGTCTTGATGCATGTTCGCGTGCATCAAGACTTGTTTCATATTGTATGGAAGGGAGTGGTGATTGAGAGTGAAGAAAATCGTAAGTGTACTAATGGCTATCATTTTGTTAATGAGTATAGCCGGGTGCTCGTCACCAAAAAAAGAAACAGCAAAGCAGGTAAAGAGTGAGAGTAAAGAGCGCGTTGTTGCAACAACAGTGGCTGTTACTGAAATTATGGATGCGTTAGAAGTAGATTTAGTCGGTGTTCCAACAAGTTCTAAAACTTTACCGAAGCGATATAAAGGTTTACCTGAAGTTGGGAATCCAATGAGTCCAGATATGGAAAAGGTAAAGTCATTAAAGCCTTCAGAAGTGTTATCTGTGACAACACTTGAATACGAATTAAAGCCAGTTTTTGATGGTGTGGGTATGAAAGCAAACTTTTTAGATTTAACGAGTTTAAAAAATATGCAAAGTTCTATTAGCGATTTAGGTAAGAAATATGGACGTGAAAAACAGGCTGAAGCAGTAGTAACTAAGTTAGATAAAAAGGTTGCTAGCATTCAAAAGGAAGTAAAAGGAAAGAAAGAACCGACAGTGCTTATTTTATTAGGTGTGCCGGGAAGTTATTTAGTAGCAACAGAGTATTCTTATATTGGAGATTTAGTAAAACAATTAGGTGGTAAAAATATTGTGCAAGGTGAACAAGTAGAATATTTAGCTTCTAATACAGAGTATTTAAAGAAAGCTGATCCAGATATTATTTTACGAGCAGCTCATGGTATGCCTGATGAGGTTGTAAAAATGTTTGATAAAGAATTTAAAACAAATGATATTTGGAAACACTTTGCTGCGGTTAAAAATAACCGTGTTTATGATTTAGAAGAGCGTTTATTTGGAACGACAGGCAATTTAGCAGCAATTGAAGCTTTAGATGAATTGAAAAAAATGATGTATCCGTGATGCATTTTAATATAAAGGAAGAGTAGAATGAATAAAAAAACTTGGAGTTTCCTCATTGTTACTGCATTGCTCATTGTTATGACATCATTGTCAGCGATGAAAGGGAGTTTAGAAGTAGGTATTGTTGAACTTGTACAAGGGATATTTATAGGTGGAAATGAAGATGTTGAAGTCATTAAAGATTTACGTTTCCCTCGTATTATTATTGCGCTGTTCACTGGAGCGGCTCTTGCTGTTTCAGGGGTGCTTTTTCAAGCTGTTATGAAGAATCCACTCGCTGATGCTGGGGTAATCGGTATATCTTCAGGAGCAAGTTTTATGACACTCGTTATTATTACTTTGTTCCCGCAATTCTTTTTCTGGACCCCCGTATTCGCCTTTTTAGGTGGTGCGCTTGCGTGTTATCTCGTTTATTCGTTTTCATGGAAGTCAGGGTTAAGCCCACTTCGCATTATTTTAATTGGTATTGCCATTAATGCGATGTTTACTGGATTAAATGAATCATTCGTTACGATTTGTGGGTATTTTATTAAAAGTATTAAGCAAACGACGACTTCTAACATAACAATGAAGACGTGGGGCGATGTAGAAATAATGGTGACTTATGGAACGATTGGTCTTATTCTTGCTCTGTTCGTAGGAGCTTGGTGTAACTTATTATCGCTACAAGATAAGACTGCGAAAAACTTAGGCTTGCACGTGACGAGAGTTCGTCTTATTATTTCTGCCATTGCAGTACTCTTAGCGGCAGTATCAACAGCGATTGCAGGTGTTATTGCTTTTGTAGGATTGCTAGTTCCGCATATTTCAAGACAATTGGTCGGTTCAGACCATAAAGTATTAATTCCATTTTCTGCTCTTGCAGGGGCGTTATTAATTTTGACGGCGGATACGATTGGAAGGTTAATTGTGCCACCTAATGAAATTCCAGCAGCAACAATTATGGCGGTTATTGGTGGTCCATTCTTAATATTCTTGCTTAGAAAGAGTGATAAAGTTGATGGAAATTAAAAATGTAACCTTTTCATATGATAACGTAACAAATCGTTTAAAGTCTGTTAGTAGTGAAATAGAAATTGGGAAAATTACAACAATCATTGGCCCGAATGGATGCGGGAAATCAACATTACTTAGTGTCATGTCTAGAAATCACGTTCCTAGCAGTGGAGAAGTAATACTTGATGGGAAAGCGATTAGTGAATATAAACCGAAAGAGTTTGCTAGAAAGCTAGCAGTTGTCCACCAACAAAATGAGGCTCCAGCAGATATTACAGTGGAAAAGCTAATAAGCTTTGGGCGTATGCCATATAAAAATATTTTCTCTCCGCAAACAGATGAAGATAGAGAAGCGATAGAGCGTGCACTAGTATGTACGAATTTACAAAGTAAGCGTGATAAGCCAATCTATGCTTTATCCGGTGGAGAGAGGCAGCGAGTTTGGATCGCAATGACATTAGCTCAAAATACACCAATGCTTTTCTTAGATGAACCGACAACCTATTTAGATATTTACTATCAGCTAGAAATATTAGAATTAGTGAAAGAGTTAAATGAAGTGTATGGATTAACGATTGTAATGGTATTACATGATATTAATCAAGCCATTCGTTATAGCGACCATATTATCGTTATGAAAGATGGAGAGATCATTACGAAAGGTAATCCTAATGATGTAATAACAGAAGAGATGGTTAAAGCAATATATGGTGTAGATGTCATTGTAAAACAGGATGAAGATACTGGATTGTATATGGTACCTATGGGAATCTAAAGGCTGAGTATAATCCGTTTTGAGGTGATAATTTGAATAGCAAGAACGGACGGAAAAAGAATTCTTTTTTTCAACGCATACTTACAATTGTGTTTTTAGGAATCTTTTTCTATTCAATGTATGAGTTGGGTGGGATTTTCATGGATTATTATGAAAATCGTAAAGTAATGGCTGAGGCACAACATATTTATAAAAGAAGTCCAATGGAAGAAAAATCGGAAGACGGAGAGGTACGTAAACAGTTTCAGGATCTCCAGAAAATTAATCCAGAGATAGTCGGATGGATTACGATGGATGATACACAAATTAATTATCCAATCGTTCAAGCAAAAGATAATGATTACTATTTATTTCGTAATTATAAAGGTGAAGATATGAGAGCGGGAAGCATTTTTATGGACCATCGTAATGATGTGAAATCTCAAAATCGAAATACGATTTTATATGGCCATCGTATGAAAGACGGTTCTATGTTTGGTAGTTTAAAAAAAATGTTGGATGAAGACTTTTTCATGTCCCATCGTAAATTATATTACGATACATTATTTGAAGGATACGACGTTGAAGTTTTTTCAGTATATACGACAACAACGGACTTTTATTACATTGAAACGGATTTTGAAAATGATGCAGTATATACATCGTTCTTAAAGGAAGTTCAAGAAAAATCACTGTACAAAACGGATACGGAATTGACGGCTAATGATGAAATCGTAACACTTTCTACTTGTGACTATGCGCTTGATCCAGAGGCTGGAAGGCTAGTTATACACGCAAAGTTAGTAAAAAGAAATTAAAGAAAAAAGTATAGAATATGAGAAGTGATAGATAACGCTTCTCATATTCTATACTTTAAAAAAGAACTGTTTTTACTGTGCTGCAGCCATTGGCATACGTACAACTTTTACATCATAGTAAGCAATTTTATTATCAAGAATATATTCTGGCATTCCACCTTGATGTGAGTGAGCATCTTTAAATGCGGCGCTCTTTGTCCAACCTTGGAAATCTTCTTTTGCATTCCATCGAGTGCTAATTGTTACCTCATCATAATCAACTGTATTTTGCGTTAAAAGAACTTCTAGACCTAAAAAGCCTGGCATCGTTTCAACTTTACCTACTTTATTAAAACGCTCAATTAATTTATGTCCATTTCCCTTTGTAATTTTAGCTGTATTTGTAACAATAATCATGTTTATTCCTCCTATAAATGTAGCTATATTTTCAAGAACTCATATACATTAAATGATAATGAAAATCATTATCATTGTCAATGGTAAATGTGAAATATATAATTTTTTTCTATTATTTTGGACAGTGAGATTTCCATTTCAAAACGTAGTAAATATGTGGCGGTTAAGTGCGAGAATGAGCGAGTTGTACTAGCAAAGCAATAATATGGTATAGTGAAACGAGGCTGTTTTTTCAGGCTCGTTTTTTAAATGCTTCCTATAGAGAAAGCATGCAAATGGAAAGGAAGTTATTATATGCGATCAGAAGTAACTATAAAAATAAAACCGAAATTTATAAAAGAAATTAAAAGTGGATATCCACTTATTTTAAAAGATGCAATTCAAAATTTAAACGATGTTCGTGAAGAAGGGACAATCATCAAAGTAGTAGATGAGAAGAACAACTTTGTCGGAAAAGGTTATTATGGAAAACAAAATAAAGGATACGGCTGGATTTTAACGAGAAAAGAGAGTGAACAAATTAATCAATCTTTCTTTGAAAGTAAAATCAAATCTGCCTTACATAAACGAAAACAATTTTATAAATCAAGTGATACGACAGCATTCCGCGCCCTAAACGGTGAAGGTGATGGTCTTGGCGGACTAATTATCGATTATTATGACGGCTACTACGTAGTAAGTTGGTATAGTGAAGGGATTTATACTTTCAGAGATGAGATTATAGCAGCTCTGCAAAAAGTAGCAAACTTTAAAGGTATTTATGAGAAGAAGCGTTTTGATACGAAAGGGAAATATATTGAGGGTGATGATTTCGTAGCAGGAGAGCGCGGTGAGTTCCCGCTTATCGTAAAAGAGAACGGTGTGAACTTCGCTGTTTATTTAAATGACGGGGCAATGGTTGGTGTATTTTTAGATCAACGTAACGTTCGAAAACAAATTCGTGATAAATATGCAAAGGGAAGAACAGTGTTAAATATGTTCTCTTATACAGGTGCTTTCTCTGTATTTGCAGCGCTTGGCGGAGCGAGTAAAACGACGAGTGTTGACCTTGCAAATCGTAGTTTAAGTAAAACGATTGAGCAGTTTAGTGTCAATGAAGTTGATTATGAAGCACAAGATATTATTGTAGAAGATGTATTTCTTTACTTCAAATATGCAGCTAAGAAAAAGATGAAATTTGATATGGTCGTACTTGATCCTCCAAGCTTCGCCCGATCAAAAAAATATACATTTAGTGCAGCAAAAGATTATAAAAATTTATTGAAAGAAACAATTGCTATTACAGAAAATAACGGTATTATCGTTGCTTCTACAAATTGTAGTGCATTCGATATGAAAAAGTTTAAAGGCTTTATCGATACAGCCTTTAAAGAAATGAATGGCAAATATAAAATATTAGAAGAACATTCTTTACCAGAAGATTTCCGTACCATTGATCAATTTAAAGAAGGAGACTATTTAAAAGTAGTTTTCATCGAGAAAATTAAAGGTTAATAAAGAAAAAGGAGCTCGAGTTTACTTGAGCTCCTTTTCTTATTGAACGATATTTTGTACTCTACCGACTTGCCCGTCCTGCAATCGCACTTTAATGCCATGTGGATGGGAAGGGGAGTTTGTTAAAATATCTTTTACAATGCCACGTGTTAATTTGCCTGTTCGTTGATCTTGTTTTAATACAATATCAACTTCAAGACCGGGTGCGATATTAGAACGTTTTTGTCCGTTCATTTACACACCTGTACGTCTACGTTGGTTGTTTGTCTTCTTTGTTTGTTGGTTTTGTAATTTTTTCGTTTCTTGGTTTTGATTTTTTGCATTTTGACCATTTCCATTTCCTTGCTTTTTCTTAGCAAGTTGTTCACGCATTAAATCAGCTAAGCTTACTTTTTTGTTTTCTGACATGATAAGTCTCCTTTATATAAAGTTAATTATGAACAATCGTAGTGAATTTCATCATATCATTGTTAAGGAAGGAAGGGAAGTTGGTTTGAAAATTCATATAACTGTTTCCAGCATTCATTCGTTGCGATACAATTGATATGTTAATGTTTGTAAAAAAAGGGGATAGACATATGTCACATCATATTTTATTAGTTGAAGATGATATTTCAATTCAAGAGATGGTGGAAAAATATTTATTAAAGGAAGGCTTTCAAGTTACGATGGCGTCTGACGGGGAAGCAGGGGTGCAAACCTTTTTTAAATCATCTTTTGATTTAGTGATCCTTGATATAATGATGCCGAAGTTAGACGGATTAGAGGTTGTACGTATTATTCGTGAAAAAAGTGCTGTTCCGATTTTAATGATGTCGGCAAAAGATACAGATGTTGATAAAGCTGTTGGCTTAGGACTTGGAGCAGATGATTACATTTGTAAGCCATTTTCTATGATTGAATTGGCTGCACGTGTAAAAGCAGGGATTCGGCGGTCTACGAAATACTCGGCTACAGAAACAACAGAAAAGATGATTCAGATTGGCGATTTAACAATCGATCCAATTAATTTTACTGTAGAAAAAAACGGGAACCCTCTCAAGCTCACTTTAAAAGAATTTGAGATTTTAAAACTGTTCGTAAAAAATCAAAATCGTGTATTTACAAAAGCGCAAATATATACGTTAGTTTGGAATGAAGAGTATTACGGTGATGATAACGTTATTAATGTTCATATGAGAAGATTGCGTGAGAAAATTGAAAGTGATCCATCTAATCCAGAATATATTAAAACGTTATGGGGCATCGGCTATAAGTTGGAAGTGATGTAATATGGTCAATTTGTTAATAGGTATTATTTTTATATTGTTATGTGTCATTTATATGCAATATAAAATGAGAAAAAATAGTAGTAAAAATTTACGATACACATATGAAAAGTTAGAAAGTATTGTAAATGACAAAACAGGCGAGACGTTACTCGTTATGACAGATGATCTAGAATTGCAAAAATTATTAGTGGCAATTAATCAATTATTAGATGCAAAACAGAAAACGAATGCAGATCATGCCAAAGTAGAAATTTCGATGAGAAAAATGCTTTCAAATATTTCGCATGACTTGAAAACACCACTAACAGTTATTCTTGGATATACAGAAATGTTAAATAAGGATAAAACGATAAGTGAAGAAGAACAACAAATATTACTTGAAAAAGTGCATACGAAAACATTAGAAGTGATGGAGCTAATTCATAAGTTTTTTGATTTGGCAAAATTAGAATCTGGTGACAAAGCAATTGAAATGACAAAAGTAAATATGAATGAAGTTTGCCGCGAGAAGATTTTATCTTTTTATGATTTAGTGACGACGAAAGGTTTTCAGGTTCATATTGATATACCAGAAAGAAATATATACGCACTTGGAAATGTAGAAGTATTAGGCAGAGTATTGAATAATTTAATATCAAATGCAATTACATATGGAGATGATGGAAAGACACTCGGTATGACTTTAAGAGATGATGAAACGAGTGTGTATATAGACGTATGGGATAAAGGAAAAGGAATTGATGAATCTCATATTGATAAAGTGTTTGAGCGAATGTACACACTTGAAGATTCAAGAAATAGATCGTACCAAGGAAGCGGTCTAGGATTAACGATTACGAAACGGCTTGTGGAAGCGATGGACGGAGAAATACATCTTTCTAGTAAGCCCTATGAAAAAACAATTTTTACAGTTGTATTAAAAAAGATGCTGTTTTAGCTTGTAGAGAAGTAAATTCTACAAGCTTTTTTTCAGCGTAAGGAATTTGTAAGGAACGGGTAAGAAAAAAGAGATTTCTGTTGTCTATTATAGAAATATAGAGTATTGCGAAAGGGGAAAGTAACATGACATATATAGTAAAAACAAACCAGTTAACGAAAGTGTTTAAAGGGAAAGAAGTTATTTCCGGTGTTAACATGCATGTGAAAAAAGGAGAAATTTATGGTTTTTTAGGACCAAACGGTGCTGGTAAAACAACGATTATGAAAATGATTACAAATTTAATAAAACCGACGAGTGGTGATATAGAAATTTTCGGTGAGAAATTAACAGATACATCGTATGAAGTATTAAAAAGAATGGGGACAATTATTGAATACCCAATCTTTTATGATAAATTAACGGCGAAAGAAAACTTAGACCTGCATTGTGAATATATGGGCTACTACGATAAAAATGCAATTGACCATGCTTTACATTTAGTGAAACTACAAGGGGTAGATAATAAAAAAGTAAAAGATTTTTCATTAGGAATGAAACAACGACTCGGTATTGCAAGGGCAATCGTGACAAAGCCAGAATTGCTCATTTTAGATGAACCAATTAACGGTTTAGATCCAATTGGCATTAAAGAGTTACGAGACTTATTTAAAATGCTCTGCAAAGAATACGGTATTACATTATTAGTTTCTAGTCATATTTTAGGTGAGATGGAATTAATGGCCGATACAATTGGTGTGATTCAAAATGGAAAACTAATAAAAGAAGTTTCAATGAAGAGTATTAACGGAAAGCAAACAGAGTACATTGAAATCACTGTTCCTGATGTGAAACGTGCAGCTTATATTTTAGAAGATAAACTTGGTATAAAAAACTACAAAATAATGAGTGGAACCATGATTCGTGTGTATGATACGTCAGTGTCTCAGCAGGCCATTTCAAAAGCACTTATTATGAACGATGTGGAAATTGAAAGTATTAATAAGAAACATAGTTCCTTAGAAGAATATTTCTTAAATGTAATGGATGGAGAAGGTATTCATGCTTAATGGACTGTGGCTGAACCTGGTAAGTGGATTTATCGTAATGCTAATAAGTGGAATTTTATATTATAGAAAACCAGAGCGGAAATGGTTGTTAATTCTACTAGTGATAGGAATGTTAAGCTTCGTTACTGCTGGAATTAGAATGTTAGCAGCATAAAGACAGTTATATAAAGAATGGAGGAGTGGTTTGTATGCTTAGATTAATGAAGCTCGAATGGAAGAAACATAAATTATCTAGTTACTTTAAAGGGGTAGCAATTTGTATTATAGCAATTTTCGCTGCAGTAAGCCTTATGGCGTTGGGAATTAAAGCCGAGGGAGACGTGCTCTTCTTTGACTTCACGCAACAAATGGTTTTAATAAACACTTTTATTAGGATAACATTCATTATTTTTAGTTCGGTCATTTTATCACGGTTAGTAATAGACGAGTATAAGAACAAAACAATGCAACTATCGTTTATGTACCCGCTGCAAAGGAAAATGCTAATGAGGGCGAAATTAACAATTGTTTTTTGTTTTTGTTTTGTGAGCACGATTATCGCTACTTTCATTATTAGTTTGCTCGTTTATTTTGTGAGTCCAATGATGGGACTGATTGAAACACCTGCTACGATAGGCGAAATAATAGCTATCGTTCCAGCTACTATTATAAGTGCATTTATGATATCTGGTATAAGTTTAATTCCTTTATTTTTTGGAATGAGAAAGAAATCGACACCTACAACGATTACTTCCGCAGTAATAATTGGTATGCTGATTAGTGGTAACGTTGGGGCTGGAAACGGTCAAGTAAGTATGTTTGATTTTATAGCTATCCCAATTGTGCTCTGTTTATTAGGGATTTTCATTAGTTATCTATCTTATCGTAAAATCGACAAGGTTGATGTGGCATGAAGTAAGCTTAAAACAACAACGAACTGGGGTATGAATGGTGAAAAAGATAATAGTAATTGCAATTTTACTTATTACAATTGCTAGTGTGGTTTTGGGGGTTAAGGTGTTTCAGGGGAAAGGAGGACTATCATGTTACGTCTTATGAAGCTAGAATTGAAAAAGTTTAAGCTTGGCTGGTACGTAAAAGGGGCAGTTATTGCAAATATTACTATACTGGCATTAATGATCTTTACGAGCATCGTTGCTCAAGTAGAAGGTGATCCGGAAATAAGAGATCCGCAGATGATGTTGTTAACGGCTAGTACATTAGTAAGAGCAACATTTATTGTTTTTGGTAGTGTGTTAATCGCAAGGTTAATAATTGGTGAATATAAAAATAAAACAATAATACTTATGTTTTCTTATCCTATTAATCGGAGAAAAATGATGATTAGTAAGTTGGTCATTACAGCGACATTAACATTTATAACAGTTATTGTATCTAACATTTTAATAGTAGGAGTTTTCTTTGGGATAGATAGCTATTTTTCAATTCTTCCTAATCCATTTACAGTAGATCAATTAGTGCAAGAAGGAATAAATCTTGTTCCTTTAGCCATTGCAACTGCGGGAATAAGTTTAATCCCGCTATATTTCGGAATGCGTAAACGTTCAGTGCCAACTACAATTGTTTCATCTATTATTGTTGTGTCAATCGCAATTAATAACCAGCCAATATTTCCGATAGCGACTTTTCTACCTCTTCAATTCACATTTGCAGCGATCGGTATGGTGATTGCTTATTTTGGGATTAAAAATATTGAGAGTGAAGATGCATTATAAAGTTTCACATGAAACAAGTTACAGAAAAAGACAAGATATGTAAACATCTTGTCTTTTTTGTCGTTACATTTTAGGAGCTTCCATTCCAGCCGCAGCCCATTCTTCTTTTGCGGGACCATATACGCCAGGAACTGTTAAGCCGGCTTGTCGCATTAAAACCGTCATTTGCCCGCGGTGGTGATTTTGATGATTAATGAGTGTCATTAAAAATATAGAATTCGGCATAGGGCGACCAAAGAAGTCATTAATAGTAGCTAAGTCTTTATCAGTCCATTTACTTTGAAGTGTTTCAACAAAAGCCGCGTTTACTTTACGGTATTCATCTGCAATTGTTTTTGCAGAAGTTGGAACAGGATAATCTTTCGTTTCTCCTTCAAACTTTAGCCCTGTGCCAGATAGTATCACAGGAATTGCCGTCACGATATGCCAAGCAACTCTTCCTAAAGTCCAATGTTCAGGTGCAATTTCCTGTGATAAAGATGCATCGGTTAATGAATCAAGCATTTTCTGAGTAGACTCTGCTTCGTATGTCCATGATTGTAAAAAGCCTTCAATTGTTTGGTACATTATTGTTATCCCCCTCTACTTATGTTCATAGATTAAGTTCGAGAAGAAATGACAAGTTCCCTTTATGTTTTAATGATGGTATTTAAAATTTTATATATAAATTTTATGATACTATTGAGTGTATATAGAATTATATTAATTTAGGGAGATATTATGAAAAGATTGATTTTAGGAATCATAATTTTATTTTTAATGGTAGGATGTAGCAATGAAACCTATAAAAAAGCAATGGATCAAGGGAAATTGGCGTTAGCGAGTAAAGAATATGACACGGCAGTAGCATCATTTGAGCTAGCATTAGAAGAGAAAAAGGATGATAAAGAAGCAAAGGTATTAAAAGACCAAACTACTAAGATGATAAGTTCGATAAAAGAGAAATCGAGTGGAAATATAGAACAAGCAATAGGTTTGTTTCAAGAAGTAGAAAAGATGAAAGATGGTTCCGCAATCCTTCAAAGTCAAGCGAAAGAACAAAAAGATTCGCTCATAGAGCATAAAGAGTTAAAAGGTCAATATATAGGTCAATTGGAAAAGGCAGAGAAGTTAAAGAGTGATAAAAAGTATGAAGAGGCTAAAGGGATAGTAAATAAAATTGTTAACGATACTGGCCAAAATCAACAATTTATTTCGGAAAATCAACGGGCCGAAGAGCTGAATAAGCAAATCGATGGCTTACTAACTCAACAAGCAGAAGTTAAGAAAAAAGAGGAAGAGTTAAAAAATGAAAAGAAAAAAGAGGCTGATATTGGAAAGTTAAAGGGGTCTTGGATGTCATCAGAAAGTACAGACAGGCCAGTTGGGTTGGAAATAGAATCTATTAATAGTGAGAAAACAGGCGGAGAATTTATGGAACATAATATTTTTGGGAAAGGGACTACTATAGGAGACTTTCGAATATTAAGTGTGGACCAAGGGATTATTTCTGTAGAGCTTGTATTTTTAGTGGGGGAAATAAAGCATAAGGCTGATTTGAAAATTGAGGAGAACACATTAACTGTACATCATGAGTTTATGGGGAGTACTAAATCTGTGAAATTAGTGAGATCAGAGTAATTTATCCGGCTATTCGTCGGACAGTAAAACTTCCACCTCAAGATTCGGCTGGAGCAAAGAAGTTAGGTGGGAGATCCACTGCTCATAAAAGTCCGATTGGTGTGGGCTAATAATCAGCGGGGATGAAGAAACCCCCCACTAATTAAAGTTTCACTTTATTTAGTATATAAAAAGGAGGCTTCTAAAACGAAGCCTCCTTTTTAATTAACCTTCTTCCCACTCTTCCTCATCAACCATAAGAAATAAGGTGCTCCAAGTACAGCAACGACAAGTCCAGAAGGAATTTCTTTCGGATATGCAATTGTTCGTCCGAGTAAATCAGCAATGGAAAGAAGGATTGCTCCAAATAGTGCGGAGCAAACGAATAATCTTTGATGATTCATACCAACGACGATTCGTGCTAAGTGTGGCGCAACAAGACCTAGAAAGGCAATTGTACCGACAGCTGCGATATTTACAGATGCAAGTAGTGTTGCTAACACAATGAGGGCAAGGCGCGTTTTATTTACTGGTTGCCCGAGTCCCGTTGCTAAATCGTCTCCAAGTACGAGAACATCAAGTTGTTTTATTAAGAAAAAGATAATGAATACAAGAATTAGCGATGGATATAGAATGATATTTTCTAAGTGATTCCATCCTCTTGCATACGTGCTACCTGATAGCCATGTTAAAGCAGCAGCAACGTTCAAATTTGCTCTAACGATAAAGATTTGAATAATCGCTGAACCGAGAGCTGAAATACCAATTCCTATTAAAGCAAGGGCTGTTGGGCTAAATCCTGATTTCCATGAGAAGAAGAGAACAATTCCAACTGCAAGTAGTCCGCCGATAAATGCACCAATTGGTAGGAAGAAACCAGGAAGTGCGGGAAAGACATACATAATAGTTAAAGCACCAACACCAGCTCCCGATGAAATACCAATAATAGAAGGATCGGCGAGTGGGTTTCGTAATATACCTTGGAAAACAAGCCCACTTATTGCAAGGCATGCGCCAGCAATAGCAGCAATGAGCATTCTTGGTAAACGAAGGTTCATCATCATATTTTTATCAAATTGTGTTAATTGTCCTGATATAACATTTGTAATACTTTCGATATAAGCGTTACTACCGATTGTAACACCAAGAGTAATTGTCACAATGCAAAGTGTGATAGAGATAATGATTACCTTTTTATAAGAGTAATAGTGAGAACTAGCTCCAGCTGCATTCGCTCCGTTATCATTCATATATTGTTTCGATTTCATCATTCGATAGACTAAGTAAATAAGCCAAGGTGATCCAATCATTGCCGTGACTGCTCCGACAGGAAGTTCAGCCCCAGTTGGATCTATTAGTCTACCAACGACATCAGCTCCAAGTAATAGTACAGCTCCCCATAAGAAAGAAGAGAGAAGGAGAGTAAAGTGTTGACGGTAGCCAATAAGACGCATTAAATGTGGTGCAACTAAGCCAACAAATCCAATTGGTCCAACAACAGTTACAATTACTGCTGTTAAAAAGATCGCAGCAATGAAGGCGATAAGACGTGTTACTGCTGTTTTTTCACCAAGAGAAACAGCGACATCATCACCAAGTAAGAGAATGTTGAGTTTACGAGACATAAATAGTAAAACTAGGAAAGAAATAATGATAAATGGAAAAGCAAATTGAACGCCATCCCAGTTATTTTGAATAAGAGATCCAGCTCCCCATAAAAATAAACCAGCTGTTTCATTTTCATAGAAAAGCTGCATCGTTCCGGTAAAGGCAGAAAGCATTAATGTAACGACCATACCAGCTAGTGCCATTCTAAGTGGGGTTCCCTTTTTTCCACCAGAAATACGGTATACAAATAAAGCGGTCATAGCACCGCCGATAAATGTGAAAAGAAGTGAATTAATTTGCAGACCTTTTGGTAAAAAAATTGTAGCCGCTACTAGAAAGAAATATGCGCCAGAGTGAATACCCATTGTACTGGATTCAGCAAGTGGATTTTTCGTTAATGTTTGTAAAATGACCCCAGATGCAGCAAGAGCACCTCCAGCTAAAATGGCAATTACGGCCCTAGGTAATCGAAGCATAATTAAAGTTTGATGCTCTAGTGATTGGTTCGGTGAGATAAGAGCATCAATAATCATACTATAGGAAATGTTTGCTTGACCTTGTCCGATATGAATAAAGAAAAGGAGGAGCAAGAGAGCTGCTCCTCCTCCGAATACAAGACTTGCTCGAAGTGTATGTTGTAGGCTATTCATTGTGTAATCACTTCTTCGCTGTCATTACATCTGCTACTTGTGTTGCTAAAGATGTTGCAGACTCAGGACCACCGAAAATCCAAGTGTCGCCTTTTAATTTATACATTTTGTTTTCTTTTTTGAACTTTAATTCTTCCCAAGCAGGGTTGCCTTTTAGTTGAGTGTCAAAAATGTTATCTTCATCCGCTACAATGTAAATGAAGTTTGAATCTTGTACACTTTGTAATGATTCTACAGTTGTTTGTTTGAAACCATCTGGCTCAGATTTTCCTGCTTCAAAAGTATTTGTTAAACCTAATTTTTTTGTAACTTGTAAAGCTAAAGAATTGTCAGTTAAGATACGGAATGTTGGTACGTTTTTAGCAGTAAATGCTTGTGCCATTGCGATGTTTTTATCTTTTAAGTCTGCTTTCTCAATTTTTGCTTTTGCATCAGCGAAGGCTTTATCCATATCAGCTAATACTTTTTTACCTTCTTCTTCTTTTCCAACTGCTTTTGCAATTTGTTTAAATGTTTCTGTCATTTCAGCAAAGTGATCGTTATTGCTTGTTGATGGATCAAACATAACTGTTGGTGCAATTTGCTCTAATTCATTTTTAATTGCTTTACTACGGAATGAAGCTGTGATAATTAAATCCGGTTTTAAACGGCTAATTTCTTCTAAGTTTGGTTGTTGACGTGTCCCTACATCTACAACATCTTTACTTGGTTTTGTTTTTGTATTTACCCATTTATTATAATTCTTAATGTCTGCCATCCCTACTGGCTGAACACCAAGTGCTAATAAGTCTTCTGAATATACCCACTCAAGTACAACTACTTTTTTCGCTGGTTTATCTAACTTTGTTTCCCCTTCAGCGTGTTTAATTGTTATAGCTTGATTTTTATTGTCCGCTTTTGTTTCCTTTTTCTCCTCTTTTTGCTGTCCGCATCCAACAGCGAATAGAAGAACTACTATGAAAATACTGAGAATTTTCTTCATCTTCTGCCCCCAAATTAAGTGTTTTTTGTAACTAGCACCATAAGTGAAAATGGTTATCAATTACAACACCCAAATCATACTATGAGGATAATTTAAGTGTCAATATTTTTTTAAAATTTTGAATAAAAATAACAAGTTATACGGATTTTTATATATTATAGTTGCTATTTATGAAGAATCAGCCTCTTTACTAAAAAGATTGGCGAATGTGGAAAGTTTAAATGGGAACTTGTCTGTGTACGAAAGCGTAATGTGTATGGTTAATAATCTGTGGAGATGGGGCGAAAGTACAAGCAAAAGGAGAGTGAATCGCATGTAATAATTACTAGAATGTATGGAGGAAATCTGTGTTTTATCCCCCACTAGGCTAAGTATTTCTTTGTTATTTAGATAGGTGTTTTTTGATTCGGTGATTGCGCTAAAAAGATCGAATGTAAAGGAAGTGATCAACATGTCTTCATGGATCAATAACATAAATGGATATTGTGGGTGTAATAATCAAAATGGTGTACATGTTGATTCATGCTGTTTTAGTTGCGATGGGACAGTTCCTAAGGTTGGTCCAACCGGTCCGACGGGAGCGACAGGAATAACAGGAGCAACAGGCTCAACGGGAGCGACAGGAGTAACAGGCGACACAGGGGCAACGGGAGCGACAGGAATAACAGGAGCAACAGGCCCAACGGGAGTGACAGGAGTAACAGGAGCGACGGGAGTAACAGGCGATACAGGTCCAACGGGAGCGACAGGAATAACAGGGGCAACGGGAGCGACAGGAATAACAGGAGCAACAGGCCCAACGGGAGTGACAGGAATAACAGGGGCAACGGGTCCAACAGGAGCAACAGGTGGCACAGGCCCAACGGGGGCGACAGGAGTAACAGGCGATACAGGGGCAACGGGAGCGACAGGGATAACAGGAGCAACAGGCCCAACGGGAGCGACGGGAGTAACAGGCGATACAGGGGCAACGGGAGCGACAGGCCCAACAGGAGCAACAGGCACAAGTATAACGGCAACATACGCATTTGCAAATAATACGTCGGGAACAGCAATATCGGTACTACTAGGTGGAACAAATGTCCCGCTTCCAAACAATCAGAATATCGGTCCAGGTATTACAGTGTCTGGGGGGAACACAGTATTTACGGTTGCAAATGCAGGGAACTATTATATTTCATATACAATTAATATAACCGCTTCATTATTAGTTAGTTCACGAATTACAATTAATGGGGCACCGCTTGCTGGGACTATTAATTCTCCTGCATTAGCAACGACATCATTTAGTGCGACAATTATTACGACCCTTGCGGCGGGGAGTGCAATTAGTTTGCAATTATTTGGTTTGTTAGCTGTTGCGACATTATCAACAACTACCCCAGGAGCGGTATTAACGATTATAAGATTAAGTTAATGACAAACTCTCTTACTCTTTTAAGATTAGGAGAGTTTCTACATATAATAAGAAGTTAATGAAGTAAAGCATAGTTATAAAAAAGTCAGAATATTATGATTGTAACGCTATGGTGACTATAATATAATGAAAATAACCATCATGAATGAACATTCATTTATCCCGCATTAACGGGCAGTAAGATCCCGCCTCAAAATTCAGCGAAAGTAAAGAAGTTAGCTGGGTGATTAACTGCCCGTAAAATCCCGATTGGTGTGGGCTAATAATCAGTGGGGCTGAAAAATCCCCACTGATTAAAGTTTCACTTTATTTTTTATGTATTTGAAGGGGGAATGAAGGTGGAAAAAACATGGTTGAAAAGTTATCCAGAGGAAATTCCTAGTACGATTTCTTATGATATTCAGCCACTTCATGGATATGTAGAACAGATGGCTTCTCGCTACCCAGAAAAGAAAGCGCTTCACTTTTTAGGGAAGGATATTACGTTTTCGGACTTCCATGATAAGGTGAAGAGGTTTGCAAATTATCTTCAAAAGCTCGGTGTGGAAAAGGGTGATCGAGTTGCTATTATGTTGCCGAATTGTCCGCAAGCTGTAATTGGTTATTACGGTACATTACTTGCGGGAGGTATCGTAGTACAAACCAATCCACTGTATACAGAAAGGGAATTAGAATATCAGCTTCATGACTCGGGAGCAAAAGTAATTCTTTGTCTCGATTTAGTGTTTCCAAGAGTAACGAATGTTCAATCTGCTACAAAAATTGAGCATATTATCGTAACTCGTATTGCAGACTTTTTACCATTCCCTAAAAATCTATTGTATCCATTTGTGCAGAAAAAACAGTCGAATTTAGTTGTGAAAGTATCAGAGAGTGAAACGATTCATCTTTGGAATTCAGTAGAAAAAGAAGTGAATACGAATGTTGAGGTGCCTTGTGATCCTGAAAATGATCTAGCTCTTTTACAGTACACAGGAGGAACAACCGGATTTCCAAAAGGAGTTATGTTAACGCATAAAAACCTCGTTTCTAACACTTTGATGGGAGTGCATTGGTTATATAATTGTAACGAAGGTGAAGAAGTCGTCCTTGGGGTTCTTCCATTTTTCCATGTTTATGGTATGACAGCTGTTATGAATTTAAGTATTATGCAAGGATACAAAATGGTCCTTATTCCAAAGTTTGATATGAAAATGGTTTTTGAAGCGATTAAGAAGCATAAAGTGACATTGTTTCCAGGGGCTCCAACTATTTATATCGCTCTTTTAAATAGCCCGCTTTTAAAAGAATACGATATTTCTTCTATTCGTGCTTGTATTAGTGGATCAGCACCACTGCCAGTAGAAGTACAGGAAAAGTTCGAAAAAGTTACAGGTGGTAAACTAGTAGAGGGATATGGTTTAACAGAATCATCTCCGGTTACACATAGTAATTTTTTATGGGAAAAGCGAGTGCCGGGTAGCATTGGAGTTCCGTGGCCAGATACAGAGGCAATCATTATGTCACTTGAAACTGGTGAGGCATTACCACCAGGAGAAATAGGGGAAATTGTAGTGAAAGGTCCTCAAATTATGAAAGGATACTGGAATAAGCCAGAGGAAACAGCGGCTGTATTGCAAGATGGCTGGCTCCATACAGGTGACGTTGGATACATGGATGAAGATGGATTCTTCTATGTAAAAGATCGCAAGAAAGATATGATTGTCGCGAGTGGATTTAATGTGTATCCTCGTGAAGTTGAAGAAGTATTATATGAGCATGAAAAAGTGCAAGAAGTAGTGACAATTGGAGTTCCAGATCCGTACAGAGGAGAGACAGTTAAAGCATTTGTTGTGTTAAAAGAAGGTACGGAGTGCTCTGAGGAAGAATTAAATCAGTTTGCACGTAAATATTTAGCGGCTTATAAAGTGCCGAAAGTATATGAGTTTAGAGATGAATTGCCGAAAACGACAGTAGGGAAAATTTTACGCCGTGTTTTAATGGATGAAGAGAAGAGAAAGAATGAGGATGAGCAAACGGGCTAAGGCCCTTTCTTTTTGAAAAAATAGGATTGACACTTTTCTAAATAGTCAGTATTATAAGAATATGAATGACTATTCATTCAGTCATCTTCTTGAAGGGGACAGTAAAGTGAAGAAAAATAGACCGAAATACAATCAAATTATTGATGCGGCAGTCATTGTGATTGCGGAGAATGGGTACCACCAAGCGCAAGTTTCTAAAATCGCAAAGCAAGCTGGGGTAGCTGATGGCACGATTTATTTATATTTTAAAAATAAAGAAGATATATTAATATCCTTATTCCAAGAGAAGATGGGAGATTTTGTCGAAACAATTCGTCAAAAAACAGCAGGAATTGAAAGCGCTGTATCGAAGTTATTCATGTTGGTAGAAACGCACTTCTTGCTGTTGTCACAAAATGATCCCCTTGCTATCGTTACGCAATTAGAGCTCAGGCAGTCCAATCAAGACTTGCGCCTTAAAATAAATGAAGTATTAAAAGGCTACTTACAAGTTATGGATGAGATTTTAGAGACTGGTATAAAACAAGGTGAATTTCAAGCAGATTTAAATGTTCGCGTGGCAAGACAAATGATCTTTGGAACAGTAGATGAAGTTGTGACCAATTGGGTAATGAGCGATCATAAGTATGATCTGGTCGCACTTTCAAAAACGGTACATGGGCTACTCATTGCAGCTTGTGGTTATCGTCAATAATGGGAGGGATCATGTTGAAATTCCTATCTGTAAGAGTTGAAGATCATATCGCGGTGGCGACGTTAAATCATGCACCAGCAAATGCGATGTCTTCACAAGTTATGCATGACGTTACTGAATTAATTGATCAAGTGGAAAAGGATGATAACATTCGTGTTGTTGTTATTCACGGTGAAGGACGTTTCTTCTCAGCAGGAGCAGATATTAAAGAATTTACATCTGTTACTGAAGCGAAGCAAGCAACAGAATTAGCACAGCTTGGACAAGTTACGTTTGAGCGTGTTGAAAAATGTTCAAAACCAGTTATTGCGGCAATTCATGGAGCGGCACTGGGCGGCGGCCTTGAGTTTGCTATGTCTTGCCACATGCGCTTTGCAACTGAAAGTGCAAAACTTGGTTTACCTGAATTAACACTTGGATTAATTCCTGGCTTTGCAGGTACACAGCGCTTACCACGTTATGTTGGGAAAGCAAAAGCTTGTGAAATGATGTTAACAAGTACACCAATTACTGGTGCAGAAGCATTGAAATGGGGACTTGTTAACGGATTGTTCTCTGAAGAATCACTTTTAGATGATACGCTTAAAGTCGCAAAACAAATTGCTGGAAAAAGTCCAGCAACAACTCGTGCTGTACTAGAGTTATTGCAAACGACCAAATCGTCTCATTACTATGAAGGTGTACAACGTGAATCACAAATTTTTGGTGAAGTATTTACGAGTGAAGATGGAAGAGAAGGTGTAGCTGCATTTTTAGAAAAGCGTAAACCTTCATTTAGTGGCAGGTAGTTCAATTATTTTTTTAATATAAATTAACAGAAAATTAAAATTGATAGAATCTTTCTGAAAAACAAGGGGGTAAATGGAATGAACATCTACGTACTCATGAAACGAACATTTGATACAGAAGAAAAAATCGTAATTAAAAACGGTGCAATTTACGATGGCGAAGCGGAATTCATCATCAACCCTTACGATGAATATGCAATTGAAGAAGCAATTCAAGTAAGAGACGCACAAGGTGGAGAAGTTACAGTTGTAACAGTCGGTGGCGAAGATAGTGAGAAAGAACTTCGTACTGCATTAGCGATGGGCTGTGATAAAGCGGTATTAATTAATATTGAAGATGATGTAGAAAATGGTGACCAGTTCACGACAGCAAAAGTGCTTGCTGAATATTTAAAAGATAAAGATGCAGATCTAATTTTAGGTGGAAACGTTGCAATTGATGGTGCATCTGGACAAGTAGGTCCACGCGTAGCTGAAGCGTTAAATATTCCGTATGTAACGACAATTACAAAACTTGAAATTGACGGTACAAATGTGAAGATTGAGCGTGATGTTGAAGGTGATACAGAAGTGATTGCAACTTCATTACCAGTGTTAGTAACAGCACAGCAAGGTTTAAATGAACCTCGTTATCCATCGCTTCCAGGTATTATGAAAGCGAAGAAAAAGCCACTAGAAGAATTAGAATTAGATGATTTAGATTTAGAAGAAGATGATGTGGAAGCAAAGACAAAAACAATTGAAATCTATTTGCCTCCTAAGAAAGATGCAGGAAAAGTGTTACAAGGCGAGCTGCAAGATCAAGTAAAAGAACTTGTATCGTTGCTCCATACAGAAGCGAAAGTAATCTAATAAAATACGAAATTATATATGCAGGAGGGAAAATCTATGGCTCGTAAAGTATTAGTAATGGGTGAAGTTCGTGATGGATCGCTACGTAACGTTTCGTTTGAAGCGGTAGCAGCAGCAAAAACAATTGCAGAAGGTGGTGAAGTAGTAGGTCTTCTAGTTGGAGACAGCGTTGCCTCTTTTGCAAATGAATTGATTCATTACGGTGCAGATCGCGTTGTGACAGTTGAAAATGATAAATTAAAATCATATACATCTGATGGTTATGCACAAGCGTTTTTAGCTGTACATGCTGAAGAAAATCCAGAAGGTATTGTCTTTGGACATACAGCACTTGGTAAAGATTTATCACCAAAATTAGCAGCGAAGCTTGAAGCTGGTTTAGTTTCTGACGTAACTGCTTTAGAGGTTGAAGGTGGAAATGTTATCTTCACTCGTCCGATTTACTCTGGTAAAGCATTCGAGAAGAAGATTGTAACAGACGGCATCTTATTTGCGACAGTGCGTCCAAATAACATTGCAACTCTGGAAAAAGATGAGTCTCGCAGCGGTGACGTATCTTCTATTACAGTTGATGTGAAAGATTTACGTACAATCATTCAGGATGTTGTCCGTAAAACAGCAGAAGGTGTTGATCTTTCTGAAGCGAAAGTTATTATCGCTGGCGGACGCGGTGTGAAGAGTGAAGAAGGATTTAAACCATTAAAAGAGTTAGCTGACGTACTAGGCGGCGCTGTTGGGGCATCTCGTGGTGCTTGTGACGCTGAATACTGTGAGTACTCATTACAAATTGGTCAAACTGGTAAAGTTGTTACGCCAGACTTATACATTGCATGTGGTATTTCTGGTGCGATTCAGCATTTAGCAGGTATGTCTAACTCAAAAATAATCGTTGCGATTAATAAAGATCCAGAAGCAAGTATCTTCAAAGTAGCTGACTACGGTATTGTCGGTGACTTGTTCGAAGTTGTACCTCTTTTAACAGAAGAGTTTAAAAAGTTAAAAGTACATTCATGATTTAAGTACCCTTGAGTTCCAAGTGAAGTACCCCTATATATAGAAAAAGGTGAGAGATCCCCTGTCTCTCATCTTTTTAGTATTTAATCCGTATTTTTATATAGTATAAAGGAACATTTTTTTGTTACAATACATAACGATACATATTATTCGCCACGTATATAAGTTAATGATATACTCTTGGTAGAATATACTTGAAGGAGGAAATAAAATGGCAATTGTAAACGCAAATGACCAAAGCTTCGCAGCTGAAACTAGCGAAGGTGTTGTATTATTAGATTTCTGGGCACCTTGGTGTGGACCTTGTAAAATGATCGCTCCTGTATTAGAGGAAATCGATGCAGAATTAGGCGAAAAAGTAAAAGTAGTAAAAGTAGATGTTGATGAAAACCAAGAAACTGCTCGTCAATTCGAAGTAATGAGTATTCCAGCTCTTTTCGTATTAAAAGACGGTAAAGTAGTTGATCAAGCGTTAGGTTACAAACCGAAAGAAGCGTTAGTAGAATTAGTTTCTAAACACTTCTAAAATAAAAAAAGCTACCAAATGGTAGCTTTTTTTATTTTCTTTTTTAGATCCTTTCCGTTACAATAAAGGAACGTATGTTGGGTGTTTTGGCATAGTATGTTTTCAAGTGAAAATAAAAATGCTAAGCATGTAGAAATGGAGGGAGACGAGTGCACGAACATTTGAAAGAAAAGTTGGCTATTTTACCAGATCAACCTGGTTGTTATTTAATGAAAGATAAGCAAGGAACGGTTATATATGTCGGAAAGGCAAAAGTGCTTAAAAATCGTGTGCGCTCGTACTTTACTGGTTCACATGATGGGAAAACACTGCGGCTTGTAGGAGAAATTGTTGATTTTGAATATATTGTAACCTCTTCGAATTTAGAAGCACTTATTTTAGAGTTAAATCTAATTAAAAAATATGATCCGAAATATAATATTCAATTAAAAGATGATAAAACATATCCTTTTATTAAAATTACAGCGGAGAAACAACCGCGCTTACTCATTACTCGAAATGTAAAAAAGGATAAAGGAAAGTATTTTGGTCCTTATCCAAATGCACAATCTGCTCATGAAACGAAAAAACTGCTAGATCGTATGTATCCACTTCGGAAATGCACGAATATGCCAGATAAAGTTTGTTTGTATTATCATATGGGTCAATGTCTAGCGCCTTGTGTGAAAGAAGTGACGGAAGAACAAAATAAAGAAATTGTAGATGAAATTATTAAGTTTTTAAATGGTGGGCATAAAGAAGTTCGTTCAGAATTAGAAATAAAAATGTATGAGGCCTCAGAGAAACTAGAGTTTGAACGTGCAAAAGAGTTGCGTGATCAAATTGCTCATATTGATGCGATTATGGAAAAACAAAAGATGATTATGAGTGACTTAGTGGATCGCGATGTGTTTGGATATGCAGTGGATAAAGGATGGATGTGTGTTCAAGTTTTCTTCGTTCGAAAAGGCAAGCTAATTGAACGTGATGTTTCTATGTTTCCGATTTACGATGAACCAGAAGAGGGCTTTTTAACGTTTATCGGCCAATTTTATGAAAACAGTAGTCATTTTAAGCCGAAGGAAATTGTCGTTCCAGGAAGTATAGACTCGGAATTAGTAGAGCGCTTTTTAGAAGTGGAAGCGACACAGCCGAAACGTGGTAAGAAAAAAGACCTTGTAGAATTAGCAAATAAAAACGCAAAAATTGCTCTTGAAGAGAAGTTTTACTTAATCGAACGTGATGAAGAACGAACGATTAAAGCGGTAGATCATTTAGGGAAGCAGCTTGGAATTGAAACACCGTATCGTATTGAAGCGTTTGATAACTCAAATATTCAAGGAACAAATCCCGTTTCTGCAATGATTGCTTTTATCGATGGGAAACCAGCGAAGAAAGAATATAGGAAATATAAAATTAAAACGGTTCAAGGGCCAGATGATTATGAGTCTATGAGGGAAGTTGTGAGACGCCGTTATACAAGGGCGCTTAAAGAAAATTTACCTTTACCGGATTTGATTATTATTGATGGCGGAAAAGGCCACTTGGCGGCTGCAAGTGATATTTTAGAGAATGAGCTCGGATTATATATTCCGATGGCAGGTCTTGTAAAAGATGACAAACATAAAACCTCCCATTTAATTATTGGAGATCCCCCGGAACCTGTGGTGCTTGAGAGAAATAGCCAAGAATTTTATTTATTGCAGCGTATTCAAGACGAGGTGCATCGATTTGCGATTACATTCCATCGTCAATTACACGGGAAATCTGTCATTCAATCAGCATTGGATGACATTCCAGGAATCGGTGATAAACGGAAAAAGGTATTGTTAAAACATTTTGGTTCATTAAAGAAGATGAAAGAAGCTTCTGTAGCAGAATTTGTCGAAGCAGGTATGCCAAAAAATGTTGCAGAGACGATTTATACGTATTTAACAGATAAGAAGACGTTGTAGTTTACAATGTCTTCTATTTTTTGTTATAATTTCTGAAGATTTAAAATAAATTGACGTGAATGAAAATACAAAAAAGTCAACTAAACTGATATGTCTAGTTGACTGTAGGTAATGCTTACACTTCAATGAGATCTTTTATATCCCATTTCACAAGAAATGTAATAGAGTCAGAACGTTTTTTCTTTTCTTCATATGACTCTGCAACGACGTTCCGTTGCTTTTGAATTTGTTCAGCGATGAATCCAGCTTCTAGTTGATAAGAAGAATGCCTTTTTTGTTTTTGACGTTCTGCAATGAGTGTGCCTTTAAGTTGGAACTGCATTTCACGACGCTTATGTTCAATAATGCTTAAAGTGCCCCAGCCAGCCTTTTCAAAGAACTGAATGACTTCTTCAATTGTTTCTAGCGGATATTTTCTTGCAAGGTTTCTACCAGACCAGTATAAAATACCATCTAAATCGTTGCCGATTAAATCAGGTAGTAATTCTTCACGTAGCAATTCATAAGCGAAGGCGTTCAATGAAACATCTTCTAAAGATGTTATATCGATTGTATTTTTACTCACAATATTCCCCTCTTTCTATAGGGATTATTATATAACATTTTTCATTTATAAAAACAGATTTTTCTTTAGGGAAATCTCAATATCTGAGAAGAAAAAAAGAATTGGCAAATTATATGCAAATTATGTATACGTTTTCTTGACGCTTCGACAAAAATAGGGGTAAAATGAACTTGTTATCAAATTATGCTGAAATATTTCGAATAATTTTTTCAGTTTTTCTTATGCCAATAGTGAAAAAACATTATTGTTATAAATTAATCTGAAAACAGCAGTCAAACATTCAAGGGGGTAATGGGGACATGAAAGGCCGCGAGTATACGTTTCGTAAGTGGCACTCATTAATGGGGGTCATCCCGGTTGGTGTCTTTTTGACGCAACATCTAATTGTAAACAACTTTGCAACAAGAGGAGCAGAGGCTTTTAACAAAGCTGCAGGCTTTATGGAGCTCCTTCCATTCCGGTATGCGCTAGAAATTTTCATCATCTTTTTACCGATACTGTACCATGCTATATATGGCTTATATATTGCATTTACAGCTAAGAACAATGCGGTTTCTTACGGTTATTTCCGTAACTGGATGTTCGTCTTCCAAAGAATTTCAGGTATCGTTACGCTGATTTTCATTTCTTGGCACGTCTGGGAAACTCGTATTCAAGCAATGTTAGGTAAAGAGGTAAACTATGATATGATGGCAGATATTTTAAACAATCCAGCTATGTTTGCATTCTACTTAGTTGGTGTTGTTTCAACAATTTTCCACTTTGCAAATGGACTATGGACATTCTGCATCAGCTGGGGAATTACAGTATCTCCACGTTCACAAAGAATCTCTACTTATGTAACATTAGCTATTTTCTTAGGTCTATCTTATGTAGGTGTGAGTGCATTATTAGCGTTCATCGATCCACAGCTAGCAAATCAGTAAGGAGTGGGAGAGCATGAAAGGGAAACTTATAGTAGTCGGCGGTGGCTTGGCTGGCTTAATGGCAACGATTAAAGCGGCAGAAGCAGGAGTGAATGTTGAACTGTTTTCTTTAGTACCAGTAAAACGTTCACATTCTGTATGTGCTCAGGGCGGAATTAACGGTGCCGTAAATACGAAAGGTGAAGGGGATTCTCCATGGATCCACTTTGACGATACAATCTATGGTGGGGACTTCTTAGCGAACCAACCACCAGTTAAAGCAATGTGTGAAGCAGCACCTGGTATCATTCATTTAATGGACCGTATGGGTGTTATGTTCAACCGTACGGAAGAAGGACTTCTTGATTTCCGTCGATTTGGTGGAACACAACATCACCGTACAGCATTCGCTGGTGCAACAACTGGACAGCAATTACTTTACGCATTAGATGAGCAAGTACGTCGTCATGAAGTAGCAGGACTTGTAACGAAATATGAAGGTTGGGATTTCTTACGAGCTGTTGTTGATGATGAAGGTGTGTGCCGAGGAATCGTTGCACAAGACTTACAAACTATGGAGATTAAAAGTTTCGGAGCTGATGCCGTGATTATGGCAACAGGGGGCCCTGGTATCATTTTCGGAAAATCAACAAACTCCATTATTAATACAGGTACAGCAGCGTCTGCTGTATATCAGCAAGGCGCATATTATGCAAATGGTGAGTTCATTCAAATTCACCCAACGGCAATTCCAGGAGACGATAAATTACGTCTTATGAGTGAATCTGCACGTGGTGAAGGTGGACGTGTTTGGACATATAAAGATGGTAAGCCATGGTACTTCTTAGAAGAAAAATATCCGGCTTACGGAAACCTTGTACCTCGTGATATCGCAACGCGTGAAATCTTTGATGTTTGCGTAGAGCAAAAACTAGGTATTAACGGTGAAAACATGGTGTACTTAGATCTTTCTCATAAAGATCCGAAAGAACTAGATATTAAACTTGGTGGAATCATTGAAATCTATGAGAAATTTACAGGTGATGATCCTCGTAAACTACCAATGAAAATCTTCCCAGCTGTTCACTATTCAATGGGCGGACTATGGGTTGACTATAAGCAAATGACGAGTATTCCAGGTTTATTTGCAGCAGGTGAGTGTGATTATTCTATGCACGGTGGTAACCGCCTTGGTGCAAACTCACTATTATCAGCAATTTATGGTGGTATGGTAGCAGGACCAAACGCAATTGAATATATGAAAGGTCTTTCTAAATCATCAGATGCTGTTTCGTCTACTGTATATGAGCAAAATGAATTAATCGAAACAGAGAAATTTAACAATATTTTAACGATGGATGGTAATGAAAATGCATATGTTCTTCATAAAGAGCTTGGAGAATGGATGACAGATAACGTTACAGTAGTTCGTGAAAATAAAAAGTTATTAGAAACAGATGCGAAAATTGAAGAGTTAATGGCTCGTTACAAACGTATTAACATTAACGATACAGCGAGATGGAGTAACCAAGGTGCTTCATTTACACGTCAACTTGCAAATATGTTTGAGTTAGCACGTGTTATTACAATTGGCGCATATAACCGTAATGAGAGCCGCGGGGCGCATTACAAACCTGAATTCCCAAATCGTGATGATGCAAACTTCTTAAAAACTACGATGGCAAAATTTGAAGGAGAAGGAAATGCACCAGCATTCCATTACGAAGACGTTGATGTTTCATTAATTAAACCACGTAAACGTGATTATTCTTCAAAACATGATGTAGCTGCTAAGGGTGAAGAGAAGGGGGATAAACAACATGTCTGAGAAAACAATCCGCCTCATCATTACGAGACAAGATGGACCAGATGCACAAGCGTTTGACCAAGAGTTTGAAATTCCATATCGTCCGAATATGAATATTATTTCGGCGCTTATGGAAATTCGTCGTAATCCTGTTGATTCAAAAGGGAATCAAACAACTCCGATTGCATGGGATATGAACTGCTTAGAGGAAGTATGCGGAGCATGTTCAATGGTTATTAACGGAAAGCCACGTCAATCATGTACGGCTCTTATTGATCAATTAGAACAGCCAATTCGCTTAAAGCCGATGAAGACATTCCCAGTTGTACGTGATTTACAAGTTGACCGCAGTCGCATGTTTAATGCTCTAAAACGCGTTAAAGCTTGGATTCCAATTGATGGTACGTATGACCTAGGTCCAGGACCAAGAATGCCTGAGAAAAAGCGTCAATGGGCTTATGAGCTTTCAAAATGTATGACATGTGGTGTTTGCTTAGAATCATGTCCAAACGTAAACAGTAAGTCTGACTTTATTGGACCAGCGCCGTTATCACAAGCTCGCTTATTCAACTCACATCCAACGGGTGAAATGCATAAAGCAGATCGCTTACGTGCAATTATGGGAGATGGAGGACTAGCGAACTGTGGTAACTCTCAAAACTGTGTGCAATCATGTCCGAAGGGTATTCCTTTAACAACTTCAATTGCGGCATTAAACCGTGATACAACAATTCAATCGTTCAAAGATTTCTTTGGTAGCGATAATAACTATTAATAAATATTGCCTCTTCATCTTGAAGGGGCAATATTTATAACTGTATTTTTCAGTTTATTCTGTTTTTTTGAGAGGAAGAGGAGATAACGTTGAAGAGAATTTCTTATATTGAAGACTTCGAGAAATGGGAAAGTGGTTTTTTATTTTACAATCCTGTAAAGGTTCGTTTTGGTGAAGTAGATATGTTTGGACATGTAAATAATGTCGTTGCTTTTACTTATTTTGAAGAAGCTCGTATCGCGTTGTTTAAAGAACTTGGATTTATGCAAGAGTGGACACATACATCATCAGACACGATGATCGTTGTTGCGGATTTACAATGTAATTTTATTAAGCAAATATATTATGATGAACAGTTGAAGGTGTATGTAAAGGCAGGATCGGTTGGGAATTCTTCTTTGGATTTACATTATATGGTGAAGAATGCAGAAGGAGAGGTTTGTTTAGTAGGTCGTGGAATGATGGTTCAAGCGTCGAAAAAAACAGGAAGAGGCGAACCGTGGCCTGAAGAATGGAAGAAGAAATTACTACAATGATAGAGTGAAAGAAAAATAAGAGAGCAATTTGCTCTCTTATTTTTTGTCTTCCATTGCTTCTTCTAATGTTAAGTGATGTTTATATAGGTATGTAGCGTATGGATTACCAACGTAGCGTAAGTGCCATGGTTCATATGCATATTCTGTTGTATCTGTTTTATCTTCTAAGTAACGAATGACAAAGCCGAATTTATGAGCGTGTTCCGCGACCCAGTTTCCTTCTGCTGTCTCTCCGAAGATAGGCTCTAATTGAAATTTAGCTGTTTTTGAACTAATATCCATTGCTAAACCCGTTTGGTGTTCACTTGTACCAGGAATTGCGCTTACTGAATTAGCTTCAGCTTTTCCTTGACGTCTAACGTATGTATCATGCAACGATTTTTGACGTTTGTATGAACGATAACCAGATACAGCTGTAAGATCAATCCCTTCTTTTTTTGCAGCTTTGAACATGTTTTCAAGTGCTTCTGCAGCATCTTTGCGTAGTAGCGTTTTTTCTTTATCTTTTGGACTAGTGAATGGTACGTTTGGTCTTGTTAAGTCTTCAGGAGTGTATCCATCTGGTAGTTTTCGATGTTTATTAATTAAGACAAGATTAGATTTTGGATTTGTTACAACTGAAAAGTCATTGTCTATTTTCTTTGCATTATGATCAGCTTTTGGAAAAGCAGGAATCTCTTCTTTTGGGTGGTTATTATGTTTTTGACTTTCGACAGCTTTCGCTTCATTATGTAGTGGTGATTTAGAACCAAAGTAAGCGAAAGATGTGATACCGATTACAATAGTAGTGGCAGAAATAATTATTATCTTTTTCATAATGCCTTGTAATCACAGTCCCTTCTTAATAAAATATGTATCTTTTTTTATTATAAGTCTAGTTTGTTGGAAAAGAAATATAAGAGTCATAACGTAATAGAAATGCAAAGAAAATGTCAGAAAATGTGTGAATTTGTAGTATTTTTTTATATAATTCATTTCTTATCTTTCATGAATTGCATTTTTTATGTAATATATATACATAAGAAGATGTAGCGATTATCGAGAATAAAGAACTTCTTGTATAGACTAGGAGTGAATGGGAATGGATTTTGCAACAATTATTGGACTTATTTTAGGATTTTTAGCAGTGGTAGTAGGGATGGTCGTCAAGGGCGCTGACGTAACAGCCTTATTAAATCCTGCCGCAGCATTAATTATTTTTATCGGTACATTTGCTGCAGTATGTATTGCATTTCCGATGAATCAACTAAAAAGGGTTCCAAAACTATTTAAAGTTCTTTTTGGTTCAAATAAAAAGGATTTAAGTTATGAACAGTTGCTAGAATTATTTGTTCATTGGACATCTGAAAGTAGAAAATACGGTATTTTGTCTTTAGAGCAACAATTAGACAAAATTCAAGATGAATTTCTTTTGCGCGGTATGAAATTTGTGATTGATGGCGTATCCGCAGAAGATTTAGAGCAAATTTTGGAATCTGAATTAGAGGCAATTGAAGAAAGACATGCAAAGGGAGCTGCTATTTTTTCACAAGCTGGTACGTATGCACCGACATTAGGAGTTTTAGGTGCTGTTATCGGTCTTGTAGCTGCGCTTGGTAACTTAACTGATATTGAAAAGTTAGGTCATGCTATTTCGGGTGCATTTATTGCAACGATTTTTGGTATTTTTTCAGGGTATGTATTATGGCATCCATTTGCAAATAAGTTAAAGCAAAAATCTTCAGCTGAAATTGAGAAAAAACGTTTAATCATTGATTGTTTATTAATGTTACAAGAAGGTACATATCCGTTTATTATGAAGAACCGCATTTTAGGTGCACTTTCTGCAACTGAGCGTAAAAAGCTAGAAAAAGGAGCAGAAAAAAATGCGGAGTAAGAAAAATAGAAGAGGCAAAAAGAAAAAACATGATGAGCATATCGATGAAACGTGGTTAATCCCATATTCTGATATGTTAACGTTGTTATTTGCATTGTTTATCGTTTTATTCGCAATGAGTAGTATAGATGCTGCGAAGTTTAAACAGATGGCAGTTGCTTTTCGAAGTGAATTAGCCGGGGGAACAGGTAACAAAGAATTTTTAAGTGATCAAAAGCCAAATGATGAAAAAGAATTATCGGCAAGTAGCCTTGAGGCAGAACAAGCAAAAAAACAAGAAGAAGCTAGAGCTAAAGAAAAAAAAGAGATGGATGAATTGAAAGCATTACAAAAAAAGATTGATCAATATATTAATGAAAAACAATTATCCTCTTCTTTTCAAACTAAATTAACTGAAAAGGGATTAATGGTGACAATATTAGAAAATATACTGTTTGATTCGGGGAAAGCAGATGTGAAATTAGAATCTTTAGGGATTGCAAAAGAAATGTCTAGCTTACTTGTTTCAGCGTCACCTCGTGAAATTACAGTATCCGGTCATACGGATAATGTCCCTATTGCCAATGCACAGTTTGCGTCGAATTGGGAATTAAGTACGCAGCGGGCAGTTAATTTTATGCAAGTATTACTGCAAAATAAAGAATTACAACCAGAAAAATTTAGTGCGATTGGTTACGGAGAATACCGTTCGATTGCTCCAAACGATACACAAGAAGGAAAGGCAAAGAATAGACGTGTGGAAGTATTTATCTTGCCTTTAACAGAGAAAGCAAAATAAAGAGGATGGCGAATGCCATCCTCTTTATTTTACTTCAAATGATTTTAAGTTGTCGCGACGGATTTTATCTTTTTCTGCATCTGATTTTTTGAAATCATAATCATATAAAGCGCCTTCCCAATCGCCATACATTGGATTCGGGAAAATAATGAATTTCTCACCAAATTGTACTTTTGAATCTTCTACTGTTTGGTTACGATCTTTTACAGATTTTCCATCAAAACCTGTGAAATCAGATAAGTTATCACCGAAGAATAAGACAATATCATGAGTTTGAGAAACGAGTTCACGGCGTTTTTCTTTTCCTTTTTCTTTCGGATCTTGTAGTAATATATGTTCTTTCGTTGCTTGAGGAGCACCTACACGCTCAAGATTTTTAATTGTTGCATCTAGTTGGTTCGTTTTACGATTTGAGATATAGTAAATATCTACACCTTTAGACTCTGTATATTTTAAGAAATCAATTGCGCCTGGAAGGGCTTCAGCCTCAGCTTTGTTAATCCAATCATCCCATTTGTAAGGATAACCTTTGCCTGTTTTTACGCTCATTGCTTGATGAGGACTGTTATCTAAAACAGTTTCGTCTAAATCAAGTACGATAGCAGGTTTTTTCTCTGTCCCTTTTGCAAGAACTGCATCAAGTTTTAATTGACCAATGTTGTACCCTTGGTAGTAAAGTGCTTTCGTTTCACCGGCTGTTTGATACCATAAATCAGCCATTAATTGTTGTTCTGTTAATTTTACTTTCTCTTCTTTCGCCACTGTTTTCTCTGGTGTTCCTGAACATGCTACAAGTGATGTAGATAGAACCGCTACAGATAATAAAGTGGTAATGCCCCTCTTCATCTTCATATGTATCCTCCTTGATGTTAGAAAATCATTTTATATTATATATTAAAATATAATATTTTTATATGAACATTTGCATATTGTCTTTTATATATATAGTAGTATGTCCTATATTAGAAAGATGAGCAAAATAATAACAGTTGTTTTGACAAGTTTAATTGTCGAAATGACAATTATAATTGACAAAGAGCGCTTTATTATTTACAATTTTAACTAAATAGAACAAATGATGGATTAATGACGGTGTTTACATATAAGAGGATGAAGTGTAGCGCTATATTTTGTCTTGAATAAACATAGTCTTTGAAAGAGAGTACGAATGATACTAAAGGGGAGGCTTTAAACTTTGAGTTTACAAATTCAAAACTTAACGAAACAATTTGGGGAATCAAAAGCTGTTAACGGTTTACAAATTTCGTTACCAAAAGGTGAAGTACTAGGGTTACTTGGACGAAATGGTGCAGGGAAAACAACAACAATCAAAATGCTTCTCGGATTATTAACGCCTAATGAAGGTTCGATTACGTGGGATGGAAAAGCATTTGGGAATAGTGGCGTAACAATTGGGTATTTACCAGAAGAAAGAGGTTTATATACAAAAAGTAGAGTAATAGACCAGCTGCGATATTTTGGTAGATTAGAAGGGATGTCGAAGAAAGAAGTAGATCACGCTATTGATCACTGGTTAGAGCGTTTAGCGATACCAGAATATAAATTTAAAACGGCTGGAGAGCTTTCAAAAGGGAATCAGCAAAAAATCCAATTAATTGCTGCTCTTCTTCATAATCCGGAACTTCTCATTTTAGATGAACCATTCAGTGGCCTTGATCCAGTTAATGCCGGGATGTTAGCTAGTATTATTGAAGAACAAGTACAGAGCGGAAAGACGATTATTTTATCAAGTCATCGTATGGAACAAGTAGAGGCTTTTTGCCAACATGTATGTATTTTGAAAAAAGGTGAAGCAGTCGTAAAAGGACAGCTAAGTGATATTAAGAAAGAATACGGTTTCCGTAATTTAACGATTGAAGATACAGTAGAGAATGAAAAGGGATTAGAAGCTATACATGTATCGTATGAAAAACAACAAGGCCTTCTTTATGTGAAAGTACAAGGCGATGCGGAAGCTCTCGAGATTTTGCAACAGTTGCAAGAGCAAGGTGTTAGCTTACGACAATTTAAAATGTTAGAGCCGACGTTAAACGAAATCTTTGTAGAGAGGGCGAAATAACGATGCGTAAATTTTCTCACGTATTTTCATTTTATTTTAGGGAAGCGTTTTTATCTAAAAAATCATTAATTACGAGTGCGATTTTATTTTTAGTTGTGTTTGGGATTTTTGCATTTAATCATTTTACTTCAGGCGATGATAAAAATAAGGATAAAGATAAAATTGCAGTTGTAGTAGAGAGTTCCACATATAAAGTACAAAAAGATGAGCTAAATAAGCTATTGCCATCAGCAAAAATAACACTGGGTTCAAAGGATGATTTTGATAAACTGCATAAGCAAGTAGAAGATGGCGATTTAGATGGTCTATTCCATGTGACGGAAAAGGGTGGGGCTCCATCGATTACATATATGTATAATGGATTTCCAAGCCAAGCAACTTCCGCAATTATGGCGGGATATTTAAAGCAACAATATACGATGGTGACGATTGCAAAAAATAATGTTTCACCAGAAATTGCACAGCAATTACAAACAGAAATTCAAGTAAAGCAAGAAGCGATAAAAGATCGTACATCTTCTTTCGGAATTGCCTATTTCTTTACATTTGCTTTATATATGTTTATTGTAGCGTTCGGAAATACAATCGCAATGAATATTGCATCTGAAAAGGCGTCACGTGTAATGGAAGTAATGCTTCCGAAAGTGAAGCCTCTTACAATGATGTATGCGAAAATTTTAGCGGTTGTTTCAACGGCGTTATTGCAACTTGTCATATTGGCGTGTGGTTATCTTATTCCATATTTGTTGGGTTGGGTTGATTTAGAAAGTGCCTCACTATTTGGTATTCCAATTGACTTTACGAAATTAGATGCAAAGGTTATCAGCATGTTTCTTGTTTATTTCATTACGGGATATTTACTATATGCGATGATGTATGCTGCTGCTGGAGCTGTCGTGTCTAAGACGGAGGATTTACAAGCTGTATCTTTCCCGGTAATGATTTTAATTATGGCTGCATTCTTCATTAGTATTAAATCATTAAGTGATCCGAATAGTACTATCGTTGTTGTAAGTTCTTACGTTCCATTTTTTACACCGATGGTTACCTTCTCACGTATTGTAGCTGGTGAAGCAGGTATGCTAGAAATTACGATAACATTAGCGGTCTTATTGGCGACAATTGCGGTATTAAATGCTGTTACAAGCCGCATTTACGTAAACGGCGTAATGAATTACTCAGATAAAGTTAAATTTAAAGATTTAGCGAAATTTATAAAGCGTCAATAATGAGAGAAAAGCATGATTTCCTATTGAAATCATGCTTTTTCTTTATGTATAAATTAAAAATAGTATATAATAATAAGAGTTGTCTTTTAATAGAATGAATAAAAAGGAGGGTGTGCAGATGGGGATTAGTAGTCGTTTTACAGTAGGTGTTCATATGCTGACATTACTTGCGATAGATCGAAACTCTCGCTGTACCTCTGAATGGATTGCCGGTAGTGTGAATACAAATCCAGTTGTGATTCGTCGCATTACAGGAATGTTGAAGAGAGCAGGACTTGTTGATGTACAAGCTGGTAAAGGTGGTACGACACTTGCTCGAGATTTAGAAGAAATTACATTACTTGATGTATATAAAGCAGTGGAAGTTGTAGAAGAAGGACAGCTATTTTCCTTCCATGAAAATCCCAACATTGAATGTCCAGTAGGAGCTAATATTCAATCAGTATTAGAAATTATTTTAATGCAAGCGCAAGAAGCGATGGAAAACGTACTTGCAAATGTAACGGTAGATCAATTAGTTACAAATTTAAAGTCTAAAATGAAAGAATAAAAAAGCGAGCTTCCTCATAATGAGGGCTCGCCTTTTTTTTATTCAGAAATATTGAAAATTCTATTTTTCAGTATTTAAAATGAATTTACCTACGATAGCTGCGAAGATACCACCAAGAATTGGTGCTACGATGAATACCCATAGTTGAGAAAGTGCTTCTCCACCAACAAATAAAGCTGGTGCGATACTACGAGCTGGGTTAACAGATGTTCCAGTTAACGGAATTCCTAATAAGTGAATTAAAACTAATGTGAAACCAATTACTAGTCCCGCTAAAGAAGAACTGCCTTTTTTACCTGTTACAGCGACGATAACTAAAATGAATACGAAAGTTAAAATGAACTCAACTAAAAATGCTCCAGATAAACCAAGAGTTCCGAAACCATTTTGTCCTAAATTATCTAAAGGTGTTTTAGCAGATTTTAAAATTGTTACTAACGTTGCAGTTCCTAATAAACCACCTAAAATTTGAGCTAATACATAATAACAAAGTTCCATAGCGTTCATTCGTTTGTTGATGAACATAGCTATTGATACTGCTGGGTTAATGTGACATCCAGAAATTGTTCCGATGCTATATGCCATAGCTACAATAGATAGACCGAAAGCCATAGCGATTCCTAATGTTCCAATTCCTTCAATTCCGCCGCCAGTGACAGCTACTCCAGTTCCGAATAATACAAGTACAAATGTACCAATAAATTCAGCGATTGCTTTTTTTAACATAATTTACCTCCTATTAATGCGCATGAAACGTATTATAACATAAGTTTTAGTATAAACAGCCAATGAAGTACTATTCTGATAAGGCGAAATAGGGGGACAATAAAAAAGGGTATGGTTCATCTCTATAGAACCATACCCTTTTTTTATGCTGATTTTTTCTGTTTAACGACTGGAACAGAACGGTTTAAAATACTATTTGCAACCATTCCTAACATAATAATAATCATTCCAATGAGGGAAAGTCCTCCAGGGAATGGACCATTTAAGAAAATGATTTCGCCAAGCACGGTAAATACCATCGTTCCAGCTTGTGTTGCTTCAACTGCCCCGAGTAAGGCGAGGTTATCTTTTGCTAAGTCAGTAGCAAAGAAAAATGTCATCGTTGCAATAACGCCGGAACATAATGCTAATAAAAGCCCTTGAAGCATTTGGCTGGATGTTGGAATGCCAGTAGTAGAAAATCCATATACACCAAGCAAAATTGTTATAGGAAGACTTCCAATAGCCATTCCTAATACACGTTGGAACGTATCAAGGCGTCCGCCAACAAGTTCCATCATTTTTCGGTTACCGAACGGATATAAGAAAGCGGCTAATACGACAGGTAAAAAACCTGAAATGAACTGAGTCATTGTAATATGGCCTGCTGCAGTTGCTTGCATACAAATTACACCAAGTAAAATAAATAATGCAACATATAAGCTACGAAGTGGAATTTTTCCACGTACAAGTTTCGTACCTGATTTTGTTTCTATTTTCACGAAAAATAGTGGTGATAGTAGTAAACCAGCTAAAATCGTAACTTGCCAAGTTCCAGCAACGAGCCAAGCTGGAGAAAAGACAGCTGCGAAACTTAATAAAGAATAAAAACCAATACCTGCAACGGAACCCCATCCGATCCATGCTAATGGATGTTTTTTTAATTCTTCCCATAATCCCCTAAAGTTTTTGCGAAATAAAACGATAAGGAATAAAATAGGAAGAGCAAATAAAAAACGGAAGGAAGCTGTCCAAGCCCAGCTCGTTCCAGATACATTCATTGCTCTATTAATAATAAAGGTTGCAGAAAAAAAGGCAGATGATAAAAGACCTAATAAAATTGCGCGCATAAAGTATAGCACTCCTTTCGGAAATAAATAATTATGTATAGTATGATATACTTTAATTAAATAAAAGTAAACTATTTTATACTTTAAGGTGGTTTTATATATGAAAGAAAATGAAGATATACAAACGAAAGAAGTCATTCAACAAGTTGGACAGTTATTGAGACAAATTCGAAATGAACAGAAATTAAGTTTAGAAGAATTAGCTCATAAAACAGGAGTAAGTAAATTAACATTAGGAAAAATTGAAAGAGGGGAAACAAATCCGACGCTAGCTGTCATTTGGAAAATAACGAAAGGGTTATCAATTCCTTTATCCAGATTGATGGTTGTTGGAGAACCTGTAGCTGTTGCGCGCTGTGGAGAAGGATTTGCAGTAGATGAAGGACAAGCGTGGCATTTAGAAACGATGTTCCGTTATACGAAAAAAACAGGGATGGAAATGCACCGTGCTTGTTTACGATCAAATAGTATATATGAACCAGAAGCTCATCATGAAGGTGCGATTGAGCTTGTAACGATAATGAAAGGGAAAGTGTCTATTCAAGTGGAGAATGATGTATACGAATTAAATGAGTTTGATTCCATCCAATTTGAAGCGAATAAGAAGCATGTTTATAAAAATGAAGAAGAAGAAGTGGCGGTATTACATTTAACGATGAAATATTCTTCATGAAAAAATCACCTATAGAATTCTATAGGTGATTTGCTCTTCTTAAGTATATGAAATGATACCATTAGTACGAACGTGGCATAAGTAATAAACAAATGAAATAAACTAAAAATCCTGTCCCAAAACATAAAACAGCAATAACCCAAATGATACGAATAAGAGTAGAGCTAATATCAAAATATTCTCCTAAACCACCACATATACCAAATAGCATTTTATCAGTTTCGGATTTACATAACTTTTTTGACATATTCCAATCAACTCCTTTTTATATCAAACTGCATACTTTTATTCTATATGGAAATTTATGAGAAGACTATGGGGTTGTATTACATTTTTTTTTGAGAGACGATCATATTAATTGTCTTAATTTTCAGTGGATATTAAACTTGTAGTTATGAGGTGATTTTTAATAAAGGGTGGGGAAATAGGGATGACAGTATATTGGTTGACTAATGTAATGCTTGAATCAAGGTATACATATGAAGAAGAGAGAATTTCGCGAACAGAAACAGAATTATGTAGTTTACTCATTGAAGATGGACGAATTAAAAAAATTATAGAAGGGGTTGTTCAAGAAGAAGATATAGTAATGCTTGATGCTAAGCACTTATTGATGTTGCCAGCTTTCGAAGAGATGCACATTCACATTGATAAAACATATTATAGTGGCCCCTGGAAAGCTTGTAAGCCAGCAGAAAGTATTTTTACACGTTTTAATGAAGAAGAAAAAATTTTACTAAAGCAATTAGCAACTGCTCAAGATAGAGCGGAAAATATGCTAGAGTTACTACTGCGAAATGGTGCAACGAATATTAGAACGCATTGTAATGTTGATCCGATTATTGGACTTGGTAATTTGGAGGCGACGTTAGCGGCATTAGAAACATATAAAAATCGAGTGTCTAGTAGAATTGTTGCGTTTCCGCAACATGGATTATTGCGCAGTAATTCTGTGCAACTCGTGAAAGATGCGATGCGTATGGGTGCTCATCTAGTCGGAGGAGTAGATCCAGCTACAGTGGATAATGATATTGAAAAATCATTACATACAATTATGGATATCGCAGTAGAATTTAATGCGGATGTTGATATTCATTTACACGATGAGAATAATCTTGGAACGTTTACGATGAAGAGATTGGCAAGTTTAACAGAAGAAGCAGGGTGGCGAGGGCGTGTAACAATTAGTCATGCACTTGGACTTGGTGGTGTTACTGATAAAGAGGCTGAAGAAGTGGCAGAAAGACTCGCAGCTGTAAATATTGATATTACTTCAACAGTACCAATTGGTAAACAAGTAATTCCAATTCCGTTATTAGATAAAAAAGGTGTTAAAGTTTCATTAGGAAATGATAGCATTACAGATCATTGGTCACCGTTTGGAACAGGTGATATGCTTCAAAAGGCAAATCGATTAGCAGAGCGTTTTGGATGGAGTGACGAAAGGTCTTTAGGAAAAGCAATTCGCTTTATTACGGGAGGAAAAGAAACGTTAAATAATGAAGGGAAGCGGGTATGGCCGAATGTAGGGGATGAAGCGAGCTTTGTTTTGACAAATGCGACATGCACTGCTGAAGCGGTAGCACGCCAAACAGAAAAAAGTTTAGTTGTGTATAAAGGAAATATTGTTGTTGGAAGCTTAAATGAGCTGGAATTAAATAATCTTGTGTAGAAGAATCGTTTAAATACCTTGGGGAGGGTTCTAATTGTGAATATAGAACTCTTCTTTTTTATTCTTACAATATATTTTTTATAGGAAAGCTAGAAGGGATGGACATTTTGGACAATCAACATAACCAAAATCATATTATGGGAACTTTGCAATGGTTTATATTTCTATTAGCAAATTCAATCGCACTACCAATTGTCGTTGGTGGATTATTTCATCTTACGACGGAAGAAATATTTTATTTAATGCAGCGTACGTTTTTTGTAGTTGGTATATCTTCTTTCTTACAAGGATGGATTGGGCATAGACTTCCAATTGCGGATGGACCAGCTGGATCTTGGGTTGGTGTATTTACAGTACTTGCTTATGCAACTGCCGGACAAGATCAATTGCATAGTACACTGCAAATTTTAGAGTTAGGAATGATAATCTCCGGTGTTATTTTAATAGGATTAGGAGTAACTGGTTTTATAGGACGTATTTTATTTTTATTTACGCCAGTTGTGACAGGGACGTTTTTACTTTTATTATGTTTACAATTAAGTGGTGTATTTTTAAAAGGAATGCTAGGAATTACAGCTACTATTTCTCAAATCGATGGATTTACAGCGATAATTGCGTTTAGTATATTTTTGTTCGTTATTATACTGTCTAATTTTGGAAGAGGTTTTATCAAAAGTTATGCAGTTTTAATAGGATTAATTAGCGGGTGGATTATTTTTCTCATTGCAGGAAAAGTGACGGTTCCATCTCAAGTAACTCATTTTGTACAACTTCCACAAATGTTTGCTTGGGGACTTCCAAAATGGAATACTGGTATGGCAGTATCCAGTTTCGTTATGGTATGTATTTTAGTTTCAAATACAGTGGCAGCTATTATAGCGATTAATCAAGCTACCATTCATAAAGCAACTATTGAACAAAAACAGTTGAAGGATGGTACGTGGGTTGGAGGGATTTCGCATATCATTTCCTCCGTATTTTCAACTGTAGGTATCGTTCCGTTACCAGCAACGGCAGGATTTATACGCTTAACAAAACAAAAATATATACGATCGTTCTTAATGGCATGTGCGTTACTAGTCGTAATGTCTCTTTTTCCAAGTATTATTCGTTACTTAGCATCTTTACCATCGGCTGTCGCATCGGCTGTTTTAATGGCTTCGTTCGTACAATTAATTGGAATTGGATTTAATAATATAAAACAAGTGCCGATGAGTGAAAGGAATGTAACGATTTTAGGAGTGGCAGTATTATTTGGAAGTGGCGTTATGTTTTTACCGTCTGGAGCACTCCAATCCTTGCCGTCTGTTATGCAATATATATTCGGTAATGGTTTATTTGTAGGTACGGTTGTAAGTATATTGCTAGAACAAATATGGCGCGTTGGAAAGTAAGTGGATAAAAAGAGTGTACGCAATGTATAAAAGTCTAAAATAACATGGGAAATAAAGCCCATTTTTATTCACCACCTGCACATTTCGTTCATACAATATCTTGACTAAATAAACACCCAACTTACACATACACAGCTCTGGCTTAAGCAAGGAGGGTTATACCAGTTGAAGGAAAAAGCGTATCAATCTAAACCTTTACTCACAAAGAGAGAAAGAGAAGTATTTGAATTACTGGTTCAAGATAAAACAACGAAGGAAATTGCAGGTGAACTTTTTATAAGTGAAAAGACAGTTCGTAACCACATCTCAAACGCAATGCAAAAGCTAGGGGTTAAAGGACGTTCACAAGCAGTTGTTGAGCTTCTTCGTATGGGAGAGCTCGAACTATAAGAAAGCAGCCGACTTTTATATAAAGAGTCGGCTATTTTTCTGTTTGTTTCACTTGCTATATGAATGATAAGAAGATTACATACATAAATAGGTAATAAGGAGGGGATATGTTGAAAAGGATACTGTTAGTTTCAACAAGTGCTCATGATATGAATGGACACCCGACTGGTTTGTGGCTTGAAGAGCTTGCAGCTCCTTATCATTTATTTAAAAAGGCTAAGTTTGATGTTGATATTGTGTCGATAAAAGGCGGAAGAGTACCTATAGATAGAGTGTCTATTCCGAATGGTATACCTCGCGAATTCAAGCACGTTGCGTCTTTATTGCAAAATACGAGACCGATTTCAAAGGTTCATTTTTCGGACTATGATGCGGTTTTATTTGGTGGTGGGCACGGGGCGATTGTAGATTTTCCAGGTAATCCATATGTAGCAAATTTGATTGAGAATATGTATAACAATAACCGGATTGTAGCGGCTGTTTGTCACGGAGTAAGCTCCTTAGTCGGTGTGAAAAATAAGGATGGCTCGTTTTTTGTTGCCGGTAAGCGTATAACGGGTTATACAAACGATGAAGAAAAAGCTGTACATTTAGAAAAGCGCGTTCCGTTTTTATTAGAAAGTAAGTTGAAAGAAGAAGGAGCTTTGTTTTATATAGCCCCCAATTTTACGTCACATGTGGTAGTAGATGGACATTTAATTACAGGACAAAACCCGCAGTCTAGTGTGGAAATGGGTAAGGCTATAAAAAGGGCTGTAAATAAATTATAGAAAAGGTGCTCGCTACTCATAAAGGTAGCGGGCATTTTTTCTATAGTGTAAATGAACCCTTAAACTAAAAAGATGTATTGAGTATAGTGACTTCATTTATAATTAATTGTGAATTTGCTATACTATTTTGTATGGACAAAAGGGGAGGCTCTTTTAAATGAGAAAAGTCGCATGTGCAAATACTTATATTAATAAAATCAAGCCCGTTATTAGAAAGGCGAGTTTTAGCCAATTGAAAATAGATGAAATTGCGAAATATATGGATATTAGTAAAGCTACTTTATATAAACGTTTTTCTTCGAAAGATGAAATTATTGAGGCGGTAGTAGAGGATTTCATGAACTATCTACTCGAAGGTGATGCGGATAATCAAGATGAAAGTATGTCATTTACAGAACGGTTCCAAAAGACATTTATCCATTCTTTAAAATGTGTGACATATATTTCGGATGTTTTTTTGCAAGATTTGAAAGAAGCATATCCGCATTTGTCGGATCAATTAGTCGCTGCACAACAAAATCGTAATCATAATTTGCAAATGTTTTTTGAAGCGGGTATGGAACAAGGCTACTTTAATAAGATGAACGCACAATTATTTATGGTGCAAGATGATGTGATGTTAAGACGTATTATAGATCATTCTTTTTGTATTCAGTACGATATTACGTTAAAGAAAGCGATACTTGATTTTTATCAATTGAAGAAGTATCAACTTTTTAAACCAGAGTATATAGATGCAATTGATGATTCGGAAATTGAAAAAGAAGTTATTGCTATTTTGCAAATGATTTCGTAAAAAAGCAGATCTCCCTTAATAGAGGGAAATCTGCTTTTTTAGTACATATTATTTTTGTAACTGTTTTAATACTAATTCGGCTACTGGACCACCTGAAGCTGGGTTTTGACCAGTGATAACACGATTATCTTCTAAAGCATAAGCTTCCCACGGTTGCGCGGCTTTTTCGTAAAGTCCTCCATTTTTAATGAGTTCATCTTCTGTTAAAAATGGAACGAATTGATCTAATTCAGCTAATTTTTCTTCTTCATTTGAAAAGCCTGTTACCTTCTTACCACTAATTAAACGATCCCCATTACTTAATGTAATATGAAATAAACCAGCAGCTCCATGACAAACGGAAGAAACAATTCCGCCGTTTTCATAAATGTTGCGGCAAATATTTTGAAGTTGTTTATTTTCTGGGAAGTCCCAAATACCCCCGTGACCACCTGCGTAATAAATAACAGCGTAGTCTTCTGGATTCACTTCACTCGGTTTCATTGTAGAACCGAGGCGATTCATAAACTCTTTCTTTTGATACCATTCCCAATCGACGCTCTCCGCCATTGCTAAACTATGTGGATCAATTGGTGTATAACCGCCTTGTGGGCTGACATAATCGACTTCGTAACCCGCTTCTTCTACTTTTTTTACGAAATGTACAGCTTCACCAAGCCAAAGTCCGGTAGCCCTATTTAAATTTGGATATTTTTCTACACTTGTTAATACAACTAAAATTTTTTTCTTCATCATAATCCTCCTATAATGTCTCTTCTATATAAAAGTTCTGTATTCGTTTCGTCTTATTAAGTTAAAAAATGCAAATTTGAATAATCATGCCAGTCCTTCTCATATCGGGTTCGAAATTAGTGTATAATAAATTTTGAACAAAGTAAACTAAAAAGGCTAAATTAGTTTAGTTTGTATATTTTTCGTTGACAAACTGTAATGCTGAAACTATGATAGTTCCATGAATATCGAACAACATTCTTGTTTCGTGTCGAATTCAATTTACCCCGCTATTTTCCGGGCAGTAAGACCCCCACCTCAAAATTCAGCGGAAGCAAAGAAGTTAGGTGGGGGATCAACTGCCCGTAAAAGTCCGATTGATGAGGGCTGGTTAAAGTTTCACTTTATCGCGCGATAAGGTAGTACCTTTTATACATTTAATGAAGTTGTTTAGTGGTGATACAACATTTAAATAACTTCATTTTTCATCTATAGTTTGACAATTTTAAAATTGCAATCAGGAGAGTGTTACACATGGGGAAAGATATAAGTAACCATTCGAAATGGTTTGTTTTTACATTATGTTTTATTGTTTTGTTAGGACCGATGAACGCTGTGTTATTTAATGTAGCGCTAGAGGATATTGCCAATGATTTATCAATTAGTCAATCGAAAGTAAGTTGGGTTGTAGTGGGGTATTCTTTAGTTGTTGGTATTGGTTCGATGATATATGGAAAACTGGCTGATCGTTACAGTGTAAAAAGGCTATTAATTATTTCTATTATCATATTTGTAGCTGGTTCTATTGTTGGGTTTGTGAATCAATCTTATGAGATTATCATTTTCGCAAGGTTAGTGCAGGCGAGCGGGGGAGCAGCGTTTATTGCGCTCAGTATGATTGCGGTGGCAAAATTAGTTGCTCCAGCTAAAAAACCGGGTGCGTTAGCAATGATTAGTTCTTCTATTGCATTAGCGGTTGGTATTGGACCTTTAGTTGGTGGGGCAATTACAAATACGTTAGGGTGGCCGTATTTATTTTTATTTATGGTTATTTCAATGATTGGTATTTTCTTGCTCGTAAAATTTATGCCAGAAGAGGCGCAACATACCGATGAAGTGTTTCGCTTTGATTTCATTGGAGCAGTTTTATTATTTGTATTGATTACGACCATTTTATTAGGAGTGAATATTAATAGTTGGCTTTTTGTGTTATCTGTTGCTTTCCTATTTTTATTCAGGGCTCATATGAAGAGAACAGAGTCGCCGTTTATTGATATTGAGTTGTTTACAAATAAACCATTACTTCGTTTAATAGCGGTCGGATTTATCATTAATGTGGCGTTATGTGCTAGTTTATTATTATTACCATTACTGTTAGGAAGAGGACACGGATTGTCTCCATTCGTTATTGGAATTGTATTGTTTGTTGCATCTCTCTTTGGTATTGTATCTAGTGTTATTACCGGAAAGATTATTCCTTCGTTTGGGAATGTGAGGATGATGTATGTAGCGTCTGTAGTTATGATCATGGGCTTTTTAATTTTAGGGATTATTCCGAATGGGAACTTACTCTTTATTTTATTTGCGGTTATTTTAACATTTATGAGTTATTCGGCAATTCAAGTATCATTAAACACATTTATACCCAAAACATTAAATCCAGCTAAAGTTGGAGTTGGTCTTGGTTTATATAATTTAATTAACTTTTTCGGTATGGCATTTGGACCAGCTGTAGCGAGCAAAATTATGGAATCTACAAATAGTTATCGATTGAATTTTATTTTGCTCGTCATTTTAATTTCTGCTCATTTCTTCTTATTAATGGGAATGTCTTCTTTTCAAAAAAAGATGGAGCAATGAGTATGCACCTTATATAGAAGAAACCGACTTTCTTATAGAAGGTCGGTTATTTTTCTGTCTTGCAAATTACGAAAAAAAGGAGCAAAATAAAAAAGGTCCTAGTCTATACATGGGTAAATGAAAATTTTCATACAGAAGCATTTGAAGTGAGCGAACTTAAAGTGTGTAAAATATAATGATAAACATAAAAGATGATGAATGAGAAAACGGGTGATGAAGTTGAATAGAGCAATCGGTGTTATCGATTCAGGAGTTGGCGGTTTAACAGTAGCGAAGGAATTAATTCGTCAGTTGCCGAAAGAGCGTATCATATATTTAGGAGATACAGCACGTTGTCCTTATGGTCCACGTTCTCGAGAAGAAGTGCGTCAATTTACGTGGGAAATGACGGAGCATTTACTAGATTTAAATATTAAAATGTTAGTTATTGCGTGTAATACAGCAACTGCAGTTGTATTAGAAGAGATGCAAAAACAATTACCAATTCCAGTAGTAGGAGTTATTCACCCAGGATCACGTACAGCTTTAAAAGTGACAAACACGTATCATGTTGGGATTATTGGAACGATTGGAACCGTGAAAAGTGGTGCATACGAAGAGGCGTTAAAGTCTATTAATAACCGTGTTATGGTAGAAAGTTTAGCTTGTCCACCTTTCGTTGAACTTGTAGAGAGTGGGAATTTCGAAAGTGAAATGGCGTACGAAGTTGTAAGAGAAACGCTGCAACCACTGAAAAGTACCGATATTGATACCCTTATATTAGGGTGTACACATTATCCGATTTTAGGACCTGTTATTAAAAAAGTAATGGGAGATAAAGTACAACTAATTAGTTCTGGTGATGAAACAGCACGTGAAGTAAGTACAATCTTATATCATAGTAAAATGTTGAATGAAGGAGAAGAACAAAGTGATCATCTCTTCTTAACAACAGGAAAAATAGGCTTGTTTAAAGAAATTGCATCAAAATGGTTCGGTCAACCGATTGAAAATGTGAAGCATATTCATTTAGAAAAAGAATAATAGTAGAATTCATATAAGTAAGCTCCTGAGAAATCAGGAGTTTTTGTTTATCCCGCTATTTTCCGGGCAGTAAGACCCCCACCTCAAAATTCAGCGGAAGAAAAGAAGTTATGTGGGGGATGAACAAAACTCCCACTGATTAAAGTTTCACTATATAAGAGGCACAGCTTGTTCTAAAATGTGAAACGGCTCGTATACATAATAGTACAAACTTAGATTTTAGGGGGGAATGGCATGCCTAAATCCACTTTTAAATGGGTTGTTGGTGCTACTGTGAGCGCTGTTTTACTAACAGGGTGTGGCTTTATAAATCAGGAGAAAGCAACTGAACAAATTGATCCGCCAAAACAAGTTACGTATACAGAGGGTGGGAAGAAAGAAGTAGCTAAAAAAGATAAGCAAGGGCAAATGGTAAATAGAGAACTATACCTTGTTGATAAAAATGGTTATGTTGTACCACAAACATTAGCTATACCTACTCCGAAAGCAAATGAGACTGTGAAGCAAACGTTAGAATACCTTGTGAAAGATGGACCAGTAACGAATTTATTACCGAATGGGTTTCGTGCAGTCATTCCGGCGAATACAACGATGACCTTAGATTTGAAAAAGGACGGGACGGCAGTTATTGATTTCTCTAAAGAAATGAAAAACTATGCGAAAGAAGAAGAGCGGCAAATCGTTGAATCTATAGCGTGGACGTTGACGCAATTTACAGAGATAAAACAAGTGCAGTTCCAAATAAATGGTGAGAAATTGGCAAAGATGCCTGTTGGTGGTACACCGCTTGGTGAAGGAGTGAGTCGTGCAAATGGTATTAACTTCGATGATGAACAAGTAGCAGATGTAACAAATACAAAACCAGTCACACTGTATTTTATGGCGCAAAATAATAATAAACAGCAATATTACGTACCAGTAACGCGCCGCGTTGCTGAAGGAAAAGAAAATGATTATGCAGCAATTATAGATGAGCTTGTAAAAGGTCCGATTCATCAATCGCTCCTGAATGATTTTAATCCAGGCGTTAAGCTTATTACGAATCCGAAATTACAAGACGGAAATCTTACATTAAACTTTAATGAAAATATATTTGTAAACCCAGATAAAAATATGATTTCAAATTACGTATTGAAGTCGTTAGTTTTATCTTTAACAGAAAAGAAAGGTGTGAAAAATGTTTCTATTGAAGTGAATGGAAAAGCGAATCTTATAGATGAAAAGGGCGGAAAGTTAATAAAACCTGTAGATCGTCCAGAAAACGTGAATACAGGTAGTTTTTAATCTTGAATAATTTGATATACTTAAGTAAGAAAGGAGAATTGCTTTTTGGGTTCTCCTTCTTTTATTGTATACATATCATACATTTAAAATTGGCTATACTAACGAGTAGTAATTAAGAGGAGGTTATTTTTATGCGAGTAGATGGTAGAGAGAAAACAGAATTACGCCATATACATATTCATACGAATTATTTAAAACATCCAGAGGGATCTGTATTAATTGAAGTTGGGGATACAAAGGTGATTTGCTCAGCGACAATTGAAGAGCGTGTACCACCGTTTATGCGTGGAGAAGGAAAGGGCTGGGTAACAGCTGAATACGCGATGATTCCGCGTGCAACAGAACAACGTACAATTAGAGAGTCAAGCAAAGGGAAAGTAACAGGACGTACAATGGAAATTCAGCGTCTAATTGGACGAGCATTACGTGCGGTAGTTGATTTAGAAGCGCTTGGCGAGAGAACAGTTTGGATTGACTGTGATGTTATCCAAGCAGATGGTGGAACGAGAACAGCGTCTATTACAGGTGCATATGTAGCGATGGTACTAGCTTTTGAGAAGTTATTACAAGCAGAAAAAGTATCTAAAATTCCAGTAAAAGATTATTTAGCAGCAACGTCAGTAGGGATTGTTGAAGAGCAAGGTGTTGTTTTAGATTTAAACTATGCAGAAGATTCTAAAGCAGACGTTGATATGAACGTGATTATGACTGGAAAAGGCCAATTTGTTGAAGTGCAAGGAACTGGAGAAGAAGCGACGTTTAGTAGAGCGCAGTTAAATGAACTACTTGATGCTGCGGAAAAAGGCATTTTCCAACTGATTGATATGCAAAAAGAAGCTTTAGGCGACATCGTATCTCATATAGAGTAGAGGTGGAAAGTATGAAACAAGTTGTTGTAGCGACAAAAAATATGGGTAAAGTACGTGAGTTTGCTGAGTTATTTGAGCGATTTGATTTAGAAGTAAAATCATTACACGATTTTCCTCATATTGAAGAAGTTGAAGAAACAGGTGAAACATTTGAAGAAAATGCGATCTTAAAAGCGGATAGTTTGAGTAGACAGCTGAATTCAATCGTAATTGCGGATGATTCGGGTCTTATTGTAGATGCTTTAAACGGAAAACCAGGAGTGTATTCAGCGCGTTTTGCTGGTGAACCGAAAAATGATCAAGCAAATATCGATAAAGTGTTACAAGAATTAAATGGCATTGACTTTGAAAAGCGTAAAGCACGTTTCTATTGTGCATTAGCAGTTGCTTTCCCTGAAGGTGATAAAAAGCCTGTCATTGTAAATGGGACATGTGAAGGATTTATTTTAGAACAACGCCGCGGGGAAAATGGTTTTGGATACGATCCGATCTTTTATGTGGAAGAATACAAAAAAGCAATGGCGGAATTAAGTTCAGATGAGAAAAATGCTATTAGCCACCGTGGTCGTGCTCTTCGTAAGTTAGAAGAAAAAATCCCGGAATGGTTTTTAGGAGAATAAGGGAGAGAGTATGATGAAAGCTTTAATCGTAAGCGATAGTCATAGCTCTGTGAAGGAATTACAGCAGTTGAAAGAGAAATATGAAGGGAAAGTAGATATCATGATTCATTGCGGTGATTCAGAGCTAACGCCTGCTCATGAAGAAATGCAAGGTTTCCGTGTTGTAAAAGGAAACTGTGATTATGCTAACTTTCAAGATGAAATTGTAACTGATGTAAATGGAATTCGCTTCTTAGTTGTGCATGGACATCGCCATAATGTGAAAATGACATTACAAACGCTAGCGTACCATGCGGAAGAAGTAGGAGCGCAAGTTGCATGCTTCGGACATTCTCACGTATTAGGTGCGGAATTAATCGACGGCGTTTTATTTATTAATCCAGGCAGTATTTTATTACCACGTCAGCGTGTAGAAAAGACATTTGCTGTATTAGAAATGGATGAAAATCAAATGGAAGTTCGTTTTGAAACATTAGACGGACAACTAGTTGAACAAGCAGTTTTTAAAAGAGGATAATAAAATTTATCCTCTTTTAAAAAAGGTGTTGACTTTATGTATGGTTATACATATAATAAATATTGTCGATAGGGCAACGGCGCTAACGAAGAAAAGAAAATAACATATGCGGGTGTAGTTTAGTGGTAAAACAAGAGCCTTCCAAGCTCTGGTCGAGAGTTCGATTCTCTTCACCCGCTCCATGTCCCAGTAGCTCAGCCGGATAGAGCATACGCCTTCTAAGCGTACGGTCGGGAGTTCGAATCTCTCCTGGGACGCTAACAAAAACCTTGTTATCTTTTGATAACAAGGTTTTTTGTTTGTCTAAAAATTGATGTTTGGGTTATAAGTGTAGTTCATTCTTAATATCTGCGACCTTTCCTTCGATATTAAGCAGTTGCATATGTACTTCTTTTTCTTAAATAAAAAGAGCGCCGTTTATCCCGCTATTTGCCGGGCAGTAAGACCCCCACCTCAAAATTCAGCGGAAGCAAAGAAGTTAGGTGGGGTCGGGCTGTCCGTAAAAGTCCGATTGGTGAGGGTTGATTAAAGTTACACTTTATGCGCCCTGTTCCTCATATTTAATTTAAAGAATCAATAGGCTTATGGTAGAACTCAAATCCATATCCAGATTCTCCTAATTGTTCACTTGCAATGTTATAAAAGTTTTTACCATTCTAGTGTGATTGAGTAGCCGTTATCGGAACTTATCCCTGATAGTGTGTTACAATTAATAGAAGCGGAAAACGAGAATCTCCAATTGACTGGACGTGTGATTAGTTGGACAGTTTAAGAAGGTTGTATAAAAAGGGAGATGGCGCAAAGATGGCGAGAACAAAAGAGAATGATTTAACGGAGAAATTGGCAGAAGGTCAACGGAAATATGGTGACGGCAACTTTACAGTACAGAACATCGGTGATGAAACTAACCCGAATTGGACTGTCGTAAAAAATGTGAGGAAGGGATCGGCAGGCATTCGCGAAGGAGAAGATATATTAAGACTGCGATCAAAATATATAAAATAGTACGGAATGGGCGGAGCGGGAGTTCGAATCTCTCCTGGGACGCTAAAAAAACCTTGTTATCTTTTGATAACAAGGTTTTTTGTTTTAAATTAGTTATTAATAAACTTCTCAAATACAAAACCATAATCTTTCACATTGTATTGTTTCTTCGTATCAACAAGCCAGTTAAAGGCAATCTCGTTCATCTCTTTAAATTGCTCTGCTAAGTTTACTTGTGCGTTTGAAATACGGCTGAAAGCATTAGATGCCATATCTAAACTTTTATGTGCATATTGTAATGTAATGTCGTTGTCGTATGAAATTTCTTCAATTTTAAGTAAAGCCTTATATAAATCTTTTAATTCTTCAATATGTTTTTTATGAACATCAATTGAGTAATGCTCATCTCCCATTTGAAACTTAATTTCTATATCTAAATCAATCGTTCCTGCAGTTTCAAGTGCTACGTTTTTAATTTGATATTTACTATAGCTATAGCGGCGCAGTGTGCGTTTTTTACTTGTTGCGCTTGTACCATCTAGGTGGAGTAATCCTTTGTTTGTGAAGCAATATTCATCTGATTTGGATTTAATTAGAAAATAAATTTTCTCTCCATCTTCGTGCATCACGTAATCATCAGCATCAACTTTATCGTAATCTTTCGGTGTAATGACAGAACCTACATCGCTTAACCCTAAAACATCAGCAGCTACTTTTTTGAACATATATAATCCCCCTTGTAAATTAAATTCTTAATTGTACAAAAATATATTAACATGATTTTCATTTTTTGTTTTCTTGTAATACGAAAATATCTGAAGGTAAGTTAAGAAAAGTAACGCATAATTATTTTGATCCTAAATTATTTAGTAAATCTATTAGTCTAAGAGTCGATTCGCCGAAAAGTAACCAAGAGAAAAAAGCTAATTTTGCAAGTGATTATAGAGAAATTTCGTGAAAGCACCTCAAGCGATATGAGGTGTTTTTCAATCCCTTTTTGAAATCTTACAATTCTGTAAGGTAACTGTAAGGTAGTTCGATGGTAAGAAATTGCTAATCTTTTATAATGAAGATAACAACGATAAAACGAGGAGGAAGAAATGATGAAAGGGTTAGTTGTAACGGGCTTAACGGTTGCTTTTGGATTTGTAGCGTATGAGAAATTAACGTATGTAGTCGATGTTGTGAAACATTTGATTGCTTAGAGAAAACAGCTATGAGAGGGAAAGGGAATGAGTGAATGAATGGAATGGTTATTTGGAATTATAGGTACTTGTAGTGTAGTGTTATTGTTCTTTGTCCCAAGTGGTATACTTAGTTCGACAACAAGTTTGTTCTTCTTAAGTTTGTTTGCTTGTACGATGCTTATTATTATGTTTTTAATGAAGCGAAGTAAACCAATCTTCTATTTTAGCATGATTGTTATGGCAATTATTGTTCTCCAAATTATTACCCTTGTAATATACCCCACAATTATAAAAGCTTTCCATTAATGATGAATCCTCTGCGCTTGTTGCTGGGGATTTTTATTTGTACAATTTTAATTTTTAGTAGAGATTTACTCGTATCGGAATATAAAAATTAAATATTTTTATATTTCAAACAAATGATTTAGGGATGTTGTGTTCTCATTACGCATTTGATATATTTACTTTGAGCATAATTAAAATCAAGAAAAAGAGGCGGACGTATGGATAAAAAAGAAAATACGGTCGTATTGTTTCCACAACTATCAGAGCGCTATATTGATGAAGGTTTTTTAGCGCTGAAAGAGCGGAAATTCGAAGATGCATTGCGTTGCTTTGAAATATTACGTCAGTATAATGCGGAAACGGAACAAACGGAATTAGCTTCAGTTATTTGTTTACTCGAATTAAAACGTATGGAAGAAGCGAAAGATAAATGTGAACAGTTGCTTAAAACAGGAGTTGTCTTATTTGGTGATATTCTTGAAACGTACGTAACAATTTTAGTTCAAACAAATGATTATGAAGGTGTTATTGAAACTGTTGAAAAGGTTTTACAAACGAAAGATATAATGCCTGATCAAAAGGAAAAATTAGCGCAGCTTGCTTTATTTGCAGAAGGTATGCTAAATGAGGGAGACGCATCGCTAGTGGATTCAAACTTTGAATTGGATGAGTTTACTAATGAAATTTTTGGAGAAAACTTTGGACAGAAGCTAAGAGCGATTCAGCGACTTTCGTTAAAAGATTTAGATCTTGCATTACCTGTTTTAAAGAAATTTTTAATAGACGAAGAGCAGCACCCCTATTTGAAAACTTCTATTTTGTATAAAATGATAGAAAGTCAGGTAGAAGAAGAAATAGAGGTAGAAAAGTTTGGAAATACGATTAAGGTGATTCCAGCATTTACAGGTCATAATGAGGAGCAATCCAATAACATTATACATAAATTATCAAGCCGATTAGAGCAAAATTATCCCGATATATTTGAAGCGATGGTTACATATTGGAAAGAGTTGCAAATTAGCGTTTTCCCATTCGCTCTATTAATGGATAAAGAAGAGATTTGGTCAGCTGTTTTAGAGAGAATTGGAAGAAAGCGTTTCGGATTGGCTATTGATGAAGAAGAGCTTATGGCAGCATATAATATCGAATTGGAAGAGTTTCATATTGCCTATCAATGGTTATTACGTGTTGAAAGAGAAGGATATTTGCCCGTATAATTATGAAAAAGAATCGTTCAGTTCTTGAAACGAGCATATTCTATGTTATAATGTAAGGGTTGCAAAAGGCAGAAATCTGCCTGTTTGTAAGAGAAGAGAAGTGCAATTCTCTTACTTAATATGTTTCATATTATTCTCGAACAAAATATACCGTAGTTGTCTTCTGGGCAATTAGTAGATTGGAACATTATATCTGAAAGCTTTTGCTAGAGGGTTATTTGTGTATTTGTTATTTCAAAAAAGAGATAATGAAGATTTTAATCTATAGAGGTATGTGCATACATTATTATAGTTGGAGGGAAAGAATAAATGTCTACAAAATGGGAAAAATTAGAAGGTAACGTTGGCGTTTTAACAATCGAAGTTGATGCTAAAGAAGTAAACAACTCTATCGACGCTGCGTTCAAAAAAGTAGTAAAAACAATTAACGTACCAGGTTTCCGTAAAGGAAAAATGCCTCGTCCATTATTCGAACAACGCTTTGGTATTGAATCTTTATACCAAGATGCTTTAGATATCATTTTACCAAAAGCATACGGTGAAGCGATTGAAGAAGCTGGTATCTTCCCAGTTGATCATCCTGAAATCGACATCGAGAAGTTCGAAAAAAATGCTAACCTTATCTTCACTGCAAAAGTTACAGTGAAACCTGAAGTTAAATTAGGTGAGTACAAAGGTTTAGCAGTAGAAAAAGTTGAAACAACTGTAACTGACGAAGATGTAGAGAACGAATTAAAATCTTTACAAGAGCGTCAAGCTGAACTAGTTGTTAAAGAAGAAGGAACTGTTGAAAACGGTGATACAGCTGTAATCGACTTCGAAGGTTTCGTTGATGGCGAAGCATTTGAAGGCGGAAAAGGCGAAAACTACTCTCTAGCAATCGGTTCTGGTACATTCATCCCAGGTTTCGAAGAGCAAGTAATCGGTCTTAAATCTGGTGAGTCTAAAGACGTTGAAGTATCATTCCCAGAAGAGTACCATGCTGCTGAATTAGCTGGCAAACCAGCAACATTCAAAGTAACAATTCACGAAATCAAAACAAAAGAACTTCCTGAGTTAAACGACGAGTTCGCTAAAGAAGCAGACGAAGCGGTTGCAACTCTTGATGAATTAAAAGCAAAACTTCGCACAAACTTAGAAGAAGGCAAAAAGCACGAAGCTGAGCACAAAGTACGTGACGAAGTAGTAGAATTAGCTGCTGCTAACGCTGAAATCGAAATTCCAGAAGCTATGATCAACACTGAGTTAGATCGTATGGTTCGTGAATTCGAGCAACGTTTAAGCCAACAAGGTATGAACCTTGAGCTTTACTACCAATTCACAGGTACTGACGCTGACAAATTAAAAGAGCAAATGAAAGAAGATGCACAAAAACGTGTAAGAATCAATCTTGTTCTTGAAGCTATCATTGAAGCTGAAAACATCGAAGTTACTGAAGAAGAAGTAACTGCAGAAGTTGAAAAAATGGCTGAAATGTACGGTATGCCAGTAGACGCTATCAAGCAAGCTCTTGGAAGTGTAGACGCTTTAGCTGAAGATCTTAAAGTGCGTAAAGCTGTAGACTTCTTAGTAGAAAACGCTGCATAATAAAATAACAAGGCACGATTTTAATCGTGCCTTGTTTTATAAATATAGAAATATATTTATAAAACTTTTCGATGGAGAAGGAAATGTTCCTTTACAAGTCGAATATACATATTTCAAAAGTTTTAAAATTTTTTTATTTGTACATAACTAGTCATATTATTTGTATTTCTCGCCACGTAGTGACATAATATGTATTTACATACGATACATTTATCGTGTACATACGAAGGCAAGAGGTTAGCACTTTGTAAGGGGTGTGAAAATATGTTTAAATTTAATGATGAAAAAGGGCAATTAAAATGTTCTTTCTGTGGTAAAACACAAACGCAAGTTCGAAAGTTAGTGGCAGGTCCAGGTGTTTACATTTGTGACGAGTGTATCGAACTTTGTACTGAAATTGTACAAGAGGAGCTTGCGAAGGACGAAGAAGTAGAATTCAAAGATGTACCGAAACCGGTAGAAATTCGTGAAATCTTAGATGAGTATGTCATCGGGCAAGATAGCGCGAAAAAAGCACTAGCGGTAGCGGTATATAATCATTACAAACGCATTAATTCTAACAGCAAAATTGATGATGTAGAATTAGCGAAGAGTAATATCGCACTTATCGGGCCAACAGGTAGTGGTAAAACATTACTGGCACAAACGTTAGCGCGTATTTTAAATGTTCCATTTGCAATCGCGGACGCAACATCTTTAACAGAAGCTGGATATGTTGGGGAAGATGTAGAAAATATCTTACTAAAATTAATTCAAGCAGCTGATTATGATGTAGAGAAAGCGGAAAAAGGAATCATTTATATTGATGAGATTGATAAAGTGGCACGTAAGTCCGAAAATCCATCAATTACACGTGATGTATCTGGTGAAGGTGTGCAGCAGGCACTTCTGAAAATTTTAGAAGGTACTGTAGCAAGCGTTCCACCTCAAGGTGGTCGTAAGCATCCGCACCAAGAGTTCATTCAAATTGATACAACGAACATCTTATTCATTTGTGGTGGAGCGTTTGATGGCATTGAGCCGATTATTAAACGTCGCCTTGGTGAGAAAGTAATTGGATTTGGTTCTGAGAAGAAAAATGCTGATGTAAATGAGAAGCATGTTTTATCTCACGTATTACCAGAGGATCTTTTAAGATTTGGTTTAATTCCAGAGTTTATCGGTCGTCTTCCAGTTATTGCGAACCTAGAGCCACTTGATGAAGATGCTCTTGTTGATATTTTAACGAAACCGAAAAATGCACTTGTTAAGCAATTCCAAAAACTATTGGAGCTTGACGATGTTGAGTTAGAGTTTGAAGAAGGTGCACTAATCGAAATTGCGAAAAAAGCAATTGAACGTAAAACGGGTGCTCGTGGACTTCGTTCTATTATTGAAGGCTTAATGCTTGATGTAATGTTCGAACTTCCATCTCGTAAAGATATCGAGAAGTGTATTCTTACAAAAGAAACAGTAGCTGATAATGAACCGCCAAAATTGGTGTTACAAGACGGTACTGTACTTGATACAAAAACATCTGCATAATGCGAAAGGGAAACAGCAATTTTTATAATTGCTGTTTTTCTTTATGTTTAGCTACGTTCCTCCGCGGAAATACTAAGAGATAAAATATTGCGGGAGGAAATAAATAATGAGCTGGACAAATATATTTTTAGTTGTTCAACTTGTTTTTGGTGTAATTGTCGGATTATATTTCTGGCATTTACTTCGAAATCAACGAACACAAAAAGTTTCAATTGATCGAGAATCGAAAAAAGAATTAGAACAGCTTCGTAAAATGCGTGAGATTTCTTTAACAGAGCCGCTAGCAGAAAAGGTGCGTCCTACAACCTTTTTAGATATTGTAGGGCAAGAGGACGGGATTAAGTCGTTAAAAGCGGCTCTTTGTGGTCCGAATCCGCAACATGTAATCATATATGGCCCGCCAGGTGTTGGGAAAACAGCGGCAGCACGTCTTGTATTAGAAGAAGCGAAACGAAATCCTAAATCTCCATTTCGTACGAATGCAACATTTATTGAACTTGATGCGACGACAGCTCGGTTTGATGAACGTGGTATCGCAGACCCTTTAATTGGTTCGGTGCATGATCCGATTTATCAAGGTGCTGGGGCGATGGGACAAGCAGGTATTCCGCAACCGAAAAAAGGTGCTGTAACAGATGCGCATGGTGGTATTTTGTTTATTGATGAGATTGGCGAACTCCATCCGATTCAAATGAACAAAATGTTAAAGGTGTTAGAAGATCGAAAAGTATTTTTAGAAAGTGCGTACTATAGTGAAGAAAATACGATGATCCCAACATATATACATGATATTTTCCAAAAAGGCTTACCGGCAGATTTTCGCTTAGTTGGAGCAACGACACGTTCGCCAGAGGAAATTCCTCCTGCTATTCGGTCACGTTGCTTAGAAGTATTTTTCCGTGAATTAGATACGGAAGAAATTCAAAAAGTAGCGAAAAATGCCGCGGAAAAAGTAGAAATGCAAATAGGCGAAAATGGTATTGAAATGATTGGGATGTATGCAAGAAATGGACGAGAAGCGATTAATCTCGTGCAAATCTCTGCTGGTATGGCGATAAATGAAGAACGTTCTTTCATTAAAGATGAAGATATAGAGTGGGTTGTTCACTCAAGTCAGCTTACACCGAAATACGAAAAGCACATTTATCCGATTCCAAGGATTGGTCTTGTAAATGGTCTTGCTGTATACGGACCAAATACAGGTGCGTTATTAGAAATTGAAGTAACAGCAATTCCGGCGAAAGATAAAGGGTCGGTAAATGTTACCGGAATTGTAGAAGAAGAAAGTATTGGTAGTCAAACGAAATCGATTCGCCGTAAAAGTATGGCAAAAGGCTCTGTTGATAATGTATTAACAGTACTTCGTTCTTTAGATGTGTTGCCAGAAGGATACGATATACATATTAATTTTCCAGGTGGTATCCCAATTGATGGACCTTCTGCAGGAATCGCTATGGCAACAGGTGTATATTCTGCGGTGCATCGCACATATGTAAATAATGAAGTAGCGATGACAGGTGAAATAAGTATACACGGAGAAGTAAAGCCTATTGGTGGCGTGTACGCAAAAATAAAAGCTGCGAAAAAAGCGGGAGCTAAGAAAGTCATTATTCCTGCTGAAAATATGCAACCATTTTTGTATACTATAAAGGGAATCGAAATTATTCCTGTCCGTAAGTTAAAAGAAGTATTTGAGTTAACATTTATGCAAGAAAATGCGCATAGAGAGCTAGATGTACATACTAACGTAGACGAAACAGATGCACAATCTATGTAAAAATAAACAATAATAAAATTTGCCAGACTTCGTTTAAGTTTGTATGCTTAATCGGAGTCTTTTTTCTTTTCGTGAGGTAGAAAAATAAGCTATTTATAATTGCGAGGAATCTCAGCAATTGCATCTAGGTGTATTGTAATATAAAATAGTTGAACAGGAGTTTAATTTATTATGGAGGTGCTATGTCTAGTATGAATACGAACGAAAGAATCGTGCCCCTCCTACCATTAAGAGGCGTTCTCGTATATCCAACGATGGTTTTGCATCTTGATGTAGGACGTGATAAATCGATACAAGCACTAGAGCAGGCGGCAATGGATGAAAATATCATCTTTTTAGCAATGCAAAAAGAAATGAATATCGATGATCCGAAAGAAGATGACATATACAGTGTAGGTACAGTGGCGAAAGTCAAGCAAATGTTAAAATTGCCGAACGGTACGCTTCGTGTCCTTGTGGAAGGTTTACATAGAGCAGAAGTAATAGAGTTTATCGAAGAAGAAAATATAGTACAAGTGTCTATTAAAACGGTAACTGAAGAAGTAGAAGATGATTTAGAAGAGAAAGCTCTTATGCGTACGTTACTGGAGCATTTCGAACAATATATTAAAGTTTCGAAAAAAGTTTCAAATGAAACATTTGCAACGGTAGCTGATGTAGAAGAACCAGGGAGATTAGCTGATCTAATTGCTTCTCACTTGCCGATTAAAACGAAGCAGAAACAAGAGATTCTAGAGATTGTATCTGTAAAAGAACGATTACATACACTTATTTCAATTATTCAAGATGAACAAGAGTTACTTAGCCTAGAAAAGAAGATTGGGCAAAAAGTGAAACGTTCAATGGAGCGCACGCAAAAAGAATATTTCTTACGTGAGCAAATGAAGGCGATTCAAACTGAACTTGGCGACAAAGAAGGTAAGGGCGGAGAAGTAGAAGAACTTCGTGAAAAAATTGAACAGTCAGGAATGCCTGAAGAAACAATGAAGGCTGCGCTGAAAGAATTAGATCGTTATGAAAAGTTACCAGCAAGTTCTGCGGAGAGTGGTGTTATTCGCAATTATATTGATTGGTTATTAGCGCTTCCGTGGACAGAGGCAACAGAAGATATAATTGATCTTGCTCATTCAGAAGAGATTTTAAATAACGATCATTACGGTCTTGAAAAAGTGAAAGAGCGTGTACTTGAATATTTAGCTGTACAGAAGTTAACGAATTCATTAAAAGGACCTATCCTTTGTTTAGTAGGCCCTCCTGGGGTCGGCAAAACTTCGTTAGCGCGTTCAATTGCAACATCATTGAATCGTAAATTTGTCCGTGCATCTCTTGGTGGTGTGCGTGATGAATCTGAAATTCGTGGTCACCGCCGTACATATGTTGGAGCAATGCCAGGACGCATTATTCAAGGTATGAAAAAGGCGAAAACAGTTAATCCAGTCTTCTTATTAGATGAGATTGATAAAATGTCTAACGATTTCCGTGGAGATCCATCAGCGGCATTACTTGAAGTATTAGATCCAGAACAAAACCATAACTTCAGTGATCATTACATTGAAGAACCATATGATCTATCGAAAGTTATGTTTGTAGCAACCGCTAATACACTTTCAAGTATTCCAGGTCCATTACTTGACCGTATGGAAATCATTTCGATTGCTGGCTATACAGAACTTGAAAAAGTACACATTGCTCGTGAGCATTTATTGCCGAAACAATTAAAAGAGCATGGCTTACGAAAAGGTAATTTACAAGTGCGTGATGAGGCGCTTCTTGAAATTATTCGTTATTATACACGTGAGGCTGGTGTTCGTACGCTAGAACGCCAAATTGCAAAAGTTTGCCGTAAAGTAGCGAAAATTATCGTTACAGCAGAACGTAAACGTATCGTTGTGACAGAGAAAAAGATTGTTGATTTACTTGGTAAACACATATTCCGTTATGGGCAAGCTGAAAAAACAGACCAAGTTGGTATGGCAACAGGTCTAGCTTACACAGCAGCAGGCGGCGATACACTTGCAATTGAAGTTTCTGTAGCGCCAGGAAAAGGGAAACTAATTTTAACGGGGAAACTTGGGGATGTTATGAAAGAATCAGCACAAGCTGCGTTTAGTTATATACGCTCTCGTGCAGAAGAGCTTCAGATTGACCCGAATTTCCATGAGAAAAATGATATTCATATTCATGTTCCAGAAGGAGCAGTTCCAAAAGATGGACCGTCAGCAGGTATTACGATGGCAACGGCACTTATTTCTGCACTAACAGGTATTCCTGTAAGTAAAGAAGTAGGTATGACAGGTGAAATTACACTTCGTGGTCGTGTATTACCAATTGGTGGCTTAAAAGAAAAAACATTAAGTGCTCACCGCGCAGGCTTAACAAAAATTATTTTGCCAGCAGAAAACGAGAAAGATTTAGATGATATTCCAGAGAGCGTAAAAGAAAACCTTACGTTTGTGCTTGCATCTCATTTAGATGAAGTATTGGAGCACGCATTAGTAGGAGTGAAACAATGAAAGTAACAAAAGCAGATATTGTAATTAGTGCTGTTAAACCAGAACAATATCCAGACAGTGATTTACCAGAAATTGCATTAGCAGGTCGTTCAAATGTCGGGAAGTCTTCCTTTATTAATAAAATTTTAAATCGTAAAAAGTTAGTGCGTATTTCTTCTAAACCAGGAAAAACGCAAACACTGAACTTTTTCTTAATCAATGAGATGATGCATTTTGTTGATGTTCCAGGTTATGGATATGCGAAAGTGTCTAAATTGGAGCGCGCGGCATGGGGGAAAATGATTGAAACGTACTTTACAACGCGTAAGCAATTAGACGCAGCTGTATTAGTAGTTGATTTACGTCACCAACCAACAAGTGATGACGTGATGATGTATGATTTCTTAAAGCATTATGAAATCCCAACAATTATTATTGCGACGAAAGCCGATAAAATCCCGAAAGGGAAATGGCAAAAGCATTTAAAAGTTGTAAAAGAAACGCTTGCTGTTGAAATTGGCGATGAAATCGTTCTATTCTCTTCTGAAACAGGACTTGGAAAAGAAGAAGCGTGGAAGGCAATTCATAAAATGACAAAAACAAAAAACGCGTGACGAATGTCGCGCGTTTTTTTCTTTATATAAGCTGTTAACGTACGTTTAATGTAACTTCAATATTACCTCGTGTTGCTTTAGAGTAAGGACATACACCGTGAGCCGCTTCTACAAGTTCTTTTGCTTCGCTATGTGAAACGCCAGCGACATGTACATCAAGCACGGCAGATAGGCCAAAACCACCATCTGTATCTTTTCCGATAGAAACGTGAGCGGTTACTTCTGTACTTTCTACTTTCATACGTTTTGTACGAATGACAAGTTGTAATGCACTATCAAAACAAGCTGCATAACCAGCTGCAAATAGTTGTTCTGGATTTGTTGCTTCTCCGCCTGCACCACCTAGTGCTTTCGGCATTTTTACATCAAGATTTAATATGCCATCATCTGAAACTACTTTCCCATTTCTTCCACCTGTTGCTGTTACTGAAGCAGTATATAATTTATCCATATTTATTCCCCTTTTCCATCATTAATTGTTTTCATTGTTTCAATTAGTTTATTTAGCTCAATTAATAAAGAGCGATATTCTTGCTCTGTAATTCCTAAATTTGTAGCCATCGTTGTCGGTAATGAACAAGCCTTTTCCTTTAAATCTTTGCCTTGTTCTGTTAATTCAATACAAACTTTTCGCTCGTCTTCTTTGGAACGAACACGTTTTACAAGTTTTAATGATTCCATTCGTTTTAACATAGGTGTTAACGTACCGGAATCTAAAAATAGACGTTCTCCAATTTCTTTTACTGTTAGTCCATCTTGCTCCCATAGTACGAGTAAAGTAATGTACTGGGGATACGTAATACCCATCTCTTCTAAATAAGGTCGATAAAAACGAGTAACCTCTCTAGAACAGGCATAAATAGAAAAACAAAGTTGGTTATCTAGATGCAAAGAGTCCTCTGTCATACATAACTCCCTTCTAATTAAGTTGTGCACAATTTAATTTTGTAAAATCAATATAACGAAAAAGAAATAAAATGTCAAATACATTGTATTGAGAAAGTGTTTGCTACATTTTGGAACAATCATACATATTTTCCTTCATGATGAAAGAAGATAGGAAAGATGATGTTATAATTTATATGGAATAGTTTCCATCACTTGATTATGAGGACTTTTTTTGGTAACGTACAAATAGAGTTATTAATTTATAATCATTATAAAGTAGAAGATTTTTTTATTAGTTTACTGAATCTCCTTTATTACATACGGAGAATAATTAAAAAATAATCGGTTGTTCACACGATTGTCAGATTCATAAGAGGAAAGTTGTATTATGATAGTAGATAAAGTGATAAAACGGGTGAAGGGGGACATGCTGCGTGCATATTCTTGTTGTTAGTGTAAATTATCGAACAGCCCCTGTAGAATTTCGTGAGAAACTCACATTTCAGGCAGCAGAGCTAGAGCGAGCGATGACTACATTACAAAATCAAAAGAGCGTGTTAGAGAATGTCATTGTATCAACTTGTAATCGCACTGAGATTTATGCTGTTGTCGATCAATTACACACGGGACGGTATTATATTAAGAAGTTTTTAGCTGATTGGTTTCAGCTTGAAATAGAAGAAGTCGCGCCATATTTAACTATTTTTGAACAAGATGGTGCAATAGATCATTTATTCCGCGTAACGTGCGGTTTAGATTCGATGGTAGTCGGAGAAACGCAGATTTTAGGTCAAATAAAAGATAGCTTTTTAGAAGCGCAACAAGTTAAAGCAACAGGCACAATTTTTAATGAATTGTTTAAGCAAGTCATTACATTAGCAAAACGTGCCCACTCAGAAACAACAATCGGGGAAAGTGCAATGTCTGTTAGTTATGCTGCTGTTGAGCTTGGAAAGAAAATATTTGGCGAGTTAACAGATTGTCATGTGCTTATTCTTGGTGCTGGTAAAATGGGCGAACTTGCACTGCAAAACTTATATGGAAGTGGTGCTCGTAAAGTAACAGTTATGAATAGGACACTTTCGAAAGCAGAAGTAATGGCTGAGAAATATATGGGACATGCAAAATCGTTAAGCGAATTGCAATGTGCATTATTAGAAGCAGATATTTTAATTAGTTCAACTGGTGCATCTGAGTATGTCATTACGAAAGAGATGATGACAAAGGTGGAGAAAATGCGCTCTGGTCGCCCTTTATTTATGGTTGATATTGCAGTACCACGTGATATTGATCCAGCGATTGATGAGTTAGAAGGTTCTTTTTTATATGACATTGATGATCTGCAAGGAGTAGTGGAAGCAAATCGTGCTGAGCGTTTGAAAGAAGCGGAGAAAATTCAATTTATGATTGAAGAGGAAATTGTTCTATTTAAAACGTGGTTAAGTACACTTGGTGTTGTTCCATTAATATCAGCTCTTCGTGATAAGGCACTTGCAATCCAAAGTGAAACGATGGTAAGCCTAGAGCGAAAAATACCAAACCTTAGTGATCGTGAGAAAAAAGTCATTAGTAAGCATACGAAAAGTATTATTAATCAATTATTAAAAGACCCAATTTTAGTAGCGAAAGAAATAGCTGCTGAAGAGGGAGCGAGCGAAAAATTAGCGTTATTTGCGAAGATTTTCGATTTAGAAACGGAAGAAGTAGAGAGTCGTGCGGAAGAAGTAGAACATAAAAGAGTGTGGACACCATCCGTTCCATCTTTATAATTTGGAAGGATGATCGGATGAGTTTTTTAAATAACAGTATTATTTATCATATTGCAATTATTTTATATGCTTGTAGCATTAGTTTATATTTTATAGATTATTTCCAAAGTAACCGAAAGGCGAACCGATTTGCTTTTTGGTTACTTTCGATTGTATGGGTATTGCAGTCTATTTTTATGTTGCTTAGGGCGACAGATTCAGAAACGAACCCCATTTTAACTTTATTATCAGGGATTTATTTTTATGTTTGGTTATTGATTACGATGTCGTTAGTCATAAATCGATTTATGCGCGTTGACTTTTTAGTCTTCTTTACAAATGTTGTTGCATTTGGCGTAAGCGCTTTTTCTATTTTTACACCGCTCGGAAAGATGTCGCCAGTACTTGCAGAGCAATTAGTTTCAGAACTTGTATACGTGCATGTTGGAATGGCGATTATTTCTTATGCAACGTTTACGGTATCATTTATTTTTTCTATTATGTATTTACTGCAATATCGCCTATTAAAAAAGAAAAAGTGGAATGCGAGATTAAGAAGGTTAGGGAATTTACCGAAGCTTGAATCTACGTCTTACGGATTAAATTTATTTTCTGTTCCATTTTTCTTACTAGCAATTTTATTAGGATGTATATGGGGATATACAAAATTAGATAATTTTCATTGGTATGATACGAAAGTAATTGGTTCGTTTGTCGTTCTATTTGTATACTGTGCGGGCTTGTATTTAAGAGCGGCAGATGTATTGCAAGGGAAGAAAATTGTACTGTGGAATGTAGGGGCCTTTCTCGTAATGCTAGTTAACATTTTTTTATTAAGTAGTTTATCTAATTTCCACTTTTGGTATTTATAATGAGGAGAGAGAATTATGCGCAAAATTATTGTAGGGTCACGAAAGAGTAAGCTAGCATTAACACAAACAAACTGGTTTATTGATCAGTTAAAAGCACTTGGTTTACCATATGAATTTGAAGTGAAAGAAATTGTCACCAAAGGTGATGTGATTTTAGATGTTACTCTTTCAAAAGTAGGCGGAAAAGGTTTGTTCGTTAAAGAAATTGAGCATGCGTTACTTACGAAAGAAATCGATATGGCTGTACATAGTATGAAAGATATGCCAGCCGTACTTCCAGAAGGGTTAATGATTGGCTGTACACCAAAGCGTGTTGACCCTCGTGATGCTTTTATCTCAAAAAATGGAGCATCGTTTAAAGAGTTAGCGGAAGGTGCTATTTTAGGTACGAGTAGTTTAAGACGTAGTGCACAGCTACTCGCTGCGAGACCAGATTTACAAGTGAAGTGGATTCGCGGAAATATCGATACACGTTTACGTAAATTAAAAGAAGAGGATTACGATGCGATTATTTTAGCGACAGCTGGATTACAAAGAATGGGCTGGGATGATGAAGTTATTACAGAACATTTAGATGAAACGTTATGTGTACCTGCTGTAGGACAAGGTGCATTAGCGATTGAATGTCGTGAGGATGATAAGGATTTATTGCAGTTGTTAGCGCATATGAATGATGCGATAACAGAAAGAACAGTGGCAGCGGAGCGAGTATTTCTTCATAAACTTGAAGGTGGATGTCAAGTTCCAATCGCTGGATATGCAACCCTTAAAGAAAACGATACAATCGAATTAACAGCTCTTGTTGGCTCTATGGATGGCTCTGTTTTATTAAAAGAGACAGTAGTAGGTACTAATCCTGAGGAAGTAGGATTAGAAGCCGCGGGCCGTTTAATTAAACAAGGCGCCAAAGAACTCATTCTTGCTGCAAATAAGGAGCAACAATAAATATGAACGCTCTCGCTGGAAAAACGGTATTGATTACACGTGCCCAGCATCAAGCGAAACAAATGAGTGTAGCAGTGAAAGAAAAGAGCGGAATTCCATTGGAAATTCCGCTTTTGCATATGGAAGGTATGTCTCATAGGCAAATTCAACATATTGAAGGGCAGCTACATTCGTATGACTGGGTTATTTTTACGAGCAGAAATGGTGTAGCTTTTTTTCTAGATAGTTTGAACAAGAAACTACCGCTAACCATTAAAATCGCTGCGGTAGGTGTGAAAACAAAATTAGAGTTAGAAAAAAGGGGCTATCAAGTTCATTTTGTTCCAACTTCATTTGTTGCAGAAGCATTTGCAGAAGAGTTTCTAAAAGAATTAAGTGGAAACGAACGTATTTTATTTCCGAAAGGGAATATAGCAAGAGAGGTAATTCCGGTTGCACTTCGGGAAATTGGTGTTTCTCTAGATGAGCTAATCGTATACGGTACGAAAGTGAATATAGAAAAAAAGCAAGAGCTTATAGCGGCATTGAAGTTAGGGAAAGTAGACATTATTACATTTACGAGCCCTTCAACTGTTACTAGTTTTGTTCGTTTACTTGAGGGTGCAAACTGGAGAGAATGGACAAAAAAATGTACAATTGCTTGTATAGGACCTATTACGGAAAAAGAGGCAAGTCGTTATTTTCCGTCTGTTATTGTGCCGAAAGAGTACACTGTAGAGGCATTACTACAATGTGTTTGTGAATCTATAAAATGAAAGAATGGGGATAGAAATCTATGAACTCTTTACAATTTAATCGTCATCGTCGTTTAAGACAAAGCGGTAGTATGCGTGCACTTGTGCGTGAAACGTTTTTACATACGGAAGATTTTATTTACCCTATTTTTGTATTAGAAGGTGAAAATGTTCGTAATGAAGTTCCTTCTATGCCAGGCGTATATCAAATGTCTTTAGATTTATTGCAAGCTGAAATGCAAGAAGTTGTTGATTTAGGTATTCGTTCTGTTATTGTATTTGGTTTACCTGCTGAAAAAGATGAAGTTGGATCATCAGCATATTGTGATCATGGAATTGTACAACGTGCTATTCAACAAATTAAAGGCGATTTCCCTGAGCTAGTAGTAGTTGCAGATACATGTTTATGTCAATTTACAAGTCATGGTCATTGCGGTGTAATTGAAGATGGTATTATTTTAAATGACGAGTCTCTTGCAGTTCTTGCGAAAACAGCTGTAAGTCAAGCGAAGGCAGGAGCGGACATTATTGCGCCATCAAACATGATGGACGGCTTCGTAACAGCAATTCGCCATGCATTAGATGAAAATGGTTTTGGACACGTGCTAGTTATGTCGTACGCTGTGAAATATTCATCAGCGTTTTATGGGCCATTCCGTGATGCTGCGCACGGTGCGCCGCAATTTGGTGACCGTAAAACATATCAAATGGACCCAGCGAACCGTATGGAAGCATTCCGTGAAGCAGAATCAGATGTAATGGAAGGGGCTGATTTCTTAATTGTAAAGCCAGCTCTTTCTTACTTAGATATCATTCGTGATGTGAAAAATAACTTTAATTTACCAATCGTTGCTTACAACGTAAGTGGTGAATATTCAATGATTAAAGCGGCAGCGCAAAATGGTTGGATTAATGAAAAAGAAGTTGTGCTTGAAAAATTAATTAGCATGAAACGTGCAGGAGCAGACTTAATTATTACGTATCATGCGAAAGATGCAGCAAAATGGTTGCAAGAAGGAGGCGTTAAATAATGAAAAAGTTTGATAAGTCAATTGCAGCGTTTGAAAAGGCGCAAGATTTAATGCCTGGTGGCGTAAATAGCCCAGTTCGTGCCTTTAAGTCTGTTGGGATGAATCCGTTGTTTATGGAGCGTGGTAAAGGCTCTAAAGTATATGATATTGATGGAAATGAATACATCGACTACGTATTATCATGGGGGCCTTTAATTCATGGGCATGCAAATGATCGTGTTGTTGAAGCGTTAAAATCTGTTGCTGAAAGAGGTACAAGCTTCGGTGCACCGACAGAAATCGAAAATAAATTAGCGAAACTTGTTATTGAGCGTGTACCATCGATTGAAATTGTCCGCATGGTTAACTCTGGAACAGAAGCGACAATGAGTGCACTACGTTTAGCTCGTGGTTATACAGGCCGTAATAAAATCTTGAAATTCATCGGTTGTTACCACGGTCATGGTGATTCGTTATTAATTAAAGCTGGTTCTGGTGTGGCGACTCTAGGTTTACCAGATAGCCCTGGCGTACCAGAAGGTGTAGCGAAAAATACGATTACAGTAGCTTATAATGATTTAGAAAGTGTGAAATACGCTTTTGAACAATTCGGTGATGATATTGCTTGTGTAATTGTAGAACCAGTGGCAGGGAATATGGGTGTTGTTCCTCCGCAACCAGGATTTTTAGAGGGACTTCGTGAAGTAACAGAACAAAACGGTGCACTGCTTATTTTTGATGAAGTAATGACAGGATTCCGTGTTGCTTATAACTGTGGACAAGGTTACTACGGTGTAACACCTGATTTAACTTGTTTAGGTAAAGTAATCGGTGGTGGCTTACCAGTAGGAGCATACGGTGGTAAAGCAGAAATTATGCGCCAAATTGCGCCAAGCGGACCGATTTATCAAGCTGGTACTTTATCAGGTAACCCACTTGCAATGGCAGCAGGTTATGAAACGTTAGTACAGTTAACGCCAGAATCGTATGTAGAATTTGAGCGTAAAGCTGAAATGTTAGAAGCTGGATTACGTAAAGCAGCTGAAAAACATGGCATTCCACATCATATTAATCGTGCAGGTTCTATGATTGGTATTTTCTTTACAGATGAGCCCGTTATTAATTACGATGCAGCAAAATCTTCAAACTTAGAGTTCTTTGCGGCTTACTATCGTGAAATGGTAGAACAAGGTGTATTCTTGCCACCATCTCAATTCGAAGGTTTATTCTTATCGACAGCACATAGTGACGCAGATATTGAGGCGACAATTGCAGCGGCTGAAATTGCAATGTCAAAATTAAAATAATGTATTAGAGAAAAATCGCTCTCCATAAGGGGAGCGATTTTTTTTATTCATAAAGTAAGCTTTCCCTACATAAATCTGTAATGACATATAGTTTGGGAGGGGGAAAAGAAGTGGCTGCAGATCATTCGTTACGATTTTCATTAAAAGAATCTGTTTGGTTCCAAAAGGGACAGGAAGTCGATGAACTTTTGTCAATTTCGTTAGATCCAGACGTTGAGATAGAAGAGCTTGATCATGAAGTAATCGTGAGAGGGCAATTAGATTTAACGGGAGAGTATGTTGCAAGGCAAGATGATTCGGCGTATTCACTAAGAGAACTATCGCCAGCAAAGTCAATTGATTATGTAGAAACAAGGGAAGATGGGGTTAATGAACTTGTTCATTCCTTTCCGCTTGAAATATCAATTCCGAGAAATCGCGTGAAAGTAATTGAAGAACTATATGTATCAATTGAGGAATTTGATTATGAATTAAAGGAAAATGGTTGCTTACAATTATTAGCGGATATATCTATTACTGGTTTATGTGATGAAGAGAGAAGCGAGGATGAAGAAGAAACGGTGTATGCTGATTTAGAAGAAGATTCAGCGCAAGAGGATGAGAATAGACCGGCGCCCCATGTAGAAGAACCAACATACAAGGAATCAGATGAGTGGGAAGATTACGCATTTGAACCGTTCCAATTAGAGGAAAGAAAAGAGCAGGAATTAGAAGAAGAGAAAATAGAAGAACATGAATTTGTGGAACGTGAAGAGGAGCAAGAAACAACGCCGCAATTTGAATTGTTCGGACGAAAAGATTTCAAGAAAGAAAAAGCGAAAAAGCAGGAAGAACAAGAAGAAGAGTACTCACAGCGAGATGAAAATGCGCTTTATTTAACAAAACTATTTACGAAAGAACCGGAAGAGGAATTTACAAAGTTAAGAATGTATTTCGTACAAGAAGGGGATACAATTGAATCTATTGCAGACCGTTATGAAACATCGGTACAAAATTTGTACCGTGTCAATCAAACAGAAGATATATTTTTAAATACGGGGCAAATTATTTATATTCCCGTTTCAAGAGTAAAGGCGAAATAAAGAAGTTATGTTTTGAATAGAAAGGGTTATTCGTATGGATATTGAATTGCGAAATCACTATGAACCTATCGTGAGGCAATATAGATTGGATACGCAGCATATGGAAGAGCACGGAAATGTAATGAAAATTTATACGAATCAAGGTCCATATGCACTTAAGAAAATAGAAGGCAGAAAGTTAGAGCGGAATAACTTTCTGCATCATATTCAATATTTGAAGGAGAAAGGTTTTTCAAATTATGTACCTATATACCATGCGACGGATGGAAATTATATTTTAAGTGACGGGACGTATAATTATTATTTAATGCCTTGGTTAGAACGTGCAGAAGGAAATGGTGAGGACAATGATCAATACCATAAAATGTTTCAGACACTCGGAACGTTGCATCAAAAAACTGTGAAGGAAGAAACGTATACGGAAGAAGATTTAGAAAAACATTATACAACTATATCCAATCGCTGGGAAAATGATGGTGAGATGTTAGAAGAGTTTCTCGTAGAATCTGAATCAAAATGGTATATGTCCCCGCTTGAATTGCAATATTGTACGTACTATCATCATGTAATGAGAGCGCGTGAATTTGCAACGAAGCAATTAAATGAGTGGAACGATGCGATGAAAGAAAAAGATAAAACGCGTATTACTTTTGTACATGGTAACGTGTCACTTAATCATTTTTTATTTGACTATGAGCGGAATGGCTATTTTATTAGTTTGGAAAAATCGAAGTTTGCAACGCCTGTGCAAGATATAGTAGGTTTTTATTCACGGTCTTTAAACACATATCCGATCGCAAGAAGTGATCGGTTTGAATGGTTTCAAATGTATCAAAAAAATTTTCCGTTTACGAAAGAAGAGCAACTTCTCATGTTTGCTTATATGACGTACCCATCACAATTTATTCGACAAATCGGTTCGTATAGAAAAAGAAAAGATAATCGCAACGAGGAAAATGAATTGCTGGAAGTAAAGAGTTTGCAACAATCGCATTGGCTCGTTAACAATATAGAATATTTCCTATCACAATTACAAGCTGCCCAGCAAGGGAACGGGTAAAGTAAAACTTTAATCAGCGGGTGGCTCCAACCTAACTTCTTTGCTTCAGCTGAATTTTGAGGTGGGGTCTTATTGCCCGCAAATAGCGAGATAAAGAAGATAAGTAGAGAATGCTACTTATCTTTTTTGTGCGCCTGAAAATTCATAGACTTAAATTTATCTTGACGAATAAGGTTTCGTTTTTTACACTATTGTATATAATAATTAACAATCATATAAATGCCTTGAAGGGGAAGAGTATAACAAGAAACGTCTTCAGAGAGGAGAATCATTAGCTGGGAGATTCTCTAGATAGTTATGTTAGAAGGTAGCCCTGGAGCATCTTTTCTGAACGGAATAGTTCTCATTAGGAAAAGACGGATTTGTCCGTTATCAAATTAAGAGTATAAGCAAATTATGAATTTGTTTGTAAATAAAGGTGGTACCGCGATGTCCCTCGTCCTTTTTTGGATGAGGGACATTTTTTATTTTAAGGAGGGAAAATAATGTCAAACACGGAAAAGAATTTACCAACTAAATATGATCATATGTCCGTTGAAGAAGGCCTTTATCAGTGGTGGCTAGAAGGCAAATATTTTGAAGCAACAGGAGACGAGAAGAAACAACCTTATACAATTGTAATTCCACCTCCGAACGTAACTGGTAAGTTACACTTAGGTCATGCTTGGGATACAACTCTTCAAGATATTTTAACTCGTACGAAGCGTATGCAAGGATATGATGTATTATGGCTTCCAGGAATGGACCATGCTGGTATTGCAACACAAGCGAAAGTAGAAGGAAAACTTCGTGAAGAAGGTATTTCACGTTACGATCTTGGCCGTGAGAAATTCCTTCAAAAAGCTTGGGAATGGAAAGAAGAATACGCTTCTCACATTCGTCAACAATGGGGGAAAGTTGGTTTAGGACTAGACTATTCTCGCGAACGTTTCACATTAGACGAAGGTTTATCTGATGCGGTTAATAAAGTATTCGTTCAATTATACGAAAAAGGCTTAATTTACCGTGGTGAATATATTATCAACTGGGATCCAGCAACACGCACAGCTCTTTCTGATATTGAAGTAATTCATAAAGAAGTTCAAGGTGCATTCTACCATATGAACTATCCGTTAACAGACGGTTCAGGTCACATTCGTCTTGCTACAACTCGTCCAGAAACGATGCTTGGTGATACAGCAGTAGCAGTTCATCCAGAAGACGATCGTTACAAACATTTAATCGGAAAAACAGTTACACTTCCAATTGTAGGCCGTGAGATTCCGATTATTGCTGATGAGTACGTAGAAAAAGACTTCGGAACAGGTGTTGTAAAAATTACACCAGCTCATGACCCGAATGATTTTGAAGTAGGTAACCGTCATGACTTACCACGCATCTTAGTAATGAATGAAGATGGATCGATGAACGAAAAAGCTGGTAAGTATAACGGTATGGATCGTTTCGAATGCCGTAAAGCATTAGTGAAAGACTTACAAGAGGCTGGCGTATTAGTAGAAATCGAGCCTCATATGCATTCAGTAGGTCATAGTGAGCGTAGCGGTGCAGTAGTTGAGCCTTACTTATCAACACAATGGTTCGTAAAAATGGCTCCACTTGCAGAAAAAGCAGTAGCACTTCAACAAAAAGAAGAAGAAAAAGTAACGTTCGTACCAGAGCGTTTTGAAAACACATACTTACGCTGGATGGAAAACATTCATGACTGGTGTATTTCTCGTCAATTATGGTGGGGACACCGTATTCCAGCTTGGTATCATAAAGAAACTGGTGAGGTATACGTAGGTACAGAAGCACCAGCAGATATTGAAAACTGGAATCAAGATAATGACGTACTGGATACATGGTTCAGTTCAGCGCTATGGCCGTTCTCAACACTTGGTTGGCCGGATGAAGATTCAGCAGACTTTAAGCGCTACTATTCAACAGATGCATTAGTAACTGGTTATGACATCATCTTCTTCTGGGTATCTCGTATGATTTTCCAAGGTTTAGAGTTTACAGGCGAGCGTCCATTTAAAGATGTATTAATTCACGGTTTAGTTCGTGATGAGCAAGGTCGTAAGATGAGTAAATCTCTTGGTAACGGTATTGACCCAATGGATGTTATCGAGAAGTACGGTGCAGATGCAATGCGCTATTTCTTATCAACAGGAAGTGCACCAGGTCAAGATTTACGCTTCAGCATGGAGAAAGTAGAATCTACTTGGAACTTCATTAATAAAATTTGGAATGCATCACGCTTCGTATTAATGAACATGGATGATATGAAGTATGAAGAAATCGATTTAACTGGTGAAAAATCAGTTGCAGATAAGTGGATCTTAACTCGCTTAAACGAAACAATCGAAAGTGTAACACGTAACATGGATAAATATGAGTTCGGTGAAGCTGGACGTTCATTATACAACTTCATTTGGGACGATTTCTGTGACTGGTACATTGAAATGGCGAAGCTTCCACTATACGGTGAAGATGAAGCAGCTAAGAAAACAACTCGTTCTATTTTAGCTTACGTATTAGACCAAACAATGCGTCTATTACATCCATTCATGCCATTCGTAACAGAAAAAATTTGGAAACATTTACCACATGAAGGCGAATCTATTACAGTAGCTGCGTGGCCAACAGTTCGCGAGGATTTACAAGATACGGAAGCTGCGGCAGAAATGCACCTTCTAGTTGATATCATTCGCTCTGTTCGTAACATCCGTGCAGAAGTAAATACGCCAATGAGCAAAAAAGTTCAAATGCAAATTAAAGCAAAAGATGAGGCTGTACTTGCTCAACTTACGAAAAACAGCTCTTACATTGAGCGTTTCTGTAATCCAAGCGAATTAACAATTCAAACGGATTTACAAGCGCCAGAAAAAGCAATGACTGCAATCGTATCAGGTGCAGAGTTATTCTTACCATTAGCTGATCTTATCAATCTTGATGAAGAGAGAGCTCGTCTTGAGAAAGAACTTGAGAAGTTCGATAAAGAAGTAGAACGTGTACAGAAGAAACTTTCTAACCAAGGTTTCGTAGCGAAAGCTCCTGCGGCAGTTATTGAAGGAGAGCGTGCGAAAGAGCAAGATTACCTAGAAAAACGCGAAGCAGTTCGTCAACGTCTAGTAGATCTTGAAAAGTAAAAATGTTTTTAGAGACTCACTATATTGGTGAGTCTCTTTTCTTTGCGTATAATAGAACTATGAAAGTTGTCTTTTGAAAGGGGAAAAGCATACGTGATACATACATACGAAGAAGCGATAGGGTGGATTCATAGCCGATTGAAATTTGGAATTAAGCCAGGATTAGAAAGAATGAGATGGATGCTAGAAGAACTCGGAAATCCAGAGCGTCATATAAAATGTGTTCATCTTGCTGGTACAAATGGAAAAGGTTCAACGTTAACATATATGCGCTACATGTTAGAAGGCGCGAAATATAAGGTAGGAACGTTCACCTCTCCTTATATCGAAACATTTAATGAACGCATTAGTGTGAATGGGACACCAATTGCAGATGAAGAGATTACTGAACTTGTAAAGATGGTAAAACAAGTCGTGGAAAAACTAGATGAGACGGATTTAGGGGAAGCGACGGAGTTTGAAATTATTACTGTTATGGCAATTTGTTATTTCGGTAAAGTCAATTTCTGTGATGTTGTTTTATTTGAAACAGGGCTTGGTGGACGTTTTGATTCTACTAATGTTATACACCCTGTTCTCACGATTATTACGAATATCGGTCACGATCATATGCATATTTTAGGGAATACACTAGGAGAAATTGCATATGAAAAGGCGGGGATTATTAAATCTGGTGTGCCGGTAATTACTGGTGTGCAGGACGAAGAAGCTTTGGAAGTCATTCAAAATGTTGCAAAGGAAAACCATGCAAACCTATACGAACTTGACAAGCATTTTACAGCGTTACATAAGCAGTCTAAAGAAGATGGGGAACAGTTTGATTTTACTTGTCCTTTTGCCGCATTTGAAGATTTGCAAATCTCAATGAAAGGCATTCATCAAGTAGGAAATGCAGCGCTAGCACTTATGGCAGTCATGTATGTAAAAACATATCTATCATTTTTAATTGAGGAAGAGGAAATAAGAACGGGATTACGGGAAGCGTATTGGATTGGGCGCTTTGAAAAGCTGCAAAGTAACCCGGATATTATTATAGATGGTGCCCATAATCCAGAAGGTATTGAAAGCCTTGTGAAAACAGTAGAAGCGCATTACAAAGATAAAAATGTAATAGTTTTATTTACTGCCCTTGGTGATAAACAATTGCATAACATGGTAGGCCAATTAGAAACCATTGCAGATGAAATTATTTTTACAACATTCGCCTTTGATCGTGCTATCTCTGCTGATAAACTTGCATCATATTCACAAAAAGAATCAAAATTAGTTTTTGAAAATTGGAAAGAGGCAATTGATACAAAAGTTGAAATGATAGGAGAAAATGATGTTTTCATCATAACAGGTTCTCTTTATTTCATTTCTGAAGTTCGAAAATATATTCGCGAGAAAAACTAGATAGTCTTTGCTATCTAGTTTTTTGTTCTACAAATGAAGTCAAAAGCATACATATAAGATAAATATATAGGGTTATTTGGCGAATTTCTCTGACAAATATCTCGTTTTTTTGTGAAAGGAATATGATATGATGCGGACAACGATAAGAGGTGAGGTGTGAGTGTATGGACAAGCAATCACGAACGATCTCAGTGAAAGTGAATGGAACAGAAGCGAAGTATGAGGAAAAGAAGAAAGATGAATTTGAATGGATGGTAGTAGAAGGTGAACGACCGAGAAATGTTGTTCCGTTTCAAAAAGCGAAATCGATGTCTGTGGAAAAATACCGAAAGAAGTGGAGTAATACATTAATTGCAATCGTTGCAACCGCAATTATTATCGGTACGGCGTTTGGAATGGGGATGCTTCATTTACTCACCGGACAAGGAACGACAGGAGGAAGTGAAGTAACAGCTTCCAAGCCGACTGGGAATGGAGAATCAAAGGTGGGTGGAACGGCAGGACAAACATCAGAACCAAAAGAAGAAAAACAAAAAGCACAGGCAGGAGCGTCATTGGATCCGATGAAATTATTTTTTGTTCAAGGGGGGCTTTATTCTTCTGAAGAAAAGGGACGAGCAGCTCTTGAAGAATGGAAAGGCAATGGGGGCATTGGAGCTTTGAGACCGAGCGGGGATAAGTATGCAATAGTTGTTGGTATTGCTAGCGATGAACAGGCTATAAATCAATTAATGACTCAGTATAAAAATGATGGTGTCTCCGTTTTAAAAAAGAACTGGGATATAACAGATAAAGCGTTGCTGAAAGATGATAAAGAAGTAGGAACATTTTTAACAAAAGTGCAGCCATTATACACTCATTTAGCAAAATATGCTTCTAGTGTACAAGTTGGTGGAAAAAGCAGCGCAAAAGATATAGAAGCGATTGAAAAAGAATGGAAAGCGATTGAAAAAGAGGGGAAAAGTATGAAGCAAGAAGAAGCAAAGAAACTGTATATGTATACGTCGGTAGCTGTACAAACAGTAAAAGATGGGAAAATGGATAAGGAATCTTTGGTGAAATTAAATCAAGTTATTATTGATGGCCTACTTTCGTATGAAAAAATTGTTTCGTAGAAAGTGAAATGATAGGATAATAAAATGAGTAAGAAAGAAGTACATGTACTTCTTTCTTTTCTTTTGAATTTAGAGCAAAGTGCTTTCTCTATGAAAGGAATATAATCGTATGCAATAAAGAATTGTTATTTTAGTTAGAGAAATTAATATTTCTTTCATTTGTGGACAAACTATTCCTTTGATACGATTGATATAAATTGTTCTGCTTCATGTGAGAAAGGAAGGAGAAAATATGAAAAAAATAATTTTAGCTTCAGGATCACCTCGGAGGAAGGAATTGCTTGAGTTAGCTAGCATACCATTTGAAATCGTTGTAAGTGAAGTAGAGGAAACAATTGGTGCATATTCATCGCCTTCTGATATTGTAATGTCGCTTGCCTTGCAAAAAGCATCAGCGGTGGCAGAAAATAATAGTGATCACATTGTGTTAGGTGCAGATACAATTGTTACATATGAGTCGCGTATTCTTGGTAAGCCTTCTAATGAGGATCAGGCGAAAGAGATGTTACAATTACTATCAGGGAAAACACATGAAGTGTATACAGGTGTTGCGATTATATCAAAAGAAAAAACGGTTACTTTTTATGAGCGTACAGAAGTTACGTTTTGGGAGCTAACAGAAGAGGAAATTGATACATACGTCACGTCGAAAGAACCTCTTGATAAAGCCGGTAGTTATGGGATTCAAGGTAAAGGATCTATTTTCGTTCAAAATATTCAAGGGGACTACTATAGTGTAGTTGGCTTACCAATTGCACGTCTCGTTAGGGAATTAAAACAATTTGATATTGATGTAACCCATGCGTAAAATTGCATGGGGTTTTCTTTGAGAGAACAAATAAAGGAGTGGAGAGATGAACGGTATTCGTGATGTTGTAAGAGAAGAACAGCCACGGGAGCGTTTATTGTTAGAAGGTGCCGGAAGTTTATCAAATCGAGAGCTTCTCGCAGTATTACTCAGAACAGGTTCTAAAGAAGAAACAGTGTTAAAGTTATCAGATAAAATTTTACACCAATTTGATGGCTTACGTATGTTGAAAGATGCAACATTAGAAGAGCTAATTAGTATACATGGTATTGGGATTTCAAAGGCATCGCAACTTATGGCAGCCTTTGAACTAGGCAGAAGAATGGTGCGTTTAGAATATCAAAATAGATATAGTATTCGAAGTCCAGAAGATTGTGCGAAATACATGATGGAAGAAATGCGTTTTTTACAACAAGAGCATTTTGTTTGTTTATATTTAAATACAAAAAATCAAGTTCTACATAGGCAAACGATTTTTATTGGAAGTTTAAACACGTCAATTGTACACCCCAGGGAAGTTTTTAAAGAAGCCTTCCGTCGTGCAGCAGCCTCTATTATATGTCTTCATAACCATCCCTCAGGAGATCCCACGCCGAGCCGTGAAGATATTGAAGTAACAAAACGTTTAGTAGAATGCGGCCAGATTATCGGAATTGAAGTGCTAGATCATATTATAATAGGTGACCATAAATTCGTGAGTTTAAAGGAAAAAGGTCATATTTAAGACTATGCTTTTTACTTATTTTGTTTTATAATGTGATTTATGAGTTTTTTGTAGAAATTTATCTACAAAAAGGATAAAGATATAAAAAACGTACTGTTTTTATAATATAAAGTAAGAAAAAATGAGTCCGTGAAAACAAGAAAGGAAGATAAATAATATGTTTGGATTTGGTGGATTTACTCGCGATCTTGGAATAGACTTAGGAACTGCGAACACGCTTGTATATGTAAAAGGAAAAGGTGTAGTTTTACGTGAACCTTCAGTAGTTGCGTTACAAACTGATACGAAACAAATCGTTGCTGTAGGTAGCGACGCAAAACAAATGATTGGTCGTACACCAGGGAACGTTGTGGCACTTCGCCCGATGAAAGACGGTGTAATTGCTGATTATGAAACAACTGCAACAATGATGAAATATTACATTCAACAAGCTCAAAAATCAAACGGTTTCTTCTCACGTAAGCCGTATGTAATGGTATGTGTACCATCTGGTATTACAGCTGTAGAAAGACGTGCAGTAATCGATGCGACTCGTCAAGCGGGTGCTCGTGATGCTTATCCTATCGAAGAGCCATTTGCAGCAGCAATTGGTGCAAACTTACCTGTTTGGGAACCAACTGGTAGTATGGTAGTTGATATCGGTGGTGGTACAACAGAAGTTGCAATTATTTCTTTAGGAGGTATTGTAACAAGTCAGTCAGTTCGTGTTGCTGGTGATGATATGGACGATTCAATCATTCAGTACATTAAGAAAAGCTATAACTTAATGATCGGTGAAAGAACAGCTGAAGCATTAAAATTAGAAATCGGTTCTGCAGGCGAGCCAGAAGGTATCGAGCCTATGGAAATTCGCGGTCGTGATTTAGTAAGTGGTTTACCAAAAACAGTACTAATTCAGCCAGAAGAAATTGCAGATGCATTAAAAGATACAGTAGATGCGATTGTAGAATCAGTTAAAAATACACTAGAAAAAACTCCACCTGAATTAGCAGCTGATATTATGGACCGCGGTATTGTATTAACAGGTGGCGGGGCATTACTACGTAATTTAGATAAAGTAATTAGTGAAGAAACAAAAATGCCAGTTCTTGTTGCAGAAGACCCATTAGATTGCGTAGCAATTGGAACAGGTAAAGCATTAGACAATATCGATCTTTTCAAAACTGCTGCTCGATAATATTGCAAAATAAAAATCAGTGAAATTAAGAGGGTGTGAACGTGCCACAGTTTTTCTTAAACAAAAGATTAATTGTTTTGTTAGTTAGTATTATTCTTCTCGTGGCATTGATTGGAATCTCATTGAAAGAACGGAACAGTTTAACATGGCCAGAGCAGTTTGTTAAAGACACTGTCGGTGTTGTAGAACGTGTATTCCAAAAGCCAGCGAAATACGTAGCTGGATTCTTCGAAAATGTAGAGGATGTAAAGCGCACGTATGAAGAGAATAAAGAATTAAAAGCAAAATTAGATAATTATGCAGGTCTATCAGGGAAAGTAAAACAATTAGAAGATGATAACAAGAAGTTACAAGAGTTAACTGGAAAAAAGGAGTTGCTGAGCGATTATACTGAGATTCCAGCTACTGTTGTTTCTCGTAGTTCAGATAAATGGTACGATTTAATTGGAATTGATAAAGGGGCACAGCAAGGAATTAAAAAAGATATGGCTGTTATGACTTCACAAGGTTTAGTTGGACGTGTGAAAAGTGTATCTCAGTTTACATCATCAGTAGAGTTATTAAGCTCTATGAGCCGAACAAATCGTGTATCTGCTATTGTACAAGGGCAAGAAAATATCTTTGGTTTAATTGAAGGTTACGACAAAGAAAAACACTTACTTCTTTTCACAAAGATTGGTTCTGATGCAAAAGTAGAAAAAGATCAAATGGTTGTAACATCTGGACTAGGTGATATTTTCCCGAAAGGTCTTGTAATTGGGAAAATCGTTGATGTACAACCAGATGCATACGGCTTAACAAAAACAGCTTATGTAAAACCTGCCGCTGATTTAAATGACGTAGAGCATATTATGGTTGCTAAACGTAAAAAGCCTTCAGCGCCATTAGAATAGGAGGGAGAGAAGAGATGATGAAGATTTTAAAAAGAGCAGCTCTTCCTCTTTTGCTCCTTTTTGTGTTTCTATTTGAAAATATGTTTGCTACCATTGTTCCAACAAATGTGTTTTGGAAAGAGAGTATAGCAGCACCGCATTTCTTTATAATCGTCTTATGTTTTATTACAGTGTATTATAGTCCGGTCCAAGGGATTTATTACGGACTATTATTTGGTTTCTTATTTGATACCGTATACACAGAACTTGTCGGTATATATATTTTTGCTTATCCGATTTTAGCTTATTTAGTTTATAGTGTGATGAAAGTACTGCAATTGAATTTATTTATTGTTGTTTCCATCATATTAGCTAGCGTTGTAGCACTAGAGTATTATGTGTATGGATTTTTAACTTTGTTGGGACGTACTCATATGCCAGCGTATGTCTTTTTCACAGATCGTCTCCTTGCTACTTTATTGTTAAATGCTATTTTCTTGTTGATAGTTTGTTTCCCACTGAGACGATATATATTGCGTCTTTCAAAAGCGATGGAAGAAAAAGAAAAAAGGATTTTCTAATTTTATGTCGAATTGAATCGGTGGGGTGAACTTTAGTGGAAGAAAAAAAGCAACAAAATGTAACGATAAAAGGGACAAAAGATGGGATAACGCTTCATTTAGATGATTGTTGTTCATTCTCTGAATTGTTGATAGAATTAGACGAAAAACTTTCTACACATTACTACGATGGTGATGGACGCTCTTTAATTGAAGTGCATGTGAAAGTAGGAAATCGTTATTTAACAGAAGTCCAACAAGAAGAGATTCGTACGTTAATTCGTAATAAAAAGAATCTTGTTGTGGATTCAATTAAAAGTGATGTTATCACTAAAGCAGAAGCAATAGCTTGGAAAGAAGAAACAGAAATTGTCCCTATTTCCAAAATTGTTCGCTCTGGACAAGTTTTACATGTAAAAGGAAATTTGTTGTTAATTGGAGATGTTAATCCAGGCGGAACGGTTATCGCTGGGGGGAATATTTTTGTTGTAGGATCATTAAGAGGAATTGCACATGCTGGGTATTATGGGGATTCGGATGCTGTAATCGCTGCATCTGTTATGAACCCGATGCAACTTCGAATTAGTGATGTGGCAATGCGGGCTCCGGAAGAGAAAGAAGACGGAGCGGAGGCGGCAGAATGTGCGTATATTAATGAGAACAATCACATTGTTGTCGATCGCCTGCAACTTCTCACTCATCTTAGACCTAATTTAACAAAGTTAGAAAGGGGAATTGTATAGCTGTGGGAGAGGCAATAGTAATTACATCTGGAAAAGGCGGAGTAGGTAAAACTACAACGTCTGCGAACATTGGTACGGCCCTAGCGTTATCTGGAAAGAAAGTGTGCTTAATTGACACAGATATCGGTCTTCGAAATTTAGACGTAGTAATGGGGCTGGAAAATCGTATTGTATTTGATCTTGTTGATGTCGTTGAAGGGCGTTGCCGTTTACCTCAGGCTCTTATTAAAGATAAACGTTTTGATGATCTTTATTTATTACCTGCAGCACAAACGAGTGATAAATCAGCGGTAACACCTGAACAAATGGATGAATTAATACAAGTATTACGTCAAGATTATGATTACATATTAATTGATTGTCCTGCGGGGATTGAGCAGGGATTTAAAAATGCGGTAGCTGGTGCGGATAAAGCAATCGTTGTTACGACGCCAGAAGTATCCTCAATGCGCGATGCGGATCGTATTATTGGGCTTTTAGAAAAAGAGGATATTGAACCACCAAAACTTGTTATTAACCGTGTACGTAGTCATATGCTTCATGAACAGGATATGTTAGATGTTGATGAAATTGTACGTACATTGTCAATCGAGCTTCTTGGTGTTGTCGAAGATGACGATGAAGTTATTCGAGCTACAAATACAGGTGAACCTGTGGCGTTGCAACCAAGCGGAAAAGCAGCGTTGGCTTATCGTAATATCGCAAGACGCTTGTTGGGTGAGAATGTACCATTACAAGCATTTGAACAAGAAAAGGTATCGGTATTTGCAAAGGTAAAAAACTTCTTTGGAATCCGTTAAAAGCACTTCGCACATATGCGAAGTGTTTTCTTTTTTCTTCACACGAATATCTTTCTTTCTTAGCTCATACACATGTACAAACTGTATACAACTGTTTCTATTGAAATTAGCTTACGGAAAGAAAGGAGACAGTATGAAGAATAGACGCGTAGAAGAAATTAAAAAGCGGATTGCGAAAAGGAAGGCCGAGCAAGAAAGGATGGAGGAAGAGCAGTATTTTACCGGAGGGAATTTTGGTAGCGAAACAGTATTTATTGAAGAAGGAGAAAAGGAAATTCACCCTTTATTTCGAAAGGAAGTCTTTTTCTTCAAAGTTTTATTATCAGCAATATTAGTTCTTTCGGTTGCTATTTTATATAAGAATGCCCCGTCTTCGTTCGATGGTGCTAAAGCTGTTACAGAAAAAGTGATGAAAGAGGAATTTCAGTTTGCTACTGTAGCGAAATGGTATGAAAAGCAATTTGGAAAACCGCTTGTATTTTATTCACCGAATGAGAAAAAAGAAGGAAGTATTCAGCAAAAAAATTATGCAATTCCTGCTTCTGGAAAAGTAATGCAAGGGTTTCAAAAAAATGGCCAAGGTGTATTTGTCCAAACAGCTACAAATGCAACAGTTGAGTCAGTGAATGAAGGATTAGTTGTTTTTGCGGGTAAGAAAGAGGAACTTGGAAATACAGTTCAAATTCAACATGCAGATGGTACGGAGTCATGGTATGCAAACTTAAACGATATGTCAGTGAAATTATATGATTACGTTTCAAAGAAACAAAAAATTGGAACGGTGAGTAATGATACAAATGATAAAAATGGAAAGTTTTATTTCGCGATAAAAAAGAATGAAAAATTTATTGATCCGATCCAGGTGATATCATTTGATTAAATATAGGGACGTTTTAACGAAAATTTCCGTGCATCCATTATTTTGGGTTATCATTGTCATTGGTATTTTTACTGCACGTTTTAAAGAATTAATACTGTTATTTTGTATTGTTCTTATTCATGAACTTGGGCATGCTCTTGCAGCAGCGCACTATAATTGGCGTATAAAAAAAATTCAGCTTTTGCCGTTTGGTGGCGTGGCTGAGCTTGAGGAACATGGTAATAAGTCGTTGAAAGAGGAACTTGTTGTCGTAATTGCAGGACCGATTCAACATGTTTGGATGATGCTAGTAGGTTATATATTATTTGAAGCCGGTTGGCTGAACGCGGATTTATATTATTTCTTTATGTGGAATAATATAATTATTTTAGCGTTTAATTTACTCCCTATTTGGCCGTTAGATGGCGGGAAAGTATTGTTTAATATACTATCATATCGTTTTCCTTATTTACAAGCACATGAAAAGATGATGAAATTGTCATGTGTTTTTTTTGGTGTAATATTAGGATGGCAGTTACTCTGGAATAGCAATAATATTATGATGTGGGTACTACTCATGTTTTTGGCAGTGTCGTTATATCAAGAGTGGAAACAAAGACGGTATGCCTTTATGCGTTTTTTATTAGAACGTTATTATGGGAACAAAAGAGGAATTGAAAAGATTGCACCTATTGAAGTGCAATCAGAAGATCATTTATATAAGATATTCACAAAATTTCGTAGAGGATATAAGCACTCTATTATCGTCCATGGAAAATATAAAGAACATTACACATTAGATGAAAATGAACTGCTCTATGCATATTTTACTGAAAAACGAACAACTTCATCAGTTGAAGAATTAATCGGTTAGTGTTGACGATAGCACTAACCTTTTATTATTGTAAAAGCAAAGAAGATTATAAAGTGAGGAAATAATTTTGAAAACGTTATATGTGAATTACGCTGGATCGGAAAAGCGCGTTGCAATTGAAGAGAAGAAAAAAATTGTTGAGTTTTTATGGAAACGTAATGAAGAGCAAGAGATTGTTGGGCATATTTATGCCGGACGTATCGTAAGAACAATCGCTGGAATGAACGCAGCATTTGTAAACATCGGTTTAGAAAAACATGCGTACCTTTCATACGATGATGTACCATCTTGTTATCGTATACATGAAGGGCAAGCGATTCTCGTACAAGTTGTGAAAGAGGCAATTGATACGAAAGGGCCTAAATTGACAGCGAATATAGAATTTACCGGGAAATATGTCGTTTATATGCCGTTTGATGAGATGCGCGCTGTTTCTCGGAAAATAAAAAATAATAAAAAAAGACAACAGTTACTCCAAATTGAGGTAGAAGGAACAGGGGGTTACATTTTCCGCTCTGCTTCTGAAAAAGGAGCGATTGAAGAAATACAAGCTGAAATGCAAATGTTACAGCAGTTATATGAAGAGCTAAAAAGAAAAGAGGGCCAAGGAAAGGCGCCGTTATTACTTCATCGACCGGCCACCTTTTTAGATCGTGTATTCCAAGAGAATCCGATTGAAACAATTGAAAAAGTAGTTGTAGATACAAGAAGTATAGTAAAAGAATTAGAGGAAAAGATTGGAAAAGAAAAAGTATCTTTTTATAATGAAAAATCTTCAATGTTTAACCATTTTGGAATAGAGCGTGAAATCGAGAAAGCACTTCAAAAAATTGTATGGCTCCCGAATGGTGCTTATTTAATTGTGGAACAAATGGAGACGATGACTGTAATTGATGTGAATACGGGCAAGTTTACTGGAAAACAGAATTTACAAGATACAGTCCTTCGTACAAATGAAGTGGCAGCTGAAGAGATTGCACGTCAATTAAGACTGCGTGATATCGGTGGTATGATATTAATTGATTTTATTAATATGAAAAGAAGAGAAGATAAAGAAATGGTAAGAGAATGTCTCATGGCTGCTATGCAAAATGATCGCACATATACAAGAGTGCTTGGGTTTACAGAGTTAGGGATTTTAGAGATGACACGTAAACGTAAGAAACATTCTTTACGCGACGTATTACTAGAAGAATGTGTACCGTGCAAAGCGACGGGGTATGTGATGTCATATGAGACAATTGCGTATGAGTTAGAGAGAGAGCTAATTACATATGGCAATATAGAGGATGAGGCAGTATTAATCGCTGCACCTAAAGACTTGCAAAAACAATTTTTGCAAAAAGAATTACAAAAAAATATTCCATTTGAAATTTATTTCAAAGATGATATGATCGAAAAGTATGCAATTGTCCGTTTTGGAAGTAAAACAGAAATTGTAGAGCGGAAAAAATAGTTAGCAGAACATTTATTGACAACCGTCTATGATTCATGATAACATCTTTATGTTATAGTTTATAGCACCTAAACGGCTATATGCTACAACCGCACAAGACAGGTTCCCTAAAGGCATATATGTCTACCTCGTTTTTGGCGAGTCTTAGTAATTAAGAGGAGGTGCAAGTATGTACGCAATTATCGAAACAGGTGGAAAACAAATTAAAGTTGAAGCTGGTCAAGCAATCTACATTGAAAAATTAGATGTTGAAGCTGGTGAAACTGTTACTTTTGACAAAGTTCTTTTCGTTGGTGGCGAAAACGTTAAAGTTGGTAGCCCAGTTGTAGAAGGTGCAACAGTTACTGCGAAAGTTGAAAAACAAGGTCGCGCTAAGAAAATTATCGTTTTCAAATACAAAGCGAAAAAGAACAATCGTAAGAAACAAGGTCATCGTCAACCTTACACTAAGCTAGTTGTTGAAGCTATCAACGCTTAATCCAGGTTAACATGATTAAAATTACGATAAGTCGCACGAAATTAGGAAGTATCCAATCATTTAAAATGACTGGACATGCCGATTATGCGCCACATGGACAAGACCTTGTCTGTGCTGGAACTACAGCGGTTGTGTTTGGTTCTATAAATGCAGTGGAAGAACTTTGTAATGTGCAGGCAACTATTGAACTCGGAAGTGATGGTGGATTCTTAACGTATGAATTGCCTAATGATTTAGACGTTCATACAGTAGAAAAAGCACAGATACTTTTGGAAGGATTGGTTGTTTCGCTTAAGACGATCGAACTTGATTACGGAAAGTATATCCGTTTAATAGAAAAAGTGCAGGAGGTGTAACGTATGTTAAGATTAGATCTTCAGTTTTTCGCATCTAAGAAAGGTGTAGGTAGTACAAAGAACGGTCGTGACTCTCAGTCAAAACGTCTTGGTGCTAAACGCGCAGATGGTCAAACGGTTTCAGGTGGTTCAATTCTTTACCGTCAACGCGGTACAAAAATTTATCCAGGTGTTAACGTTGGTCGTGGTGGCGATGACACTTTATACGCGAAAGTTGACGGCGTAGTACGCTTTGAGCGTCTTGGCCGTGACCGCAAACAAGTGAGCGTATATCCTGTTGCTCAAGAAGCATAAGAACTCACGGAAAACTCTAACCTGAGTGCAGGTTAGAGTTTTTCTATATTAAGGGGTATCTAAATGAATGAAAAATGGACAATTATAGATGCATTGCGCCATTCAAGACATGATTGGCTCAATCGTATGCAGATGGTGAAAGGAAACCTTTCCCTTGGAAAAGTGGAAGAAATTCATAGTCTCATCGATCGTTTTGTCCAAGAAGCGAGACAAGAATCCAATCTGATGGGGCTATCAATGCCTTTATTTTCAGAGTGGATTTTAACATATAATTGGAAACAGCAGCCGTGCTTATTGGAGTACGAAGTATTAGGGAAATTACATAACTTATCTCACTTAGATGAGACTGTATGTACATGGACGAATCAATTTTTCTCGATGCTTCAGCATAGTTTAGACGTATATGTTGAAAATTATGTTTGTATCACAATTGAATGTGACGCGGATAATGCTCGTTTCTTTTTTGATTTTCGTGGTAAGCTAACGAGTGTAGAAGAACTACAGAATTGGCTTGCGACCCAAAACAATAAATGGTATTCCATTTCTTATACAGTGCGAGACGAAGAAGTCTCAGTTATATTACAACCAATTGAAAAAGTGTGGTGAAATAATGTTTGTAGATCAGGTCAAGATATATGTAAAAGGCGGCGACGGTGGTAACGGTATGGTTGCGTATCGTCGTGAGAAGTATGTTCCTAAAGGTGGCCCAGCAGGTGGCGACGGCGGTAAAGGTGCAGATGTTGTTTTCGTAGTTGAGGAAGGCTTACGTACATTAATGGACTTCCGCTACCAACGTCATTTCAAAGCTGATCGCGGTCAGCACGGAATGAGTAAAGGTCAGCACGGACGTAAATCTGAAGATTTAATCGTAAAGGTTCCACCAGGAACAATAGTAAAAGATGAAAAAACTGGTCAAATTCTTGCCGATTTAGTAACGCATGAACAAACTGCTGTAATCGCAAGAGGTGGCCGTGGTGGCCGTGGTAACTCACGTTTCGCAACAGCTACGAACCCAGCACCAGAAATCGCTGAGAACGGAGAACCAGGTCAAGAACGTGATGTCATTCTAGAACTTAAAGTACTAGCAGATGTTGGACTTGTTGGATTCCCAAGTGTAGGTAAATCTACATTATTATCTGTTGTATCATCAGCACGTCCGAAAATTGCAGAGTATCACTTTACAACAATCGTTCCGAATCTTGGTGTTGTTGAAACTGGTGATAACCGCAGCTTCGTGATGGCTGACCTTCCTGGACTAATTGAAGGCGCACATGCTGGCGTTGGACTTGGACACCAATTCTTACGTCATATCGAGCGTACACGTGTAATTGTACATGTTATTGATATGTCTGGTTTAGAAGGCCGTGAGCCATATGAAGATTATGTTACAATTAATAATGAATTAAAAGAATACAATATGCGTTTAACAGAGCGTCCGCAAGTTGTTGTAGCAAACAAAATGGATATGCCAGATGCAGAAGAGAACTTACAAGCATTTAAAGAGAAAGTGGGAGACGAAGTAAAAATCTTCCCAATTTCAGCTGTAACGAAACAAGGTGTTCGTGATTTACTATTTGAAGTAGCGAACTTATTAGAAACAACACCAGAATTCCCAATGTATGATGTTGTCGAAGAGTCTGAAGCAAGTGTAATGTATAAATTTGATGCTGAAAGTCTTAAATTTGAAATTACACGTGAAAGTGACGGCACATTTGTTATTTCTGGTTACGATATCGAGAAGACATTCAAAATGACAGACTTCTCACGTGATGAATCTATACGTCGTTTCGCTCGCCAAATGCGCGGAATGGGTATTGATGAAGCGCTTCGTGCACGTGGTGCAAAAGACGGAGATATTGTAAAAATTCTTGAATATGAATTTGAATTTATCGATTAAGACTGCCGAAATATGGCAGTCTTTTTTTTATCCCACTATTTGCCCGTAGAACCTCCACTGATTAAAGTATCACTTTATATTGCAATAGTTAGATTATTATAGGGAAAAATCCCCACTAATTAAATTTTCAATTTATAATGGAAAAAGGAGTAAATGTAGAAGAATTCTTTTATGGGGAGAAAAAGAACATGTATAAAATATTAATTGTAGAAGATGATGAGAAAATTGCGGGAATATTAGAGGAGCATTTAGAAAGGTATGGCTATCAATCATTTAGAGCAAGTGATTTACGTCATATAAAAGATGAGTTTGTAAAAATAAATCCTCATCTTGTGTTACTTGATATTAACTTACCGTACTTTGACGGTTTTTATTGGTGTCGTCAAATTCGTACTGTATCGAATGCGCCGATTATTTTTGTTTCTGCAAGAACAGGGGAAATGGATCAAGTGATGGCGATTGAAAATGGCGGCGATGATTATATTACGAAGCCATTCCATTTAGATATCGTAATGGCAAAGGTGAAGAGTGCGCTTCGCCGTGGCTATGGAGAGTATGCCTCTGCTGCTGAAAGTGATTGTTTAGGTGTAAATGGACTGTTGTTATTCCCATCCCAGCATATCGTTGAGTGGCAGGGACAACAAACTGAACTGACAAAAAATGAGTTTTACTTATTAGAGTGTTTAATGAAACAGGTGAATCAATATGTAACGCGTGAAGAACTGTTAGAAGCTCTATGGGATGAAGTAGCATTTGTGGATGATAATACATTAACCGTAAATGTAAAACGTGTAAGGAAGAAACTAGAAGAGCTAGGCATTAAAAATGCAATTGTAACGAAACGTGGATATGGTTATGCGCTTCTTACGGAGTGGGGCGAAGGGCATGAAGGTTAAAAATTACCTCGTGGATCGCTTTCCTTTAATTCTTTCTTATATTGTTAGCCTTTGTTTATTTGGGCTCGTTTTGCAGTTGCAAAGTCTTTTAGAAAAGAAATCCATTGATTGGAGTACGTGGTTATATGGACTTTTATTAGGAACAGTTGTGTTTACTGTATACCTCATTTACGATTATCGAAAACGGAGTGTGTTTTTAAAGAGGATCGAAAAGTACGTTACTGGCGGAAATACATTACATGACTCTTTACTTATTGATGAATCTTATACATCAGAGCAAGAAATGGTCGTTGAATCTTTTACGTTATTAAGACAGCAATATATGAATGAAATTCATAAACAGCATGCGAAAGAGCAACAGCAAATGATATTTATGAACCAATGGATTCACCAAATGAAAACACCAGTATCTGTTATTGAATTATTGTTGCAGAAGTTTGGCAAAGAGCATCGTGAGGCAAGAGTAACAGTTGAAAGTATCCGTGAAGAAAATAACCGTATACTAAATGGGTTAGATTTAGCGTTACATATGGCAAGACTAGAGCAGTTTGCGAAAGATTATAAGGTAGAAGTAGTAAATGTTATAGATATCGTGCGAGGTATTATTAATGAAAACCGAAAATCCTTCATTCAATCGTCTGTATTCCCGAAAGTGATGTTTGAAGAAGATACTTGTATGGTTGCATCTGATAGAAAATGGCTGAGCATTGCTATAGGTCAAATTGTTGTAAACGCAATCAAGTATACCAAAATTTCAGCGGTAGAGAAAAAAGAAATTCAATTTCAAATTGAAGAGAAAAATCAAAAGGTGTTATTACATATTAATGACAATGGAATTGGTATTCCAGAGCAAGACGTAAAGCGCATATTTGACCCATTCTTTACGGGAATAAATGGACGTAAAACGAGAGAAGCGACTGGGATGGGCTTATATATTACGAAGGAAATTTGCGATAATTTACATCATGGAATGTATGTTCAATCGGCTGAAGGAGAAGGGACAACATTCACGTTCCAATTTGCAAAAGATGAAGAATATCATACATTGATGAGAAAAATGACAAAACTGTAAGATAACAAAACGTTTTGTAAGGGAAATCACTCGTTTCTTTTTCTTATTTTTCTTATAGTAAATGTAAGAAGAAAACACATAGGGGGATTAGAAATGAGTGTTCTTGAAGTAAAAGGATTAACGAAGGTGTACCAATCAAAAGGTTCAGTAGCGACGACTGCTTTAAACGATATAAATTTTAAAATAGAAGAAGGCGAATTTGTAGGGATTATGGGTCCTTCAGGAAGCGGGAAAACGACGCTTTTAAATTTATTAGCAACAATTGATAAGCAAACTTCAGGTCATGTACTTGTAAATGGTGAAGAAATTAATCAAATGCGTGCTGCCAAATTAGCGGAGTTTCGCCGTACACATTTAGGATTCATCTTCCAAGATTTTAACTTACTTGATACGTTATCCATTAAAGAAAACATCATTTTACCACTTGTAATGGCGAAGAAATCTGTAAATGAAATCGATGCGAAAGTACTGGAAATTGCGAAGTTTTTAAACATCGAAGAAATTTTAAATAAAAAAGTATACGAAGTATCAGGCGGACAACAGCAACGTGCAGCAGCTGCGAGAGCGATTATTCATGAGCCTACGTTAATTTTAGCAGATGAGCCGACTGGAAACTTAGATTCGAAGTCAGCAAAATCATTAATGAGCGCGTTGCAAGACTTACATGAACAAAAGAAAGTGACAATTGCAATGGTAACGCATGATCCAGTAGCAGCGAGTTATTGCGAACGTATTCTATTCATTCGCGACGGAGAAATTTTCTCAGAAATACATAAAGGAAGAACGAAACAAGCCTTTTTCCAAGAAATTCTGGACGTACTTGCGATGCTAGGAGGAGAATATCATGAACTTTCGCCAGCTCGCGCTTAATAACGTAAAAGGGAATTGGCGTAACTATAAAGCGTTTCTTATAAGTAGTTGTTTATCGATTGTCGTATTTTTCATGTATGCTTCTTTTATTTATCATCCAGATGTCGTAAGCGGTAATATTAGTATGAGAAAGATGATTACAAAAGGATTAGAATCGATGAATTATATTGTGGTCATCTTCTCGGCACTCTTTATTTTATATGCAAATTCAACGTTTTTACGAGCAAGAAAAAAAGAGTTTGGTCTACTAACATTAATAGGCGGAACGAAATCGCAGCTCGGCCGAATGATTATATTAGAACAACTGATGTTAGGTGGTATTGCAATTGTAGTTGGTATTGGGGTTGGAATGCTTTGTTCAAAATTATTTTTCCAAGCGTTAAGCGTATTATTGAAAATAGATAAGACACTTCCACTCGTTTGGAATAGTAAAGCAGTTCTTATTACAGCTGGTGTATACTTTATTCTATTTTTAATCCTATCATTATTTAGTGTTTGGACAGTAGGACGCTTGCAAATTATTGATTTATTAAAAGAAGCAAGAAAACAAAAAGTAGAGCCGTTTGCATTTACATGGTTAAGTGTAGTTGGTATAGGATGTATTATTGCTGCATATGTACTTAGCTTCCAAGTAACGTTTCTGAATTTCATCATCCTCTTTTTACCGGTGGTAGGACTGACAATTGGCGGAACGTATTTACTATTTACACAAGGTAGTACAGTTGTATTAAAAGCATTACAAAAAAGAAAGCAATCTTTCTATACGTATCCAAATATGTTTGTTCTTAGCAACCTTATTTATAAAATGAAAGATAATGCTCGTTTTTTATTTGTAATTTCTATTATTACGGCGATTGTATCCTCGGCAGTTGGCACGCTTTACGTATATTTTGAAAATTTGAGTGCGAAAACTGTAGAACTTACACCACATGCTATCTCATATGAGGAAAAGGGGTTAAATACATATAGCCTTATTAATGAAGAAAAGGTACAGGAGCTTGTGAAGAGACACGGGTTTGAAGATGCGCGAAAAGTAACATACATAAAACTACCAGCAACACAGAAAATAACGTTGTTTAATAGTGAACATGAAGTACCGATGACGATTATTTCAGAAAAAGAATATAATGCGGAAGTGCGTAAACAAAAGAGAGAGCAACCTTCAGAAATTCATAATGCAATGGGTAGTGCAACGATGGTTATGGTTGATATGTCAAATGAACTGATGAAGATAGATCGTACGAAACCGTATGAATTTACAATTAACGGACAAAAGCAGTCTGTTCAATTAAATGCCCCAACGCAGTATTCTGTTTTTAATGATAGTGAATATCTCGTTGTAAATGATCAAGATTTTGAGAAATATGCAAAACTCGTACCAGATGAAGAAAAGACGAAATATTACGGTTATTATATTGAGGATTGGAAAAGTACAGAAGATCTTGTATTAGATTTGAAAAATGAAATTGCACCAGAAAAGCAAGGAGAATTGAGAAATTCAGTGTTTGCGTATAAGGATATAAGAGAAGGTGGAGCAATTACAATGTTCATCGGTTTCTTCGTAGCAGTACTGTTCTTCTTCTTCGCTTGTAGTATGACATACTTTAAATGGTTTAACGATAAAGAACAAGATCGTATTCAATTTAAATCGTTAAAGAGAATCGGTATGACAGATAAAGAAATTCGCAAAATTGCGATTCGACAAATGGGAGTTATCTTCTTTATCCCAATTTTAATCGGTTCCATTCATAGTGGAGTTGCTCTTCATACGTTAGGGAAAATGCTTTATATTGATTTGTGGAAATCAGGTGCGCTTGTAATTGGAGCATACATTTTAGCTTCTGCCATTTACTTTATGATCGCGCAAAGAGGATATTTAAAACACGTAAAAAGCTAGGGGAATCTCTAGCTTTTTGCCTATGTAGTAAGTTACAGGAGGACGATAGATGAACATTCGGCAACTAGCGCTGCAAAATATAAAAGGAAATTGGCGTAATTATAAAGTGTTTTTCTTAAGTAGTTGTTTTGCAATATTTGCTTCTTACGCATATATGTCTGTCATTGTGCATCCATATATGCAAGAGACGATGTGGTATCAAAACGTACGCTGGGGACTTATCATATGTAATGTTATAATCATTTCTTTTTTCGTCATATTTATTTTGTACTCTACTTCTATTTTCATAGAAGCACGTAAGAAAGAATTAGGGTTATATATGTTAATGGGAGCAACGAAGTCTAACGTAATAGGAGTGATTATGACCGAGCAAATTTTAATCGGGGTCTTCGCGAATATTTTCGGTATTGGGCTTGGTATGATATTTTTAAAACTCTTTTTTATGGTATTTAGTATGTTACTGGGGCTTCCGAAAGAACTACCTGTTATATTTGACGTAAGGGCGATTGGTGTAACATTTATTACATATATAGTCGTTTTTATTCTATTATCTTTTATAAGTGCTTTACGTATATGGAATATAAAAATCATTCGGTTATTGAAAGAATTTCGAACAGATAAAAAAGAGAAGAAAACATCAAAGTGGCTCTGTTTATTCGGTTTTGCTTGTTTAGTGGGCGGGTATGCGTTGGCGCTACAAGTGACGATGGCTACGATAGCGATATACTTTTTCCCTGTGTCTATACTTGTCTTTTTTGGAATGTACTTTTCTTTCGCGCATGGTGCTACCCAAGTGTTAGAAATGATAAAGCGAAATAAAAAGATTATGTATACATATCCGTATTTATTTATAGTGAATCAATTGTCACATCGAATGAAGGAAAATGGTCGCTTTTTCTTTCTGATGTCTATGGCAACGACGTTTGTAGTTACAGCAACAGGTACGGTGTTCTTATATTTTTCTAGCATGCAAGATATGTGGCGAACTGGAGGGATACACTCGTTTTCGTACATAGAAAAAGGTATTTCTACTCATGAAGTCTTTGAAGAAGGTGCGGTTGAAAAATTACTGCATCAATATGAGTATGATGATTTTCAATATATGAGTTTTATTGGAGTGTATGCATCCTTTCAGTCTAATAAGGGAGAAACAACAATAGCGCCGCTTATAAAAGAAAGTGAATATAACCAAGAAGCGAGGAAACAAAAACAGAAAACGTATCGTCCTAAAAAAGGTACAGTGACACTCGTTTATTATAATAAATACAATAATTCGAATGTATATAATCAAAAAGAGATTCAATTGCAAGTAATGAATCAACCATATCAATTCGTATTTAACGGTCAGAAAGAAGGTGTTCAATTTAACCATCATCCCTCGTACATTAATGGTCTGTTCTTCGTTATGAATGATGAAGATTTTGACAGTATAGCAAATCAGGTTCCTGATTCTGAAAAAATGATATATAGAGGCTACACATTACCAAATATCGAAAAGACGAAGAAATTAAATGAAGATTTACGGAAACATATGAAACAAGATAATAATGCATTTCGAAGCAATATGGAGTTATATGTAAATATGAAAGAAGGCGGCGATATTACTCTATTTGTAGGCTCATTTATTAGTATATTATTTTTTCTTACTTCATGTAGTATCGTGTATTTTAAATGGTTCCATAATATTGCATCGGACCGAAAGCAGTATGGTGCACTCTCTAAACTTGGAATGACGAAGGAAGAAGTATGGAAAATTTCTCGTTGGCAATTATGTATGCTATTTTTTGCGCCAATTATAGTAGGGAGTATGCATAGTGCAGTTGCGTTATATACGTTTCATAATACGCTTTTTATGGATGGATCATTAAGAAAAGTAGGTTTGTTCATTCTGTTTTATATCGCAGCATGTATCATTTATTTCTTCTTCGCTCAAAGAGAATATAAGAAACATTTAGACTAGCGAAAGCTAGTCTTTTTTTAATATTCGAAATTTGCATAGAAGAATATAAAAAAGTATGGTATAACAGTAAGAAAACGAAAAAGAGGGGAAAAGACGATGATTCGAGTAGGATATTTAGGACCAGAAGCAACATTTACAAATATGGCGGTGAGTCGTTTTTTTCCGGAAGCAGAGCATGTACCGTATCGAACGATTCCAGATTGTATAGATGCAGCTGCAAATGAAAATGTAGACTTCGCAGTTGTACCGTTAGAAAATGCAATAGAAGGTTCAGTGAATATAACGGTTGATTACCTTGTACATGAGCAGCCGCTTTCCATTGTAGGAGAAATTACAGTACCAATTCAGCAGCATTTACTTGTACATCCGCAGTATGCAGAAGTGTGGGATGAAGTATATGCGGTGCATTCTCATCCGCATGCCATTGCACAGTGCCATAAATTTTTAAATGAAGAATTAAAAGGAGTAACTGTTCGAGATATGACATCCACAAGTGCCGCTGCGCAATATGTGAAAGAACATCCTGAAGAGAAAATTGCCGCTATTGCAAATGAAGCAGCTGCAGAAAAATATGGATTAACAATTGTGAGGCGTAGCATTCATACGCATAAAAATAATCACACACGTTTCCTAGTACTCCATAAGAAAAAGAAAGCAGTACTCCCGAATAACGGAGAGAACCGCGGAGAGAAAACGACGCTTATGATAACGTTACCTGCAGATTATGCAGGTGCCCTATATCAAGTGTTATCAGCTTTCGCATGGAGAAAATTAAACTTATCAAAAATCGAATCGCGTCCGATGAAAACAGGTCTTGGAAATTACTTTTTCTTAATCGATGTCGATAAAGCGTATGATGACGTATTATTGCCAGGCGTAACGATGGAACTTGAAGCACTCGGTTTTTCTGTTACTGTGCTGGGGAGTTATTCTTCTTATTGGTTGTAAAGGGAGCTGTTGTTAAACTTGTTTGAAATGAAAAGTTGTTTATCGGTTTGAGGCAGAGTAAGCTATCGATTCTATTGGAGTAAGTGATGTAATTAAGCTAGCAAAATAAAGAAGCCGTCCTAAAAGATATTTTAGGACGGCTTTCTGTTAGGAATAGGTCACTCTTTTGTCGTGTTTTTAGTACGCATCATTACAACTATTATAATAATAGGATTCATCATTGTTCGAATTACTGCAGCAAATACAATTCGTTTGTTGTATTAATAGATTAAGTGTAGATGGAGCTACAGTATCTGAGAAAGTAATACTCAAAACATCTTCTACTAAAAATGTTTTAATATCTCCTGGTGTTAAGGTAAATGTAAGTGGAGAGCGATGGTTTAATCTTGCAATTGTTAATCTAATCGTTGTTGCAAATGCAGGACTGAAACTAAATTTAATAAGTGTCTTATTATGATTTTTAGTGAAGTTTTCAAATACAGTTCGAGGAATTCCAGTTGTTATATCAAGATCTTGAGGGGTATCTTCCGTACCGAAAATAGTATAGTTCTGTATAAAACAGTTAGTTGAATCTGAATTTGAAGAATTACATGGATGATCATTTTTCTTATAATATTTTTTTCCATTTTTTAAGAAGTAATCTGCCATAACTAATCACTCCCTTCATATATAAGGGTTAAAGGTTGTCCATATATAATATGAAATATATTTTTATATGTTTGGACGTGAAGGAAGAGAAAATAAAAATACCCCCATTAGATAAACAGATTTTTATTTTTTATCTGTCTACCTAATGGGGAGCATATCAGAACTCAATACTGTTTTACCTGGTGGGATTCTTTATTTTAACTTCACAAGACGCTCTTCTAACTGACCACGCCAAATATCAGCTAGTTCTGGAACAGCAAGAATTTTTTCTATGCCATCTTTATCTTTTCTATTATGAAAATAGATTTCGTTAGAGAACAACACAGAAATATTGCTCGGTTGACGTTCTAGTAATGTAATTTTAGAATCTTTACGTACAGTACCTTCTTGAAGAACACGGCATAGGTAGCCAGTAAATCCAGTTGCTACAATGCGCGGCAAAATGCCAGGAATACCGAGGCGTTTTGAAATAGTGCTACAAGGTACTCTTGCTTGTGTCACTTGAATGATTGCTTCACCTAGTTGATATGTATCTCCGATGCAAACATCACGCTCTAACATATTTGTTACGGTAATGTTTTCGCCAAATGTGGAAGCTGGAAGCGTAGTTTGAAATTCCTCTTCCCATAGTGCGTAATGCTCGTGTGGGTATACACAAACAGCTCGATCAGGACCGCCATGATGTTTTAAATCTGCTACGTCATCGCCGAGGAATCCATCTTTTGAGAGGAAAGCTTCTTCTGTAAGTTCCTTACATATACCAGTAATCATTTCTTTATCTTCGCTATATTTCATTTGTTTCGGTTTGCCAATGCTAAAGTGAACGAGTTTAATTCCCATAAGTGATCTCCTTTACGATTGATTACAATATTATAGCATTAAAAAAGCACAGAGAATTATAAAAACTCTGTGCTTTACATTAATAAACGAGAAATCCTGCTTTATCCAGTGCCTTGCAAGCAGCATCTAACTTTTCTTTAGAATCGGCCTCAATTGTATGTAAGTGAATACCATCTGTTAGTTGCGAAAGGTAAGAAGCATTTGTGTTTTCTATTTTTTGTAAATATTGTTCTACATCAAAGCGATTACTTACCATAATAGATGCTGTTAAATCGCCGTATACAGGATGCTCAACTTTTACGTCTTTAATCGTAACACCGTGATCAACAAGCATTGTAAGTTCTTGACGTACTTCTGCTGGTTTGTGCTGGCATACGATTACGCGTTCAAAAGCTTGTTGTTTCTCTTGTGGCTTTAAATATAAATAGCCTTGAGCAGTCGCAATAATTGGTTCGTTTCGTGCTTTAAGTAAGGAAATATCTTGCACGATAACTTGCCTACTTACGTTTGTCTTCTTCGATAGTTCATTTCCAGATAACGGCTCATTTGCAGCGAGAAGCCACTGGAGGATAAGCTGTCGTCTTTCTTCACCTAAAATCTTTTTTTGTTCATTTTGTTTCATTATGATTTAACACCTCTATAAAATTGATTTCCAATTGTGTGTAGTGCATGAATAGTAGTATCAATTTGATCTTTCGTTGTTTGTTGTCCGAAAGAGAAGCGGACATATTGTTTGGCCTCTTCATACGTTTTTCCAATTGCAAGCATGGTTTTCGAAGGTTCTTGTTTACCGACTTGGCAAGCACTTCCGGTGGAAATGGCAATACCATGACGATTACATTCTAGCATAGTATATTGACCTTCTATTCCTTTTATTGTAACCCCAACAATATGTGGTAAACAAGAAGTAGAATGACCTTCTACTTCAATTTCTAGCGGAAGTGTTTGTATTTGCTCTAAAAAGTAGGATCGTAACTCTTTAAAACGTAAACTTTCTTCCCATTGAGTTTTTAATATATTTTCAGCAGCTGTTAAAAAAGATGCGATGCCGGGAACGTTAACTGTACCTGGGCGAAATCCTTTTTCGTGAGAAGTTCCTGGAAATACTTGTTCCCAGCGAGATTGCGGATTTATGTAGCAAGCGCCGACACCTTTTGGTCCGTATATTTTATGTGCTGAAACAGAAAGACTATCAATCCCCATCTCAAAAACATGGATAGGCAGTTTACCAAACGTTTGCACACAATCCGTATGAAATAAAACATTATATTTTTTCAAAATTGCCCCGATTTCTGTAATGTTTTGAACGGTTCCGATTTCAGAGTTTCCATGCTGTATACTTGCTAGCACAGTATCTTCTGTAATAGATGCCTCTAAATCTACTAAACAAATGAGTCCGCTTTTATCAACAGGAATTTCAGTGATCGTATAGCCTTTTGATTTTAGAGATTGAAAATAACTTCGAATGGATGCATGTTCCATAGGTGTCGTAATAATATGCTTCTTATTTCGGGCATTTAGAAGTGATTGGATCGCAAGATAGTTTGATTCTGAGCCACCGCTTGTGAAGAATACTCCTTGTTCTTTTCCACCAATCATTTCCGCGAATGTTTTTCGGCAAACTTGTAATAAAGAAGAAGCCGTTCCTCCAATGTCATGTAAACTTTGTTCATTTCCGAAGTATTGAGAAGCTGCTTTCATATATGTTTGTAACGCTTCCTCGCTCATAGGTGTAGTAGCTGCATAGTCAAGATATATCATCATGTAAGTTCCTCTCTCTAGTAAGAGTTACATTTCTTTTACTTTTTAAATGGTAGTGAAAATAAGAATTATAAAAAAACTCTTGTCATTATTTTAAAACTATGTAAATATAGGTGTCAAGACAGTTGAAAAGTGTAAAGTAGGAGGCAACAATTATGCCAAGTGCAGATGTCTTAATTATTGGAAGTGGCGTTGCGGCACTTCGTGTTGCAAAAGAGATTTGTCACGAAAAGAATGTGATTATTATCACAAAGGAGACGAAACGTAATAATAATACACATTTAGCTCAAGGTGGAATTGCCGCAGCGGTAGCTACATATGACAATCCTAATGATCATTTTGAAGATACGTTAGTAGCAGGGTGTCATTATAATAATGAAGAAGTGGTCCGTTATTTAGTTGAGGAAGGGCCGAAAGAAATTAATAACCTTATTGAAAGAGGAATGAAATTTGATGGAGATGAAACAGGTCCTCATCTTGGAAAAGAAGGAGCGCATCGAAAACGTCGTATTTTACATGCAGGTGGCGATGCAACAGGAAAGAATTTATTAGAGCATCTTATTCAAGAAGTAGCTCCATACGTTACGGTAGTGGAACAGGAAATGGTGCTCGATTTTATTATAGAAAAAGATAAATGTGTTGGGGCTTTAACTCGTAACAATAAAGGAGAACTGAAACGTTACAATGCAGATTATACGGTGTTAGCTTCAGGCGGTATTGGCGGTTTATACGCCTTTACTTCTAATGATGAGACAATTACAGGCGATGGACTTGCAATGGTGTACCGTGCAGGCGGAGAGCTTGTAGATTTAGAGTTTATACAATTTCATCCGACGATGTTATACGCGGGTGGGCGTTGTTCCGGCCTCGTGTCTGAAGCTGTTCGCGGAGAAGGAGCTGTTCTTATAAATGGAAAAGGGCAGCGTTTTATGATGGATATACATTCCGAACAGGATCTAGCGCCTCGTGATGTAGTCGCAAGGGCTATTCATGAACAGCTACTTGCGGGTGAAAAAGTGTACTTAAACATCGAAATGATTCAAAACTTTGAACAACGCTTTCCGACCGTGTCATCGATATGTAAAACAAATGGAGTCGATATAAATAAAAAACTTATTCCAGTCGTGCCCGGTACTCATTTTCACATGGGCGGCGTGAAAACGAACTGTGATGGAGAGACGTCTATTCCGAACCTATACGCAGTCGGTGAAGTAGCTTGTAATGGGGTTCATGGTGCAAATAGATTAGCGAGTAATTCATTATTAGAAGGTCTTGTGTTTGGAAAAAGAATCGGACGACACATTTTATCTAGAGAGACAAAAGAAAAGGTGAGCATGCTAGCCGAAAAGGAAGCGAAGTTTATCGTTCTGAATCATTTACCGACGAAAGAAGAAATACAAAAATGCATGATGAAATATGTTGGGATTGTGCGAACAGAGCAAAGTTTATCTTATGCGAAGAGATGGCTTAGTAAGTACGGTGTTCGAAATATGATATTACAACATGATGTTCTTACGAATGAAGAGATAACACTTATTAATATGTTAACGGTTTGTGAGCTTATAGTTGTGTCAGCTCTGCAAAGAGAAGAAAGTATTGGTGGGCATTACCGGAGTGATTATCCAGATAGAAATGTAGGAAAGAAAGAGATTGTTCGAGTAAAGAGAAAACTACAACTTGTGTGATGAGGGGAAGAGGGGCTTTATGAACACGATAAAAGTGAAAGAAGCATTAAATCGATTTTTTTTAGAAGATATAGGAGAAAGAGATGTAACATCTCAGCTTATTTTTCCAGATAACTTGCTTTCAAAAGGAACGTTTCTTTCGAAGGATACAGGGGTCTTTGCAGGACGTTTAGTAATTGAATCGGGATTTAAATTAATTGATGAGAGAATTGAAGTAGAGCTTCATAAAAAAGATGGGGATCTTGTAGAAAAAGGCGAAATCATTGCAACTGTGCAAGGTCCAATTGCATCGTTATTAACAGCAGAGCGCGTTATATTAAATGTTATCCAGCGTATGAGCGGAATAGCGACGATGACGCGTAAAGCGGTTCTTGCTTTAGATAGCAGCCATACACGTATTTGTGATACGCGAAAAACAATGCCGGGGCTACGTATGTTTGATAAGTATGCAGTCGTGTGCGGAGGAGGATTTAATCACCGTTTCGGTTTATATGATGGTGTCATGATCAAAGACAATCATATTGCCTTTGCGGGTTCTATTACGAAAGCTGTTACATCGCTGAAAGAAAAATTAGGACATATGGTGAAAGTAGAAGTGGAAACAGAAACGGAGGAGCAAGTGAGAGAGGCTGTAGCGGCTGGTGCGGATATTATTATGTTTGATAACCGTACGCCAGATGAGATTAGAGAGTTTTCAAAGATTGTACCAAGTGCCATCGTTACGGAAGCATCAGGAGGCATTACAATTGAAGATTTATCGAAATACGGAAAAACAGGGGTAGATTATATTTCACTTGGAGCGTTAACACATTCAGTGAAAGCACTTGATATTAGTTTCAATATTGAAGGGTAAGGAAAGTCGCTTAGAGGGGGAGAAAGGAATATGAGTATTTTAGAAAAAGTGCAACCAATTGAAACGATGTTACCGGAGCGTTATCACAAGATGTCAAAAGAAGATATGGAAAAGCGTGTTCATGAAATTAAAGAAAAAATGGGGAAAATGTTATTCATTCCAGGACATCATTACCAAAAAAATGAAGTGGTACAATTTTCAGATGCAGCAGGGGATTCACTTCAGCTTGCGCAAGTTGCAGCGAGCAATAAAGACGCAAAGTATATTGTGTTTTGCGGGGTGCACTTTATGGCGGAAACAGCAGATATGTTAACGACAGATGATCAAATCGTTATTTTGCCAGATATGCGTGCAGGATGTTCGATGGCAGATATGGCAGATATTGAACAAACAGAAAGAGCGTGGAAAGAGCTCACGAAATTATTTGGAGATACGATGATTCCGTTAACGTATGTGAACTCTACAGCTGCAATTAAAGCGTTTTGTGGTCGTAACGGAGGAGCAACAGTAACTTCTTCTAATGCAAAGCAAATGGTATCTTGGGCGTTTACTCAAAAAGAACGTCTCGTCTTTTTACCGGATCAACATTTAGGAAGAAATACAGCGTACGACTTAGGTATCCCGTTAGATAAAATGGCAGTATGGGATCCGCATACTGATTCTTTAGAGTACGATGGAGATATAGAAGAAATTCAAGTGATTTTATGGAAAGGTCATTGTTCAGTTCATCAAAACTTTACAGTGAAAAACATAGAGAATGTACGAAAAAATCATCCGGATATGAATATTATTGTACATCCAGAATGTTGCTATGAAGTTGTAGCTGCTTCAGATTATGCAGGGTCAACGAAATATATTATTGATATGATTGAATCAGCGCCATCTGGTAGCAAATGGGCGATTGGTACAGAAATGAATTTAGTGAACCGAATTATTCAGCAACATCCAGATAAAGAAATTGTTTCACTTAATCCATTTATGTGTCCATGTTTAACGATGAACCGAATTGATCTGCCTCACTTATTATGGGCACTTGAAACGATAGAAAGAGGAGAAGAAATTAACGTTATTAGTGTAGATAAACAAGTAACCGCAGAAGCGGTTCTTGCATTAAATCGTATGTTAGAGCGTGTGTAAAGCAACGGTATTCCCGTTGCTTTTTTTCATGCACATAATCATAACGAGAACGAAATGGGCATACATTGTTGTGAAGAAATCATTGCGATTTTTTTATGCTTATTCCACTTCAAATGATATTGAAAATCGAAGAAGTGATGAAAGTGAAAAGAAGTTAACGTTATTTAGAAAGAGTTACTTCATGAGATTTGTTACTTATAGATAAGTTATACAGGAGGGGGAAAATTTGAAAATTCATATCGTGCAAAAAGGGGATACCCTTTGGAAAATTGCGAAAAAGTACGGAGTGGATTTTGATACGCTGAAACAAACAAATACACAACTTAGTAATCCTGATCTAATCATGCCAGGTATGAAAATTAAAGTGCCATCAAAGAGTGTTCATATGAAACAACAGGCTGGAGCAGGCTCAGCGCCTCCAAAGCAATACGTAAAAGAAGTGCAGCAAAAAGAATTTGCAGCAACACCAACTCCGCTTGGAATAGAAGATGAAGAAGAAGTTACGTATCAATCAGCACCAATTACACAGCAGCCAGCTATGCAACAAACACAAAAAGAAGTGCAAGTAAAACCGCAGAAGGAGATGCAAGTAAAGCCGCAAAAAGAAGTACAGGTGAAACCACAGAAGGAGATGCAGGTAAAGCCGCAAAAAGAGGTGCAAAAAGAACAGCCAATTCAAAAAGAAAAACCAGTTGAAAAACCGTCTGTTATTCAAAAACCACCTGTGATAGAAAAACAAAAACCGGCGGAAAAAGAAAACACGAAGTTTTCGGTAAATGTATTACCGCAGCCGCCACAACCACCAATAAAACCAAAAAAAGAATATAAAATTTCAGATGTAATAAAAAAAGGAAGCGAGTTAATTGCTCCTCAAATTAGTAAAATGAAACCTAAAAATATCATTTCTCCGCAAACGAAAAAAAACAATATAGTATCGCCGCAAGTGAAGAAGGAGAATGTAGGGAATATACTATCGCCGCAAGTGAAGAAGGAGAATGTAGGGAATATAATATCACCGCAAGTGAAGAAAGAAAATGTAGGGAATATAGTGTCACCGCAAGTGAAAAAAGAAAATGTAGGGAATATAGTGTCACCACAAGTGAAGAAAGAGAATGTAGGGAATATAATATCGCCGCAAGTGAAGAAAGAGAATGTAGGGAATATAGTGTCACCACAAGTGAAGAAAGAAAACGTAGGGAATATAGTATCACCAAATGTATCGAAAGAAAATGTAGTTATTCCACAAGTCATACCGCCAAATATTCAAATGCCAAATATAATGCCAATTATGGATAACAACCAACCACCAAATATGATGCCAATTATGGATAACAACCAACCACCGAATATGATGCCAATTATGGATAACAACCAACCACCGAATATGATGCCAATTATGGATAACAATCAAATGCCGAATATGATGCCAATTATGGATAATAATCAAATGCCGAATATGATGCCAATTATGGATAATAATCAAATGCCGAATATGATGCCAATTATGGATAATAATCAAATGCCGAATATAATGCCAATTATGGATAACAACCAACCCCCGAATATGATGCCAATTATGGATAACAACCAACCACCGAATATGATGCCAATTATGGATAATAATCAAATGCCGAATATGATGCCGATCATGGATAACAATCAAATGCCGAATATGATGCCAATCATGGATAACAATCAAATGCCGAATATGATGCCAATCATGGATAACAATCAAATGCCGAATATGATGCCAATCATGGATAACAATCAACCACCGGATATGATGCCATATCAAATGCCGTATCAACAGCCTATGATGCCGCCGAATCCATATTATCAACAACCAAATCCATATCAAATGCCATATCAGCAAGGAGCGCCGTTTGGACCGCAATATACGTCTATGCCAAACACGAATATGATGCCAATGGATAATAATATGCCGCCGCTTGTGCAGGGTGAGGAAGATTGTGGATGCGGAGGAGAAAGTAGACTATATAGTCCACAACCAGGCGGTCCGCAATATGCGAATCCTTTATATTATCAACCAACTCAATCTGCATATGCACCACAGCCAGGAACGATGTATTATCAACCAGATCCACCAAATGTATTTGGAGAGCCCATTTCAGAAGAAGAGGACGAAGAAGAAGTTTAAAAAGGCGGGAGTATTCCCGCCTTTTTTGCATGCGTGTTAATTAAGGAAATGAAGGGTTTTTATGAAGTGCTAGAAAATTCCCAGTGAAATATTAACAGTGTAAAAACCCTCTCTGTTACTCATCATAAGAGGGAGCTTTTCAGAAGAGAAGCTCATTCTAACAGAGGGGGTTTTTGTATTGAATACGAAAGTAAAAGTGATTGCTGCTTCTTTGTTAGTTACCAGTGCATTAGCTGCATGTGGTACACCAAAAGATAACAATGCAATGGATGGACGTAACTACAATTACGAGCGTACATCTTATAATGATACACACCAGTATCGTGATAATGTAACGCGTAATGATCGCTATACAGATTATGTAACATATAGAAATGGTCGTAACGATACAGGATATAACAATTATTACCGAGATGTAAATTACAACGGTCAAATTGCTAATCCACATCCAACACGTAATATTACAATGAACAATTCATACATTAACAATGATGGTAAAACAGCAGAAAAAATTACAAATCGTGTGAAACGTATGAATAACGTGGACCGTGTGTCTACAGTTGTATATGGAAACGATGTGGCGATTGCGGTAAAACCGCGTAATACAGTGACAAATGAAACGGCGATGGCGAACGAAATTCGTCAAGCTGTTGTAAATGAAGTTGGAAACAGAAATGTCTATGTTTCTGTAAGAAATGATATGTTTACTCGTGTCGATGCAATGAGCACACGCCTACGTAACGGTACAGTTACAAACGATTTTAATCGTGATATAGGAAATATGTTCCGAGACATTCGTTACGGTTTAACTGGTACTATGCGATAGCAAAACAAAAGAGGAAGGGATAGCCCTTCCTCTTCATTCATCGTTGTCTTGTAAACGACGTTTTTTAATAAAATAACTAACGGAGTAAGAAACTAAAAAGCATATGAGGAAAACACTACCTGTTAGAATAGCTTCAAATAGAGGTCTTTCAGGAATGAAAATGAGATAAATAATAGTAATAATAATTCCAATAAGAAGAGAGCGTAAAACAAGCTTGTAATAAGGGGTTAATTTTATTTCCTTTTCGCCTTCTTCTACATCGATTGAAACACTTAACTGTAAATAAGCAAGTAAAATACTCGTAAGCATAAATAATAGCCATAATGGAGATTTCGTAATTTGATCAATTCCTTCAGTGAATCCGATATAGCCTAAAATCCCAACTACCCCAATGTATTGAAAAAGAAAGGCCATACGTATGTTTTTTAACGTTTGAAGAATGAGACGTTCATCCTTTATTTTTTCACAATATTCATCCCCTACTTATTATGATTTCGCTTTTATATCTATTGTAATATATATTAAAATTATCAATTTATAATTTACATAAAATAATTTGGATGAAAGAGGAAATAAGATATTTTTATAAACATGTTGCACTTATACTTTATTAATGTTATATTAACAAAGCGATGAGCTAATTTACGTAAGACGAGAGATATGCTTAAGTGCTAAACACGCGAATGTGGTCGCCTGGTCTCTCGCCGTAAACGCATCAAGACGCCTGCTTTGCAGGCGTCTTTCATTTTATATAAAAGTAAATGATACATGCAGATGAGGTAAATGCCTATCTGCATTTTTTATTTTTTCGAAAGAAATGTAATATGGATAAAACCCCCATTTCCGGAAAAACTACTAATGAAAGTTTGATTTTGCCTAGAAGAGGTGAACGGAAATGAAATGGATACTGATTGCGGTGCAAGCTTTCGTTATGATGTTTTGTTTCGTTTATGAAACGAATGTGAAGGCGGAAGGGCCAGTACCAGAAGTAACGAAAAAAGAACCCGAAGTTACAATTTTATTAGAGCGTATGTATGTTGATGGAGAAGTAAGTGAGGAAATACTTACAGAAAAAGTGGTGGATTTAGAAAAGTTTTTACAGCAGTATAAAGAATGGCAGCTCGTTGATCGTGATGATGTACAAATTGTATTGCAAAAGAAAGTTGATGATATTTCTCCGTTATTGAAAACGAGCGGTTATTTTGGCGTGTCAGAGGAAGGGATATTACAAATTTTCAAAGGTGTACCGAAAAGTGATAATGCGATTCACTCCTTCTTCCAAATTGATATGAAAAAGCTTGAGAGTTATGAGCGTGCGAAATTGAAGCGTGGTATTCGGATTAAATCAAAAGAAGGTTTTGTGAGAACGATTGAAAAAATGAAGCAATACGCAGTGCAAAATAAGAAAAAAAGCAGCTCATGGTGAGCTGCTTTTTTTTACTTATTCTTAGCTAAAATTTCTTTTGCGATTTCATCGATTAGCATATCTTTTCCGATTGGATTGAATGCTTTCGTATTGAAGATTTCGTTTGATACTTCATATACATGATTGTTTTTCACAGCTTTATTGTCTTTCCAAACGGCACTGTTTTTGTAGTCTTCGTAAACTTTATCAGATTCGCCGCCAAAGTTTACAATAAACATTTGATCAGGTTGGAATGCAACAAGACCTTCTAGCGATACTTGCGCCATTGTTTGTTTTAAATCTGTACCTTTTGTTGCTGGAAGTTTTAAGTCATTAAAGATGACGTCACCGTATCCGAAGCTGCCGTATACGCGGAAGTTTTGTGGTGTAACTGCAACGAACATAAAGTTCTCATCTTTTGTTTTCTCTTTAATTTTTTTAGATAAAGAGTCTGCTTTCTTATCGTAGTCTGCAATCCATTTGTCTGCTTTCTTCTCTTCGCCAAATAGCTTACCTACTTCTTTAAATTTACCACGCCAGTCTTCTAAGTTTGTTTCTAGAACAACTGTAGGTGCAACCTTTTCTAGTTGATCATAAATTTTTAATTGACGGTTGTTTAAAATAATTAAGTCTGGTTTTAAAGCAGTAACAGCTTCTAAATCAACTTTAGGTGCCCAGTACCAACCTACTGCTTTTACTCCATCTAACTTATCTGTTAAGTGATTTTGGATTTTATCTTTATATGTATTTGCTGTACCAACAGGTTTGTGTCCAAGAAGTAATAGTTCTTCTGTTGATCCAGATAAGTCAACAATTCTCTTTGGATTTACTGGAATTGTTGCTTCACCTTTAGCATGTTTTACAACTTTTGTTTTCGGTTGTTCTTTTGCTTTCGATTCTTCTTTTTGAGAAGAGCAGCCAACGATAGAAAGAACAACAAGCATAATAGTAAATAAAATAAATAGCTTACGTTTCATCCTGATGTAACCCCTTTAATTAGTATTGATAATCATTATCGACCTCTGTATATTAAGGTGCTTTAACCTTTCTGTCAATGGAAAATAACAGAAGTTTCAAGTGGAGAACATTTGTTGGGGCAGTCTCGCTTTTCTATCATTAAATATGTTAAAATGGAATACATGATTTAAGAGGGAGAGATCGTATTTTGTTTGAATATGTTACAGGTTACGTGGAGTATGTAGGGCCGGAATATGTCGTAATTGATCATAATGGAATTGGTTATCAAATTTTCACACCGAATCCGTATGTATTTCAAAGAAGTAAGCAAGAAATCCGTGTCTATACATATCATTATGTGAGAGAAGATATTATGGCACTTTACGGGTTTAAAACACGTGAAGAGCGTTTATTATTTACAAAGTTGTTAGGCGTGTCTGGCATTGGGCCAAAAGGCGCTCTTGCAATTTTAGCTTCTGGTCAAACAGGACAGGTCGTTCAAGCGATTGAGCATGAAGATGAGAAGTTTTTAGTGAAATTCCCAGGCGTCGGAAAGAAAACAGCACGCCAAATGATTTTAGATTTAAAAGGAAAACTAGCAGATGTCGTACCAGATGCATTTGTTGATTTATTCTCAGACACAGAACGTTTTGATGAGAAGAAAGGTTCATCAGCTGAGCTTGATGAGGCACTGGAAGCTCTGCGCGCACTTGGATACGCAGAACGCGAAGTTTCTCGCGTTGTACCAGAGTTATTAAAAGAATCATTAACGACGGATCAGTATATTAAAAAGGCACTTAGTCTTTTACTAAATGGTAAGAGGTGAGTATAATGGACGAACGTCTCCTTTCAGGGGAATCTGCATATGAAGATTCGGATTTAGAATATTCATTACGGCCACAGACGCTCCGTCAGTATATTGGCCAAGATAAAGCGAAACATAATTTAGAAGTATTTATTGAAGCGGCGAAAATGCGTGAAGAAACGTTAGATCATGTGCTTTTATATGGACCACCAGGTCTTGGTAAAACGACGCTTGCGAATATTATTGCTAATGAAATGGGCGTTAATGTTAGAACAACTTCAGGTCCGGCAATTGAAAGACCAGGAGATTTAGCTGCTGTATTAACAGCGCTTCAGCCAGGAGATGTATTATTTATTGATGAAATTCATCGTTTGCATAGATCAATTGAAGAAGTATTGTATCCTGCAATGGAAGACTTTTGCCTTGATATCGTAATTGGAAAAGGGCCTTCAGCACGTTCTGTACGCCTAGATTTACCGCCATTTACATTAGTTGGAGCAACGACACGCGCCGGAGCATTATCAGCGCCGCTTCGTGACCGATTCGGTGTACTTTCAAGGTTAGAGTATTACACAGTAGATCAGCTTTCTGCGATTGTTGAACGTACAGCAGAAGTATTCGAAGTTGAAATTGATTCGTTAGCTGCACTAGAAATTGCAAGGCGTGCTCGTGGTACACCTCGTATTGCAAATCGTCTTTTAAGACGTGTACGTGATTTCGCGCAAGTTCGTGGTAACGGAACGGTTACGATGGAAATTACACAAATGGCATTAGAGCTACTGCAAGTAGATAAATTAGGTTTAGATCATATTGATCATAAATTACTGCTTGGTATTATTGAGAAATTCCGTGGTGGTCCAGTTGGATTAGAAACGGTTTCAGCAACAATTGGAGAAGAATCTCATACGATTGAAGATGTGTATGAGCCGTATTTATTACAAATTGGCTTTTTACAACGAACGCCAAGGGGCCGAATTGTAACGCCGCTTGCGTATGAACATTTCGGAATGGAGATACCAAAAGTATGACGGAGATGCCAAAGCTGCTTATTACAGCGGGGATCTTACTCATTGTTGTTGGATTAGCTTGGAAGTTCATTGGAAGGCTTCCAGGCGATATTTTTGTTAAAAAAGGAAACGTTACCTTTTATTTTCCTATCATTACATGTATTGTGTTAAGTATTGTATTATCTTTTATTATGTATATAATAAATCGATTCAAATAAGAAATAGGTGGATATAGCTATGGATATAAATCTGTTTGATTTTCATTTACCAGAAGAACTTATTGCACAAGTCCCGTTAGAAGATCGTGAAACATCAAGATTAATGGTGTTAGACCGTGAAACAGGTGATATTGAGCATAAACATTTTACGGACATTCTCTCCTACTTACATGAGGGGGATTGTTTAGTTTTAAATGAAACGAAAGTTATGCCTGCTCGTTTGCATGGTGTGAAAGAAGATACAGGCGCACACATTGAAGTACTTCTTTTAAAACAAGAAGAGGGCGATAAGTGGGAAACGCTTGTAAAGCCAGCGAAACGTGTAAAAGAAGGAACTGTTATCTCTTTTGGCGAAGGAAAATTAAAAGCAACTTGCACAGGAACTGCAGATCAAGGTGGACGTCAGCTTGAATTTTCATATGACGGCATCTTCTATGAAATTTTAGATGAACTTGGGGAAATGCCACTTCCTCCATATATTAAAGAGACGCTAGAAGATCGCGATCGCTATCAAACAGTATATGCGAAAGAAATTGGTTCAGCAGCAGCGCCGACTGCGGGACTTCACTTTACAGAAGAGTTACTTGAGAAGTTAAAGCAAAAAGGCGTTCAGTTAGCATTCATTACACTTCACGTAGGACTTGGAACATTTAGACCAGTTTCTGCAGATACGATTGAAGAACACCATATGCACGCAGAATATTACCATATGTCTGAAGAGACAGCGGCATTATTAAATCGTGTAAAAGAGAATGGTGGACGTATTATTACTGTAGGTACGACATCAACTCGTACGTTAGAAACAATTGCAACAGATCATAACGGTAAGCTTTGCGCCGCTTCTGGATGGACAGATATTTTCATGTATCCGGGATATGAATTTAAAGCAATTGATGGTTTAATTACAAACTTCCACTTGCCGAAATCAACATTAATCATGCTTGTAAGTGCATTTGCAAATAGAGATAATGTACTTCATGCTTACAATGAAGCAGTAAAAGAAAAATATCGTTTCTTTAGCTTCGGTGATGCAATGTTCGTTGCATCTCACGCTAAAATGAGAAACAAATAAAAGGAGTAAGTTATGACAGCAATTCGTTATGAATTTATTAAGACATGTAAACAAACGGGTGCCCGTTTAGGTCGTGTGCATACACCGCACGGTTCATTTGATACACCAACATTTATGCCAGTTGGTACACTTGCGACAGTTAAGACAATGTCACCAGAAGAATTAAAAGCAATGGATTCTGGCATTATTTTAAGTAATACGTATCATTTATGGCTACGTCCAGGTCATGAAATTATTCGTGAAGCAGGCGGCTTGCATAAATTTATGAACTGGGATCGTGCAATCTTAACAGACTCTGGTGGTTTCCAAGTATTCAGTTTAAGTGACTTCCGTCGTATTGAAGAGGAAGGCGTTCACTTCCGTAACCACTTAAATGGAGATAAATTATTCTTATCACCAGAAAAAGCGATGGAAATTCAAAATGCATTAGGTTCAGATATTATGATGGCATTTGATGAGTGTCCACCATTCCCAGCTACTTTTGAATATATGAAGAAGTCTGTAGAACGTACAAGCCGTTGGGCAGAACGTTGCTTAAAAGCGCATGAACGTCCACAAGATCAAGGTTTATTCGGTATTGTACAGGGCGGGGAGTACGAAGAGCTTCGTCGTCAAAGTGCAAAAGACCTTGTTTCAATGGACTTCCCTGGTTACGCTGTAGGTGGTTTATCTGTAGGTGAGCCGAAAGATATTATGAACCGTGTACTTGAGTTTACAACACCACTTCTTCCAGATAATAAGCCACGTTACTTAATGGGAGTAGGTTCTCCTGACTCATTAATCGATGGTGCAATTCGTGGTATTGATATGTTTGACTGCGTACTTCCAACTCGTATCGCTCGAAATGGTACATGTATGACAAGTGAAGGTCGTCTAGTTGTAAAAAATGCGAAATTTGCAAGAGACTTCGGTCCGCTTGATCCAAATTGTGATTGCTATACATGTAAAAATTACTCTCGTGCGTACATTCGTCACTTAATGAAATGTGATGAAACGTTCGGAATTCGTTTAACGTCTTATCACAACCTTCATTTTCTGTTAAACTTAATGGAGCAGGTGAGACAAGCTATTCGTGAAGACCGTCTTGGCGATTTCCGCGAAGAATTCTTTGAACAGTATGGCTTTAATAAACCGAATGCTAAAAACTTCTAATACATAATTTAAAAGGAGGAACAAAAGATGAATGCAGGTATGATGAATATCGTTATGATTGTTGCGATGTTTGCGATTTTCTATTTCTTATTAATTCGCCCGCAACAAAAGCGTCAAAAAGCAGTTGCTCAAATGCAAAACGAATTAGCAAAAGGTGATGCTATCATAACAATTGGTGGCTTACACGGTACAATCGAATCAGTAGATGACACGAAAATTGTTATTAAATCTGGTGGTTCACACTTAACTTTCGATCGCAATGCGATTCGTGAAGTTGTGAAAAACTAATGTGGAAGGCCCTGCATGAAATGTGCAGGGCCTTTTTTAGTTACTTTGCTTTGACATATTTACACCGAAAATACCACCGAGTGTACTCGCCCCCATTAATGCTAATTGATAAAGTAATTGTGAGTTCGATAAAGTTTGAGAAAAGCCTAAATAGTTAACTAGAAAAACGAGTATAGTGAACGTGAGACCTGTTGTGAGACCTACTAGCCACCCTTTCCCCTGTGCTTTGTTGCCAGCAATAAAACCAGACATAAGCATAGATAAAAGAGCGAGTATAAAAATAGTAACGGCTAATGTCCCTTCGTTTATATTCGTAAACTTTAATAAAAGAGCCATAATCATGCTAGTAAGAGATGCGAGAATTAATAGTGTAGTAATACCGAATCCGATTGCAGTGGATAATTTTTTCGTTCCATCCATTTATACATTCCCCCTTTTTAATACAAGCATATTTTCCTTTTGTCTAAGTTAGACTAGTTTCTTTTTTATAGGGGAGTCTATACGTAAAAAAGGAGATGTAGAAATGGAATGGATATCAATAATTGGACGGACAATGCTTTTGTATACCATCATCTTAATTATTTTTCGTCTTATGGGTAAACGTGAGATAGGAGAGCTAAGTGTATTAGATTTAGTCGTATTTATTATGCTTGGAGAAATGGCTGTAGTAGCAATTGAAAATACCGATAAATCACTTTGGCATCAATTAATTCCGATGACTTTTCTTATGTGCATCCAAATTATTTTGTCAGTCATTTCCCTAAAGTATCAACGCTTTCGGCATTTAATAGAAGGTGAGCCGGCTATTCTTGTAAACGCGGGGAAGATTGATGAAAAGAAGATGAGAAAGCAACGTTATAATATAGATGATTTAATGATGCAATTAAGGGAGCAAGGAGTTGGAGATATTCGGGATGTAGAATATGCTATTTTGGAACCGTCTGGGAAGTTATCTGTCTTTCAAAAATAAAAAAATAAACAGGATGTATTGCAGTTTACTCTTCCTCTTATTATTGATGGAGAAATTCAATCTAGTCATTTACAAATGATTGAACATACAGATGAATGGCTTATTGAGAAATTAAAAAACTTAGGTTATAACGATGTGACACAAATTTTATACTGTAGTTTTCAAAACGGAAAATTTTTTGTTGATGTAAAAGAAAATTAGAGATTTATTCTTTGAAAGAGTAAGAATGATTAGTTTAACTAATAATCAGTGGAGATTACCCCACTGATTAAAGTTTCAACTTATTTCAAAAATGAAAGTTTACGAATGATAGGGAGACGACTTAACTCTTCTTTTCGAATGAGTTTGAAGGTGAAGAGAAGTACGATATAAACAATTGTTGTTAAAGTGATTTCCCATAATGTTTGTATGCCGAGGGAATGAGAGAAAATAATATATTTATGAATATAAAAACCGAAGGCGCCTGCGATACCGATGGCAAGTCCGCCGAAAATATAGTCTTTTGCGTAAATGGTAAATGTAATCTTTTTTAAAACAGTAGCGTAGTGAAGAAATGTTACTGTTACAATATTTGCAGCGATAGCGAGAGCAACTCCCATCATTTGAAATTCTGGCCTTGAGGCTAGTACAAAAATAACAATTAATTTCACGGTGGCGCCAATAAATGTATTCATCATTGCAGCTCTTGCTAAGTTTAAAGCTTGCAAAACAGAGGTCAGTGGACTTTGGAAATAATGAAATAAAAAGCAAGGTGCAAGAAGTTGAATGAATGCTGTTGCGCTGTCTGATCCGTACATAAGAGTTAAAACAGGAGAAGCGAATACATATAATATAACGACAGACCATCCCCCGGTAATTAATGAAATTCGAAGTGCTTGTTGTAAGCGGTGCTCCACTAATTTATGTTGTCTTTTTGCCATCGCTTCACTAATAGAAGGGACGAGCGCTGTAGAAAGAGCGTATGTAATAAAGGCGGGTAGTGATAGGAGCGGGAATGCATAACCGTTTAACATGCCGTATTGCTGGGTTGCAACAGAAGCAGCGACACCAGCGATTGCTAAGCTTTGCATAACGACAATAGGTTCAAAAAAATATGAAACGGAGCCGATTAAACGACTTCCTGTAGTGGGAAGAGCTATATCCATAAGGGAATAAAATGTTCCTTTGCTCTCCTTTACAGTAGTGAAAAATCCAGAGCGTATTGATAAATGTTTTTCGCGCTGAAATAACGTGAGTAAAAATAATAAGGATGCAACTTCACCGAGAACAGCTGATAACATAGCACCGGCTGCAGCATATTCTACGCCGTAAGGTAAAAATAATTGAATGCATATAGCGATAATGGTAATGCGGACAACTTGTTCTAGAACTTGTGCATAAGCGCTAGGTTTCATATTTTGTTTCCCTTGAAAGTAACCGCGCAAAACAGAAGAAATGGCAATAACAGGAACGACGGGCAAAATGGCTATTAATGGATAGTACGTTCTTTCGTCGGTTAATAATGTTTTTGCTAAAATAGGTGTGAGGAACATAATTCCGATTGTTAATATGATACTAATAACGGATGTAACAGCTAGTGATACAGTTAATATTTTTTTAACTCTTTGTTTATCGTTCACAGCTTCCGCTTCTGCTACAAATTTTGCGATTGCGACAGGAAGACCGATTTGTGTTAATGTAATTGCTAAAATGAATGTAGGAACGGCCATCATATAAAGACCAACGCCTTCTTCACCTAAAATACGTGCCATTACTATACGATTGATGAAACCGAGTATTTTTGTAATAAATCCGGCTATCATTAAAATAAATGCGCCTTTTAAAAAGCTTTGTCTCGTCATGTTCTTCTCCTACCTTCTCAAAATCAATGGAATGATTTACAATAATTTATATGCACGTACGAGACAAGAATGACAAGCATTTAAGAGAGTGAACTATGATAGCGCTCTTGAAAGTAGTTATTGCTGTCCATTAGAGCGGGATTAAAGCGACTTTTTCGTGCTGAAATAAGAAGGAGATGTTATAGATGTTAGATAAAGAGGCTTTGGTAGAATCATACCGCGGACAGTTACAAGTCGTTTTAGAAAGTAAAGTAGAAGAGTTTCACATGTTCGGTTACGACCGAGTGACAGATGATGATATTTGGAAGTTTCTCAAAGTGAAAAAGTGGAAAAAGATAGACAGTGATGTTAGATTATATGAATTGGTAAATGATGTATTAAGAGTAAGTGCTAATGAGTATATGACATATTTAACTGTTGAAGCGTACCAAGCGCCACTTTGGTCATTTGATGAGTACGAAAATAAATAACCGACTGCAATTGGTTTGTTCTTCCTTTTGCAGTATAATGATATGTATTGATAAAGAGGAAATAATTATGTCTAAGATTATATATAAAGGAGGTAGTGAAGAGGAAAATAAATGATGAAAGTCTAGGTAGTGTAAAAGCTTACCTATACAGCTAGTGATGAACTAGCAAAAATTATAGAAAGGAAGTCTACTAACTAGGCGTATGCACACGTATAAAAGTGAATCGTAAGAGATTTATTTAAAGTGTTAGTAGCAGAAAGAGGGTACATATGGCAAAGCGTGGTACGAGAATTGCCGCCTTTTTCCTCATCGTCTTATTAATCGGTGGAGTAATTGGTGCGGCGGGAAAAGACATAGCAAAAGGAATTAGTCTAGGACTAGACCTTCGCGGTGGTTTTGAAATTCTGTATGAAGTAAAACCAGCCAAAAAAGGTGATAAAATCGATCGAGACGTACTTGTAAGTACAGTAGGTGCTCTTGAAAATCGTGTCAATGTTCTCGGTGTAAGTGAGCCGAACATTCAAATCGAAGGGCAAGATCGAATTCGTGTACAGCTTGCTGGTGTACAAGATCAGCAAAAAGCACGTGAAATGTTATCAACACAAGCGAAATTAACATTCCGTGATGTGGATGATAACCTTCTTATGGATGGAACGGATTTAAAAGGCGGCGGAGCGAAGCAAACATTTGATGAGCAAGGCCGTGCGAGCGTAGGTCTTACACTAAAAAGCGCTGAAAAATTCCGTGAAGTAACTGAAAAAATTTCTAAAATGCCACCACCAACGAATTTAATGGTGATTTGGCTGGACTTTGAAGAAGGAAAAGATTCATATAAAGCAGAATCTGCAAAACCGAATCCGAAGTTCTTATCAGCGGCAACAGTAAGCCAAGTATTTAACCAAGCTGAGGTATCTATTGTAGGTGGAAACTTCACAGTTGAAAGTGCGAAACAACTTTCATCTTTATTAAATGCAGGTGCACTTCCTGTTGATTTGAAAGAAATGTATTCAACATCTGTTGGAGCGAAATTTGGTCAACAAGCGTTAGAGCAAACGATTTTCGCTAGTGCGATTGGTATCGCTCTTATTTTCTTATTTATGCTTGTATTCTACCGTTTACCAGGACTTGTAGCGGTTATTATGTTAGGTCTATACATTTTCGTTACATTACTTGTCTTTAACTGGATGCATGCAGTTCTTACGTTGCCAGGTATTGCGGCGTTAGTGCTCGGGGTAGGTATCGCAGTTGATGCGAATATTATTACGTACGAGAGATTGAAAGAAGAGCTGAAAATTGGTAAGTCCATGATGTCGGCATTTCGTGCTGGTAACCATCGTTCATTAGCAACAATTCTAGATGCAAACGTTACGACTCTTGCAGCAGCTGGTGTGTTATTCGTTTATGGTAATAGCTCTGTAAAAGGATTCGCAACAAGTTTAATCGTAAGTATTTTAGTTGGTTTTATTACGAACGTATTCGGTACTCGTTTCTTACTAGGTTTACTTGTAAAGAGCCGTTACTTTGATAAAAAACCAGGATATTTTGGTGTGAAACAAAAGGATATTATTCCATTAACAAAAGGTGTAGTACATCCGCCAACGAGATTTGATCGTATTAACTTTGTAAATATCGGTCATAAATTCCTTATCTTCTCGATTGTAGTTGTGATTGCGGGTGCAATTATCTTACCAATTTTCAAATTGAATCTTGGTATTGACTTTGCAAGTGGTACACGTATTGACTTGCAATCAAAACAAGCCGTTACGGTGTCTGATGTTCATAAAGATTTTAAAGAATTGAACATTGATGTGAAGGAAGAAAATATTGTACCGACTGGAGATGACAATAAAGGTTTCGCAGTTCGTACATTAGGTGTTTTATCAAAAGATGAAATTGCGAAAACAAAAACATTCTTCCACGATAAATATGGTACAGATCCAAACATAAGTACAGTTTCACCGACAATCGGGAAAGAAATTGCACGAAATGCATTTATCGCTGTACTGATTGCTTCTGCAGTTATCATTTTATACGTAAGTATTCGATTCCGATTTACGTATGCGTTATCTGCAGTGCTTGCGTTACTACATGACGCATTCGTTATGGTTGTTATGTTTAGTATTTTCCAATTGGAGGTAGACTTAACGTTTATCGCTGCAGTACTAACAATCATCGGTTATTCTATTAATGACTCGATTGTTACATTTGATAGAAACCGTGAATTATACAAACAGAAAAAACGAGTTCGCGATATAAAAGACTTAGAAGAAATCGTAAATGCAAGTATTCGCCAAACGCTTGGTCGTTCGATTAACACAGTATTAACAGTGTTATTCCCAGTAATTGCACTGCTTATCTTCGGTAGTGAGTCATTACGTAACTTCTCGTTTGCGTTACTTGTTGGATTAATTGTAGGTACGTACTCTTCTGTTTTCGTTGCTTCTCAAATTTGGTTAATGCTTGAAAACCGTCGTTTGAAAAGAGGTAAAAACAAGAAGAAGGTTGAGAAAGTAGAATCTGAACCGCAAGTATAGAAAAGATGATGTCTCTTTATGAGGCATCTCTTTTTTCGTTTGTGGATACAATAAGATAGCAACTTTTTAACGGGAATAATATGGAAGAAAGTGGTGGTTTTATCGCTGTTTTTGTTAAAATAAAATGATAGGTTAAGAAAAGAAGGGATTTTAATTATGGAAAAAGATGAACGTTTTAAACAGGCCGAGTTTGGTGCTATTGTCGGGATCGTTGGTAATATTATATTAGCAATTGTAAAGGCGGTAATTGGTTATATTGGGAACAGTAAAGCACTGTTAGCAGATGCGGTGCATTCTGCATCAGATGTAATTGGTTCGCTAGCAGTACTTTTTGGATTGCGAGCGGCAAAGCAGCCACCTGATGAAGATCATCCGTATGGTCATGGTAAAGCGGAATCGATTTCAGCGATTATTGTTGCGGTATTATTATTTATTGTGGGACTCGAGATAGCGATTTCGTCTATAAAAGCTTTTTCGCAGGAACTAGAACCACCGAAAGGAATTACGATTTTTGCTGTTGTTCTTTCGATTATCGTGAAAGAAGGAATGTTCCAATATAAATTCCGATTAGGGAAGAGGGTAAATAGTGATGCAATTATTGCAAATGCATATGAGCACCGTTCGGATGTATTTTCTTCAATTGCAGCTTTAATCGGTATTTGTGCAGCTATAATCGGTGGTAAGCTTGGTATAGACTGGCTTGTATACGCTGATCCGATTGCAGGATTAGCTGTTTCACTTCTTGTTGTAAAAATGGCATGGAGCATTGGAGCGGAAGCAATTCATGCAACGCTTGACCATGTTCTTCATGAGGAGGATGTTATTCCGCTTAGAGAAGCAGTTCTTCAAGTAGATGGTGTGAAAAAAATTGGTTCTTTATATGCACGGGAGCATGGTCATTATGTTATTGTCGATATTAAAGTGTCTGTAGATCCATACATTACTGTAGAAGAAGGACACCGCATTGGAAAACATGTGAAACAAATACTTATGAAACAAGAGAATGTACAAAATGTATTCGTACATATAAATCCGTATTCTCCAAATTAAACATCATTAACATTTTTGTATATAGATATTGCATCGTAGTTTGCATTATATTGTCACCCCTTAATCTGTCTTGTATAATAAACAGGTTAAGGGGTGATTTCGTGTTACAACCGAAGACGCGTTGGAAAGAAAAAGAATATAATGACGAGCGAGTGAGTGAATTAGCAAGTAAATTACAGTTATCGCCACTTGTCGTTTCATTATTCCTCGGTAGAGGACTAGATACAGAAGATAAGATTTTAGATTTTTTAAATACAGAAAATCAAGAATTTCATGATCCATTTTTATTAGAAGGAATGGATAGAACGGTAGAACGTGTAAATAAGGCGATTCAAAATGGAGAGCAAATATTAATATTTGGTGATTACGATGCGGACGGAGTAAGTAGTACGACGGTTTTATATCTTGCTCTTCAAGAATTAGGTGCAGAAGTAGAATTTTACATTCCAAATCGTTTTACAGAAGGGTATGGACCGAACGAAGAAGCGTTTCGTTGGGCGCATAGCGCAGGGTTCTCACTGATTATTACTGTTGACACTGGCATCGCAGCAGTAAATGAAGCGAATGTAGCAAAGGAGCTTGGAATAGATCTAATTATTACAGATCACCATGAGCCACCGCCAGAATTGCCAGAAGCACTTGCGATTATACATCCGAAATTAGATGGCGGTGTATATCCGTTTCACTATTTAGCTGGTGTAGGTGTTGCGTTTAAAGTTGCGCATGCACTATTAGGCCGTGTACCAGAACATTTATTAGAGATTGCAGTAATCGGTACAGTAGCCGATTTAGTATCACTTCATGGTGAAAATAGGTTGCTAGTGAAACGCGGTTTAAAACATATGCGTATGACGAAAAATATCGGACTAAAGGCGCTATTTAAAGTTGCTAACGTTTCGCAAAGTGAAATTACAGAAGAGAGTATTGGCTTCTCACTCGCACCGCGTATTAATGCGGTCGGACGTTTAGAAGATGCAGCGCCGGCTGTACACCTTTTATTATCAGATGATCCAGAGGAAGCGAAAGAGTTGGCCGAAGAAATTGATGAGCTGAACAAACTGCGAAAAGATATTGTAAAGCAAATTACAGAAGAGGCTATCGCTGAAGTTGAAAATAACTTCCCACCAGAAGAAAACAAAGTATTAGTACTTGCAAAAGAAGGCTGGAACCCAGGGGTAATTGGAATTGTTGCTTCTAAATTAGTTGAACGTTTTTATCGTCCGACGATTGTATTAAGCATTGATCCTATTAAAGAAACAGCAAAAGGCTCAGCGCGTAGTATTGCAGGATTTGATTTGTTTGCAAACTTATCAGATTGTAGAGAGTTATTGCCACACTTCGGAGGGCATCCGATGGCAGCGGGAATGACGCTACATATGAATGATGTAGATGAATTACGTCGCCGCTTAAATGAACAAGCAGATGCAATTTTAACAGAAGAAGATTTTATTCCAATTACAGCAGTTGATGTTTTTTGCAAAGTAGAGGATGTAACGCTAGCGGCAATTGAAGATATGCAAAAACTAGCACCGTTTGGTATTGGAAATCCGAAACCACGTATTGCAGTGAAAGATGCAGAGTTAGAAAGTATTCGCGCAATCGGATCAGATGGCTCTCATTTAAAAATGGCTCTTCGTGATGGACAAGCAACACTGGATACAATTGGATTCGGTTTCGGTGCATATGCGAAAGAAATCTCTCCAGTTGCAAAGGTATCTGTAATAGGGGAAGCATCCATCAATGAATGGAATAATTTTAAGAAGCCACAACTAATGGTACAAGATATTGCTGTAGAGGCGTGGCAATTATTTGATTGGCGTAGTATGCGTAATGCAGAAGCAAATTTAGCAGAACTTCCGAAAGAAAAAATAACAATGGTGTATTTTTCTGAAGAGGTATTGAATAAATTTTCTTTAGAGGACTATAAAGAAAAGCTTATGCATGCGTCAGAAGTAACGCATTTAGATGATCAATACATCGTGTTACTCGATTTGCCAAAAGGAACAGATGAATTACGTGAGTTATTTAAAGTAGGATTCCCAGCGCGAATTTATACGCTGTTTTATCAAGAGAATAACCATTTATTTAGTACAGTTCCTACGAGAGAACATTTTAAATGGTACTATTCTTTCTTAAACCAAAAAACACCATTTTCTTTAAGACAATATGGAGAACAACTATGTCGTCATAAAGGTTGGTCAAAAGATACAGTAAATTTCATGACACAGGTGTTTTTTGAGTTAGAATTTGTTACAATAAAAGATGGCGTCATTTTTATGGCAGACAAAAAACAAAAGCGTGATTTAATTGAATCGAACACATATCGTGAGAAAATGAACCACTTACAATTAGAAAAAGAATTGGTTTATAGCACATATCAGCAACTATATACATGGTTTGAAACGATTCGTAATCATAAAGAAGTAGAACAGTTAGGGTAAAGGATTTGTATTTACAAACCTTTTAGATCTGAGGAGGATTCAGAAATATGGATTTCAAGCAACATATCGCAATTGTACCGGATTATCCGAAAGAAGGTATTGTGTTCAAAGACATTACACCTTTAATGAATGACGGTAAAGCATACAAAGCAGCAACAGATGCAATCGTTGAGTACGCAAAAGAAAGAGATATCGATGTTGTAGTAGGACCAGAAGCTCGTGGTTTCATTATCGGTTGCCCAGTTTCTTATGCGTTAGAAGTAGGATTTGCACCAGTTCGTAAATTAGGGAAATTACCACGTGAAGTAATTACAGTTGACTACGGTAAAGAATATGGAACGGATGTTTTAACAATCCATAAAGATGCAATTAAGCCAGGTCAACGCGTATTAATTACAGATGATCTATTAGCTACAGGTGGAACAATCGAAGCGACAATTAAGTTAGTTGAAGAGCTAGGCGGAGTTGTAGCAGGAATTGCATTCTTAGTAGAGCTTACTTACTTAGATGGTCGTAAAATGTTAGATGGTTACGATGTATTAGTATTAGAAAAATACTAATCACTATATAGGTAAAACTACGGTGATAAAAAGTACCCGTGAATCTCTTGGAGAGGAGCGGGTACTTTTGTATAATTGAACAAAAAATCATGGTGAAATGTCAGTAAAATCTTTTCCTTTTCACAATTCACAATCATTGGGTTATAATGATAGAATATAATTTATTCTATTAAATAAAGATAAAGTCAATTTTCAATAAAAGGTGATTCGATGGCAAATGAGCAGGTACTAACAGCTGAACAGGTACTCGAGAAAGCAAGTCAATATTTAGCGGATGAAGATATTGAGCTAGTGGCACGTGCCTATGAATATGCACGTGATGCGCATAGCGAACAATATAGAAAATCGGGTGAACCGTATATTATTCATCCGATTCAAGTTGCAGGTATTTTAGTTGATTTACACATGGATCCAGCTACGGTATCAGCAGGTTTCTTACATGATGTAGTGGAAGATACAGAGATTACGTTAGAAGATATTGAACGGGAATTTAACAAAGAAATTGCTATGCTTGTTGATGGTGTTACAAAGCTTGGGAAAATCAAATATAAATCTCACGAACAACAACAAGCAGAAAACCATCGCAAAATGTTTATTGCAATGGCTCAAGATATTAGAGTTATTTTAATTAAACTAGCTGATCGTCTTCATAACATGCGTACATTGAAACATTTGCCTCAAGAGAAGCAGCGTCGCATAGCGAATGAAACGTTAGAAATCTTTGCACCTTTAGCACATAGACTCGGAATTAGTACTATTAAATGGGAGCTAGAGGATACGTCACTTCGCTATTTAAATCCACAGCAATATTATCGTATTGTAAATTTAATGAAGCGTAAACGTGCAGAACGTGAAGAATATTTAGACGAAGTAATGACTGGTATTCGTGAGAAATTAAAAGAAGTTGCAATTCAACCTGAGATTTCTGGAAGACCGAAACATATTTACAGTATTTATCGTAAAATGGCACTGCAAAATAAGCAGTTCAATGAAATTTACGATTTATTAGCTGTACGTGTTGTTGTAAATAGTATTAAAGATTGTTATGCGGTGCTTGGAATTATTCATACGTGCTGGAAGCCGATGCCAGGTCGTTTTAAAGATTATATTGCAATGCCAAAAGCAAATCTATATCAATCTCTTCATACGACCGTAATTGGACCGAAAGGTGACCCACTTGAAGTGCAAATTCGTACGAAAGAAATGCACGAAATTGCAGAATTCGGGATTGCGGCACACTGGGCGTATAAAGAAGGAAAAACAGCAGAAACAACAGGTACATTAGAGAAGAAACTCACATGGTTCCGTCAAATATTAGAATGGCAAAATGAAACTTCTAATGCAGAAGAATTTATGGAGTCATTAAAAATTGATTTATTCTCTGACATGGTATTCGTCTTTACACCGAAAGGCGATGTAATGGAATTACCACTTGGATCGGTTCCGATTGATTTCGCGTATCGTGTCCATTCGGAAATTGGGAATAAAACAATTGGTGCAAAAGTAAACGGTAAAATGGTGACGCTGGATTATAAATTAAAAACAGGCGACATCATTGAAATTTTAACGTCGAAACATTCCTATGGCCCAAGTCAAGATTGGGTAAAACTTGCTCAAACATCTCATGCAAAAAATAAAATTCGTCAATTCTTTAAGAAACAACGTAGAGACGAAAATATTGAAAAAGGCCGTGAACTTGTTGAAAAGGAAGTACGTGGTCTAGAGTATGAGATGAAAGAAGTATTAGCGCCTGATAACTTAAAACGCGTCGCTGAGAAATTTAACTTTGCAAATGAAGAAGATATGTTTGCAGCAGTTGGATATAGCGGAATTACAGCTTCGCAAATTGTTACGCGACTAACGGACAAGTTCCGCAAACAACGCGAAGAAGAAGAGATTGTTGAAGTTAAAGAAGTTCGTAAACCGATGAAAATTCGAAAATGGGATTCTGGTGTAAAAGTAAGCGGTGCTGATAATTTATTAATCCGTTTATCGAAATGCTGTAACCCAGTTCCGGGCGATGATATCGTTGGATATATTACAAAAGGCCGAGGCGTATCGATTCACCGCCGTGATTGTGTAAATGTTCATACAGAAGAAGCTGTAGAAAGATTATTAGAAGTAGAGTGGGAAGGTAGCCCTGAAAAAGAAATTGAGTATAACGTTGATATTGAAATTTCAGGTTACGATCGCCGTGGTTTATTAAATGAAGTACTGCAAGCTGTTACAGAGACGAAAACGTACATTTCAGCTGTTTCTGGTAGAAGTGACCGTAATAAGATGGCGACAATTAATATGTCAATCTCAATTCGTAACTTACAACATTTGAAAAAAGTAGTAGAACGCATTAAACGTGTTCCGGAAATTTATGCAGTACGACGCATGATGCATTAATAGGGAGTGTAGAAAGATGAGAGTTGTTTTACAACGATCAAAGAAAGCGTCTGTCACGGTAGACGGTGAGATCGTAGGACAAATTCCGTTCGGTTTAACATTACTAGTTGGCATTACGCACGAAGATACAGAAAAAGATGCAACTTACATTGCGGAAAAAATTTCAAACTTACGTATTTTTGAAGATGAGAGCGGAAAGATGAATCATTCTGTACTTGATGTAGAAGGACAAGTTCTATCTATTTCGCAATTCACATTATACGGAGATTGTCGCAAGGGGAGACGTCCAAACTTTATGGATGCTGCGAAACCTGACTATGCAGAGCGTTTATACGATTTCTTTAATGAAGAAGTTCGCAAACAAGGATTGCATGTAGAAACAGGGAAATTCGGAGCAATGATGGACGTTTCTTTAATCAATGATGGTCCGGTGACCTTAATTGTAGAAAGTAAATAGTGTTGATAAAAAAGAGAGGGTTATATAATCCTCTCTTTTTTATACATTGTTGTATGTTTTGTTCATTTATCATACGATTAATTTGAAGGGGAATAAAAGGAAAAGAAGGTGTAGTATGCTTCAAGAATTTAATATAGCTTTACGTTTTATGCTAGAGTTATGTATTCTTGGGATTGTTGGATACTGGGGGTTTCGAGTAGGAACAACAACAGCTATAAAAATTACACTTGCTATTATTATTCCGATTGTTGTTACTGCCATTTGGGGGTTATTTGGAGCTCCACATGCAGAATGGGAAGTAAAAGGTATATTACATGTATTATTAGAAATTATCGTATTTGGAGTAGGTGTTGCAGCATTATATCATTTGAAGCATCATATGCTAGCAAGTGGACTGGCTATTGTTATTGTTATAAATCGAATACTAATGTTTATTTGGAATCAATAGCAGTTTCGGTTATGTATAACTCTCTCATCAATATGGAACAATAAAAAGTAAAACATCCATATTGAATGTGAGGGATATACGTATGCGCATGAATGAAAAAGGGCATTCTGTTACAAATGGTGCAAATCAACTATTTAACGTGAATTTTCATGATTTTATTTCAAAAGAGCAAAACAATACTTCAATGGAGCTTGCTTCCGAGTTTGGGATTTCTCTTCAAGATGTAAAGCGTCTAAAGAAGCAGATTGAACGTTCTTAGAGCACTTGACAATCCTACTTAACAAACGTATAGTAATTTTATATTTACATATGAATATAACCGTTGATAGAGAAGAGTAAATGAGACACACATGGAAAGAGAAGGAATGTCTTAGGCTGAAAACATTTCTGCATGATGACTGATTGAATGACACTCTAGAGGTTTCAACTTGAACGGCATATATGCTTAGTAGGGATGAACGCATATTTAAGCGTTATTAAAAAAGTGGAAGCATACGTGCTTCAATTAGGGTGGCACCACGGGTATAATACTCTCGTCCCTACTGTTTAAACAGTAGAGGCGGGAGTTTTTTTATTTTTATTAAGATTAAAACAATTTGAGGAGGAACTGAATATGTCTATTCAAATCCCACGCGGAACGCAAGATATTCTTCCAGGCACTGTTGAGTTATGGCAGTATATCGAAGGGCAAGCACGCGAAATTTGCCGTCGTTACAATTATAAAGAAATTCGTACACCAATTTTTGAGCACACGGAGCTATTTTTACGTGGTGTTGGTGATACGACAGATATCGTACAAAAAGAAATGTACTCATTCCAAGATCGTGGAGAGCGCAGCTTAACATTACGTCCAGAAGGTACTGCACCTGTTGTACGTTCTTACGTTGAAAATAAAATGTTTGGTGATGCAACACAACCAACGAAATTATACTATATCGGTCAAATGTTCCGTTATGAAAGACCACAAGCAGGTCGCTATCGTCAATTCGTACAATTCGGTATCGAAGCAATCGGCAGTAATGATCCTGCAATTGATGCAGAAGTAATTGCACTTGCTGTTGAATTTTACCGCGGCATGGGCTTAAAAAATATTAAAGTTGTATTAAACAGTTTAGGCGATGCAGCGAGCCGTCAAGCACACCGTGATGCATTAATCGCACACTTTGAGCCACGTATCGGCGAATTCTGCTCTGACTGTCAATCTCGCTTAGAAAAGAACCCACTTCGAATTTTAGACTGTAAGAAAGACCGTAACCATGAATTAATGGGAACAGCACCATCTATTACAGAATACTTAAACGAAGATTCAGCAGTATACTACGACAAAGTTCAAGAACTATTAACGATGATGGATGTTCCATTTGAAAAAGATCCGAACTTAGTACGTGGTTTAGACTACTATCAACACACTGTTTTTGAAATTATGAGTGAGGCAGAAGGTTTCGGTGCGATCACTACATTAAGCGGTGGTGGCCGTTATAACGGACTTGTACAAGAAATCGGTGGACCAGAAATGCCAGGTATCGGTTTTGCAATGAGTATTGAACGTTTAATTATGGCGCTAAAAGCTGAAAATATTGAATTACCACTTGAACATAGCATTGATTGTTACGTTGTAGCGCTCGGTGAAAAAGCGAAAGACCATGCTGCAAAAGTTGCGTTCAATCTTCGTAAAGCTGGATTGTCAGTTGAAAAAGATTATTTAGATCGCAAAATGAAAGCACAATTTAAATCAGCAGATCGTCTAAAGGCGAAATTTGTAGCTGTATTAGGAGAAGATGAGCTGGATAAAGGTATCATTAACTTAAAAGATATGGCAACAGGTGAACAAGAAGAAGTAGCGTTAGATGTATTTGCTTCATACGTAGCAGAGAAATTAATATAGGGGGAACTTACAGTGGCTGAAAGAACACATGCATGTGGAAAAGTAACAGTAGAAGCTGTTGGACAAACAGTTCAATTAAAAGGTTGGGTACAAAAACGCCGTGACTTAGGTGGATTAATCTTTATCGATTTACGTGACCGCACAGGTATCGTACAAGTTGTATTTAACCCAGAAACATCAAAAGAAGCGTTAGAAGTAGCAGAAACAATTCGTAGTGAATACGTATTACACGTAGAAGGTACAGTTGTTGAACGTGGTGAAGGCGCAATTAATGACAATATGGCAACTGGTCGTATTGAAGTACAAGCAACAAAAGTAAATGTACTAAATGCAGCGAAAACAACGCCAATTATCATTGCTGATGATACAGATGCATCAGAAGATGTGCGTTTAAAATATCGTTATTTAGACTTACGTCGTCCTGTAATGTTCAACACATTCAAAATGCGTCACGACGTAACAAAAACAATTCGTAATTTCTTAGATACAGAAGAGTTTTTAGAAGTCGAAACACCAATTTTAACGAAAAGCACGCCAGAAGGAGCTCGTGACTATTTAGTACCAAGTCGTGTACATGATGGTGAATTCTATGCATTACCACAGTCACCACAGTTATTTAAACAGCTTCTTATGGTCGGCGGATTTGAGCGTTACTATCAAGTAGCACGTTGTTTCCGTGACGAAGATTTACGTGCGGATCGTCAACCAGAATTCACGCAAATCGATATCGAAGCTTCATTCTTAACACAAGATGAAATTTTAGATATGATGGAGCGTATGATGACGAAAGTTATGAAGGATGCAAAAGGTGTAGAAGTTAGTGCACCATTCCCTCGTATGAAATATGCTGATGCAATGGCTCGCTACGGTTCTGATAAGCCAGATACACGCTTTGAAATGGAACTAACAGACTTATCTGAGTTTGCAGCAGGTTGTGGATTTAAAGTGTTTACAAGTGCTGTAGAAAGCGGCGGACAAGTAAAAGCAATTAATGCAAAAGGTGCTGCAAGTAAATACTCTCGTAAAGACATCGATGCATTAACTGAATTTGTGAAAGTATACGGTGCAAAAGGTCTAGCTTGGCTTAAAGTTGAAGAAGACGGCCTAAAAGGACCGATTGCGAAATTCTTCGGTGAAGAAGATGCAAACGTGTTAATGACTACATTAGAAGCTACTGCTGGCGACTTATTACTATTTGTAGCAGATAAGAAGAGCGTTGTTGCAGATAGCTTAGGCGCACTTCGTTTACGTCTAGGTAAAGAGCTTGAGTTAATTGACGAAAGTAAATTTAACTTCCTATGGGTAACTGATTGGCCACTTCTTGAGTACGATGAAGATGCAGATCGTTACTTCGCAGCTCACCACCCATTCACAATGCCATTCCGTGAAGATGTTGAGCTACTAGAAACAGCACCAGAAAAAGCACGTGCACAAGCATATGACCTTGTATTAAACGGTTATGAGCTTGGTGGCGGATCACTTCGTATTTACGAGCGTGACGTACAAGAAAAAATGTTCAAAGCACTTGGATTCTCACAAGAAGAAGCGCAAGAGCAATTCGGATTCTTATTAGAAGCATTCGAATACGGTACACCACCACACGGCGGAATCGCATTAGGTTTAGACCGTCTTGTTATGTTACTTGCAGGCCGTACGAACCTTCGTGATACAATTGCATTCCCGAAAACAGCAAGCGCAAGCTGCTTATTAACAGAAGCTCCAAGCCCAGTTGCAGAAGCGCAGCTTGAAGAGTTAAACTTAAAATTAAGCTTAAAAGAAGAGAAGTAAGAATAGGGTCTAGATGGTTATACTAATACCATCTAGACTTTTTTTGGAAGGAAGTTTAAAAATTCCGGTTCAGATAACTGTCGCATCTCATCGTTACGTATGCTAGTCCGGTGCTCGAGTAGTAACTCTACACTACGCTCCTCCTATCATACGTGCCTCGATCTGCTCGGTTCTCTGAATCCTCCTTTTTAAAGGTGTATTGGAAGGAAGTTTAAAAATTCCGGTTCAGATAACTGTCGCATCTCATCGTTACGTATGCTAGTCCGGTGCTCGAGTAGTATTTCTACACTGCGCTCCTCCTGGCTTCAGCGCCTGGATCTGCTCGTCCCTCTGAATCCTCCTTTTTAAACATGTATTGAAAGGGAAGTTTAAAAAGTCCGGTGTACACTATGTTTTCATTTTCGAAATATGTATTTTTAGGAATTCTATAACTTTTTCTATACAAATAGTCGGAAAAACGCTAGAATACATGGTAGACCATTTTTGTAATAGGAGTGTAGAGCTGAATGTTACATCAATTTTCACGTAATGAATTAGCCTTCGGTAAAGAAGGACTTGAAATATTAAAAAATAGTACAGTCGGTATTTTAGGAATTGGTGGCGTAGGGTCATTTTCGGCAGAAGCGTTAGCACGTTCTGGCGTAGGACGTCTCGTATTAGTTGATAAAGACGTTGTAGATATTACAAACGTAAACCGTCAAATTCATGCTTTAGTATCTACTGTAGGACGTTCAAAAGTAGAATTAATGAAAGAGCGTATTACAGACATTAATCCGGAATGTGAAGTAATTGGACTAGAAATGTTTTATACAGATGAAACATATGAAGAGTTCTTTAAATACGGTTTAGATTTCGTAGTGGATGCATCTGATACAATTACGTTCAAAATCCATTTAATTAAACAATGTTTACGTCGTAAAATTAAAATTATCTCATGTATGGGTGCAGCAAATAAAATGGACCCAACTCGTTTCCGTATTGCGGATATCTCTAAAACACATACAGATCCAATTGCGAAAGTAATTCGTACGAAGCTTCGTAAAGAGGGTATTAAAAAAGGTGTAAAAGTTGTCTTCTCTGACGAGAATCCAATCGTAATTCGTGAAGAAGTACGTAAAGAGATCGTACCAGACGAAAATGCAAAAATTCGTAAAGCGAAATTACCACCTTCATCAAATGCATTCGTACCATCTGTGGCAGGCTTAATTATGGCAAGTCACGTTGTACGTGAACGTATTAAAAACGTAGAAGTGAAACGTGTGGGGCAAGAATAAAGTGAAAGCATATATCCATTTTGGATATATGCTTTTTTATATGTATTAAAGAAATAAAGATATTTGCATTACTACTAGTTCAAATGTGAGCAAGGCTAGTAAGTAATGATTATATTTACCCAATCTATTTTGGGCGTTTCTTTGTATGACAGGGAGGAATGTTATTGTCAATCTTTGTCGTTAAATCGATATCCTTTGTCGAATCGTTGATATATTGCAAGTTGTGATAGATATATTTGAAAAATCGTTGATATATTGCAAGTTGTGATAGATATATTCGAAAAATCGTTGATATAATTTCAATTGCCGATATATATGGTTCACCGAAAACAAACAAGGATGTCACTTTTTTAACTAAGTGACATCCTTGTTTTTAATTCTCTGCAGAATAAATAATATCTAAATTCCCGTTTTGATCGGTTTTGAAAATCGGGGCAATTTGATCTTCTTGCTCTTCGACTGAAACAAGTTTTCGAGCACGATCCATAATTCTAACAAGCATCGCGTAATCTTCTTCGATTGCTTGTTGTTTTTTTGTGAGTACCGCTAATTTTGCTTCAAGTTCATTATTCGTTTTTTGTAGGGAAGTGAGCTGATTTTGTAATACATCATTTTCAGTTTGCAACTTTGCGATTGAAGGGTTATTATGTTCCATGTTTTGCAAAAATGAGATGACATTTTGCATTGTAAGTTCCTGTTTACTTGGCGTAATATCTTCTGAAAACTCAGCATCGATTACGAGTTGTTTCGTTTTCGTGAACTGATCTTTTTCTATTTTAGCTTCAGAACGTTTTAATTCTTTACGTTGTTTTTTTGCAATCTGCACTGCATCTTCGTAATTCGCTCGTACTTCAGCATTCCATCTAAAGCCACAAGCTGCTGAAGTGCGGTTCAACGCATCGCCGACTTCATCAAATGCTTTTATTTGTGTACTTCCGCTGCGAATATGTCGTAAAACAGTTTCTGCTAAAAGGAGATCATCTTCTTTTGTCCATGCATCTTGACGTGTTTTCATAAGCGAAGCCTCCATAATGGTGACGTTTTCGTTTATGTTACCCTTTATTTTTCGTTTTATTCGAAGTTTGTAATCTTTCATAAACAGTAGAAAGTGCTTGCTCAAATTTCCCTGTCGTTTTCGGTTTATAATATTGCTTGTTTTTTATTTTATCAGGTAAGTATTGTTGCCTTACCCAGCCGTTTGGATGGTCGTGTGGATATAAATATCCAATGCCTCTTCCAAGTGATTCTGCGCCTTTGTAATGACTATCTTTTAAATGGCTTGGAATATCACCTGTTTGATCGTTACGTAAATCATGTAGTGCTGCATCGAGTGCTTTATAAGCTGAATTTGATTTTGGTGATAAGCATAGCTCGATAACGGCATTTGCAAGTGGGATGCGTGCTTCTGGGAATCCGACTCGTTCAGCTGATTCAATTGCAGCTAGTGTACGCGGTCCAGCTTGTGGGCTAGCAAGTCCAATATCTTCATAAGCCATAATAAGAAGGCGTCTGCCAATACTTTGTAAATCACCTGCTTCAATAAGGCGTGCTAAATAATGGAGCGCTGCATTTACATCACTTCCGCGCACTGATTTTTGAAATGCTGATAATACGTCATAATGAGCATCGCCGCCTTTGTCGTGAACGAAGCTCTTCTTTTGTAAGCATTCTTCTGCAATATCGAGTGTGATTTCAGCCGCTTGATCGTCTGTAGTAAAGCTGGATAATACAGCAAGCTCAAGTGCGTTATAAGCGGAACGCATATCACCACCAGAGGCGTTTGCAAAGTGATGTAGTGCTTCATCTGTTATCGTTACAGCATATTCTCCAAGGCCTTTTTCTTTATCTTCTAAAGCTCTTTTTAACCCAATTAAAATATCATCTTCTGTTAGTGCGTGTAATTCGAAAATTTGACATCTGCTTCGAATAGCGGAGTTTATTGCATGGAATGGATTACTTGTCGTTGCACCAATTAAAGTAAGAAGTCCGCTTTCTAAATGAGGTAATAGAAAGTCTTGCTTTGCTTTATCTAGACGGTGAACTTCATCTAAAATTAAAACGAGGTGTCGATGCATCTTCGCTTCTTGTACGACAACTTCCATATCTTTTTTATTGTGAGTAACAGCGTTTAATAGACGAAACGGGGTACCGGTACTTCCTGCAATTGCACTGGCAATGGATGTTTTTCCTGTACCTGGAGGACCGTATAAAATCATAGATTGAAAATGATTTGCTTGGACCATTCGCCATAAAATCTTTCCTTCACCAACTAAATGCTGTTGCCCAATAATTTCTTGAATATTTGTAGGGCGCATTCGATGTGCGAGTGGTTGTTTCATTTAGACCGTCTCCCTTAACATATAATCTCGTTCTATCGTATCATTTTTTTCTATGGAATTTGAAATAGTATGCTGTTTTATGGGAAAAATGAAGATGAATATTTTCATTTTTCTTTCAATTGTAATAATTCCCGAGTTTTTCAATGTGATTTTATGTTATCATTTTGATACACAAGTTGAAATTTCTTATAATACTATATTATGCTATAATTTCATAGGATTTTAAATTGTGTTCTTTTTATAAATAAGATATAACCAATAGAAGTGAAAATTTGAAAAGAGGTGCAAAATAGATGAAGATTTCAACAAAGGGCCGCTATGGCTTAACAATTATGATCGATCTTGCAAAAAAGTTTGGTGAAGGTCCGATTTCATTAAAATCAATTGCGCAGGCGCATGACTTATCGGAGCATTACTTAGAGCAATTAATTTCACCACTTCGTAACGCTCGTCTTGTGAAGAGTACGCGAGGTGCATATGGCGGATATGTATTATCTGATCAACCAGCTAACATTACAGCTGGGGATGTGATCCGTGTATTAGAGGGACCGATTAGTGTTGTAGAAATGATAGAAGAAGAAGAGCCAGCACAGCGCCAGTTATGGATGCGTGTTCGTGATGCGGTGCAAGAAGTGTTAGATAGTACAACGTTAGAAGATTTAGTACGTTATGAGGAAGAAAATCACGGGGGCTATATGTTTTACATTTAATTCCTTGTGAAACGATTTGGAAAGAAGGAGATTTAATGGAACGCATTTACTTAGATCATGCTGCGACATCTCCGACTCACCCAGAAGTGGTCGAAAAGATGATTCCATATATGACAGAAATATTCGGGAACCCGTCTAGTATTCACTTTTATGGACGTCAAACTCGTCACACAGTAGATGAGGCGAGACGAGTGTGTGCACGCAGTATTCATGCGAATCCGAATGAAATTATATTTACGAGCGGTGGTACAGAAGCTGATAATTTAGCGCTTATAGGTGTAGCACGTGCGAACCGTCATAAAGGTAATCACATTATAACGACGCAAATTGAACATCATGCGATTTTGCATACGTGCGAATTGTTAGAGCGTGAAGGGTTTGAAGTGACATATTTACCTGTCGATGAAACAGGGCGCATTCAAGTTTCTGACATACAAAAGGCATTAACCGAAGAGACGATTCTTGTATCTGTTATGTTTGGGAATAATGAAGTAGGGACAATGCAACCAATTGTAGAAATAGGAAAGCTACTAAAGGAGCATCAAGCTTATTTCCATACAGATGCGGTACAAGCTTATGGTTTGGTAGAAATTGATGTGAAAGAGTTTGGTATTGATTTATTATCCATTTCAGCCCATAAAATTAACGGACCAAAAGGTGTAGGGTTCTTATACGCTGGTGCAAATGTGAAATTTGAGCCGTTATTAATAGGCGGAGAGCAAGAAAGAAAACGCCGTGCTGGTACGGAAAATGTGCCTAGTATTGCTGGGCTTCAGCATGCAATTCTTATTGCTGAAAAAACTCGTGAGCAAAAAAATGCCCAATATGAAGAGTTTAAAGATATAATGGTATCTGTCTTCAAAAATGAAGGCATTACTTTCGAGGTAAACGGAAACTTAGAACATCGCTTACCGCATGTGCTTAATGTAAGTTTTACAGGAATGAACATTGAACCGTTTCTTGTGAACTTAGACCTAGCTGGCATTGCAGTATCAAGTGGTTCTGCTTGTACAGCTGGTTCGATTGATCCATCACATGTATTAGTAGCGATGTTTGGAAAAGACTCCGATCAAATACGTTCATCCGTACGCTTTAGTTTTGGACTTGGAAATACGAAAGAGCAAATTGAAAAAGCGGCGTACGAAACAGTGAAAATCGTGAAGCGATTAACACAAAATTAGCATGGGAGGTGACATGATGAACAAACTACCTCACGAAACACGCGTTGTCATCGGAATGTCCGGTGGCGTCGATTCATCTGTAGCAGCACTTTTATTAAAAGAGCAAGGTTATGATGTAATCGGAATTTTTATGAAAAACTGGGATGATACAGATGAGAATGGTGTCTGCACAGCAACTGAAGATTACAATGATGTAATTGAAGTGTGTAACCAAATCGGTATTCCGTATTATGCAGTAAACTTTGAAAAACAATACTGGGATAAAGTATTTACGTACTTCTTAGATGAGTACCGAGCTGGTCGTACACCAAATCCAGATGTAATGTGTAATAAAGAAATTAAATTTAAAGCATTTTTAGAGCATGCAATTGCGCTTGGTGCTGATTATGTAGCAACAGGCCATTATGCACGCGTTGCTTATATGGACGGCGAATATAAAATGCTTCGCGGCGTTGATGACAATAAAGATCAAACATACTTCTTAAATCAATTAAGCCAAGAGCAATTATCAAAAACAATGTTCCCGTTAGGTGAATTAAAGAAACCGCAAATTCGTGAAATGGCGAAAGAAGCTGGCTTAGCGACAGCGGCGAAAAAAGATAGTACAGGTATTTGCTTCATTGGTGAGCGTAACTTTAAAGATTTTTTAAGTAACTACTTACCAGCGCAACCAGGTGTAATGCAAACATTATCTGGTGAAGTGAAAGGAAAGCATGACGGTTTAATGTACTATACAATTGGACAACGTCATGGACTTGGAATTGGTGGTAACGGTGATCCGTGGTTTGCTGTTGGGAAAAACTTGAAAGAAAACATTTTATATGTTGATCAAGGATTCCATAACGAACTTCTATATGGTGATGAAGTTATTGCTACGAATGTAGGATGGGTAAGTAACAAAGTAAAAGAAACAGAATTTAAGTGCACGGCGAAATTCCGTTATCGTCAAGAAGACAATAAAGTAACGGTTCAAATCGTTGATGAAAATACAGTTCGTATTCTTTGTGATGAGTCAATTCGTGCAATTACACCAGGACAAGCAGTTGTGTTCTATGATGGAGATGAGTGCTTAGGCGGTGCTACAATTGATGAAGTATACCGTAGTGGTAAGAAATTGGATTATTTAGGATAAATGAGAAGCCTCTGCCGATTAGCGGTTAGAGGTTTCTTTTACATAAAGCGAATTTTCGTTCGCTTGGAAAATACATTCTTTGTTATAATTTGTTGTAGAGGTGAAGGACATGTCAAACAAACTTGAAACAGGTATTCAATATATGCAAGAAGGAAATTGGGAAGAAGCAGCTAAAAATTTTACAGAAGCAATCGAAGAAAATCCGAAAGATGCGCTTGGATACATTAATTTTGCCAATTTATTAGACGTATTAGGTGATAGCGAACGAGCGATTTTATTTTATAAACGTGCACTAGAGTTAGATGATAAATCTGCAGCTGCCTATTATGGTTTAGGAAATGTATATTATGGCCAAGAGCAATTTACTGAGGCGAAAGCTGTATTTGAACAAGCAATGCAAGCTGGATTACAATCAGCTGATGTAACATTTATGTTAGGTATCACACATGTACAGCTTGGAAATGATCGTCTTGCACTACCATTCTTACAAAGAGCAACAGAATTAGATGAAAACGATGTGGAAGCTGTATTCCAGTACGGACTTTGCTTCGCTCGACTAGAACACATTCAAGAGGCGAAACCTTATTTTGAAAAGGTATTAGAAATGGATGAAGAGCATGCAGATGCGTATTACAATTTAGGTGTTGCGTACGTATTTGAGGAAAATAATGAGAAGGCTCTCGCTTTATTTAAGAAAGCAACTGAAATTCAGCCAGATCACTTTTTAGCGGGTAATGGCGTTCGTTTATTAGAGCAAGAAGCTGAATAAGATAAAAATATAGTTTAATGGGTAGTTATCCCTCATCTAAAGAGGTGGGGGATGTACTGCTCATTAAAGTGAAAATATCGGAAAGGAGAGGAAAGATGGGAAATCAACATGCAATGGATTTGTTTGAGGAAGAGAAAAAGTTTATAAAAGCGCAAGTTCTTCATACCATTTTCCACAACGAAGAAAACCTCTATTCCGTTGTCAGTATGAAAGTCATTGAAACGAATGAAACATATGACGAAAAGAAAGTAATGATAAACGGTCATTTTCCCCGCATGCATGAAGATGAAGTGTTTACATTGACAGGTCACTTTAAGGACCATCCAAAGTATGGAAAACAATATATGGTTGAAACATTTAAAAAAGAATTGCCGCAAACAAAAGCAGGTATGGTGCAATATTTAGCGAGTGATTTATTTAAAGGGATAGGAAAGCGTACAGCGGAAAAAATTGTGGATCATCTCGGGGAACATGCTATTTCTAAAATTATGGATGACCCTGAGGCGTTAAATGGTGTTGTTAACAAACAAAAGGCTCAGGAAATATATGAGACAATTGTTGAACATCAAGGATTAGAGAAAGTAATGAGCTTTTTAAATGGTTACGGTTTTGGAACGAAACTTTCTATTAAGATTTACCAGCAATATAAAGAGATGACATTAGAAGTGATTCGTAATAATCCGTATCAACTTATTGAAGAAGTGGACGGGATTGGTTTTGGACGAGCGGATGATATAGGGCGTGCGTTAGGAATATCGGGTAATCACGACGACCGTGTACGAGCGGGATGTTTTTACACATTAGAGAATGTCTCATTGCAACTTGGTCACGTTTATATGAGGAAAGATCAACTTGTAAGAGAAACGATGTCACTTTTAAACAATCAAGAAGGAAGAGTGACTGAGGAAGATATTATAGGTTGTATTGAAACGATGCAAAGTGAAGGGAAAGTCATCATAGAAGAAGAACGAGTGTATTTAGCAACTTTATTCTACTCTGAAAAAGGTGTTGTAAAGTCTATTCGTCGATTGATGAATCAAGAGGAAACACCTTCATTTCCTGAAGCAGAAGTGTTAAAAACATTAGGTGAAATTGAAGAACAGTTAAACGTGCAGTATGCACCGTTTCAGCAAGAAGCGATTCAAACGGCACTTCATAAGCCAATGATGTTATTAACAGGTGGACCAGGAACGGGGAAAACAACTGTTATTAAAGGGATTGTTGAAATGTATGCGTCACTTCACGGATTATCGTTAAATCCGAATGAATACAGTGATGATAATCCATTTCCAATACTATTAACAGCTCCAACAGGAAGAGCAGCGAAGCGGATGAGTGAATCGACAGGACTTCCAGCTTGCACAATTCACCGTTTGCTTGGCTGGACGCCAGAAGGATCTTTCCAGCGTAATGAAACGGATCCTGTCCAAGGTAAGCTCCTTATTATTGATGAATTTTCAATGGTTGATATTTGGCTTGCGAATCAGCTATTTAAGTCGCTACCGACGAACATTCAAGTTATCGTTGTAGGTGATGAAGATCAGTTGCCATCTGTAGGACCTGGACAAGTATTAAAAGATTTATTAAATGCAGGCGCAGTTCCGACAGTGAAGCTTACTGAAATTTATCGTCAAGCAGAAGGCTCATCTGTTATTCAACTTGCCCATGCAATCAAAGACGGCACGCTCCCGCCAGATTTAGCACAAAATAAAAAAGATCGTTCATTTATCAGCTGTACAGGGGCTCAAATTGTTGAGGTTGTGAAAAAAGTTTGCGAAAATGCTAAAACAAAAGGATTTAGTGCAAGGGATGTCCAAGTATTAGCGCCGATGTACCGCGGGCCTGCTGGTATTAATGTATTAAACGAAGCATTGCAACAAGTATTTAATCCGAAGAGGGAAAAGAGTAAAGAAATTGCTTACGGTGATGTTGTATACCGAAGAGGCGATAAAGTACTGCAACTCGTTAATCAGCCAGAGAGCCAGGTGTTTAATGGTGATATTGGAGAAATTGTTTCGGTGTTTTATGCGAAAGAAAACGTTGAGCAACAAGATATGATTATCGTTTCATTTGATGGAATTGAGGTAACGTATACAAAGCCCGATTTAAATCAAATTACGCATGCATATTGTTGTTCCATTCATAAATCACAAGGTAGTGAATTTCCGATTGTTATTATGCCGATCGTGAAAAGTTACAACCGTATGTTACGTCGTAATTTAATTTACACGGGCATTACAAGAAGTAAGAAGTTCCTTATTATTTGCGGGGAGGAAGCAGCTTTCAAATCTGGTGTAAATCGCCTTGATGATGCAATGCGTCAAACAACTTTGGCTAGTCGCTTGCAGGAATCACAAGGAGAAGTACAGATGGTCACAGTTAATGGCGAAGAAATGGACGTGGAAAACATTTCACCGTATGATTTCATGTAACAAGGTGAAATTATATAGTGAAACTTTCAAACGCATAGCGTTGAAAGGCTCCAGCGATGTATAAACGAATGCAATTTGGACATAATGGCGAATAGAATCTGGGAGTCTGTAAGGAGATGAAAGCCATATGTTCATTTGTCCAAATTGCAAAGGGAAAGACATTGGAAAAATAGGTGTCAACCAATTTTATTGCTGGAATTGTTATATCGAATTATCGGTTTCAAAGGGGAAAATCCATACGCATCAAGTTGAGGAAGATGGTTCATTAAGCTCTCTTGATGATTTATTTGATGAGAATGAAAGAACGATCGGATAACGAAAAGGGGGATTTACTTTGAATCTACGCAATTCATTAATTGCATTAGGTGTTGGAGCTGCAGCATATCAATATGCTCGTAAGCAAGATGTATTTTCAAAACGCAATATGAAAAAAGCACGTAAGATGATTAAGTCTTACTTATAATCATTTCGATAAAGTGAAAAACTCCCTTATTGACGAGGGAGTTTTTTTATGCGCTCATATGCAAATAAAAAAGTCCGATTTCTGAGAAAAGATAAGATAGACCGTAGCAGCCAACGCCGAGTATTCCATACTGCCATAATTGCTTCGCTTTTTCTTTACGTGAGGAACGAATAAAGAACCCCTTCCAAATACCAAACCCGATACAAATCCATTCAAGAATCATAAAAAGTGCTGATAATCCAAGCATAAACAAAACCATAATTAGCCCTCCTGATTATATTAATTCATGCTGTATTCTCAGGGGTGGTTGTCCTTGTTATGTTATTTATATGTACGTCTTTAAAAAACAGTATGGTCCGTATGAAAAGATTTTAAAAGTTTCGCACATAACCTACCCCATTTATTTTCAAAATAAAGGTGGAGGAGGTTTTTCATGTGAAGAATCTTAAAATCATTTGGATATATCGTTTAGGATTATTATTACTTGTTTTTCTTTGTTTGCTCGTCTTTTTAAAAATTAAGCCACTATGGGCACCGATTATTTTTGTATTTAAAGTAGCAATCACGCCATTTCTTATCGCTTGTTTTATTGCGTATTTATTGCACCCTTTAATTGAAAAAATCCATAAGGAAGGGATGCCCCGTACACTTGCCATTTTGCTTATTTATATCCTTTTCTTTGGCGGAATTGGTTATGGGATTTATAAAGGAACGCCAGTCGTTATTAAACAGTTACAAGAGATTAATGAACAATTTCCGCAGTTTACAAAGATGTACGATTCGTGGATGGATGGCGTTACAGAACAAACAGCGAATTTCCCTTCGTTCATTCATGAAAAGGTGAAACAACTTTTTGTGGGTGTGGAAACGAAGATTCAAGCGCTTTTAAATAAAGTGATGAGTACAGCTCGTGGTGTACTCGATTCATTGCTCATTATTTTCTTAATACCGTTCATTGTATTTTACATATTAAAAGATTATGGTGAGTTTTATCATATCTTTTGGAAACTAGTCCCAAGTAAATGGCGAGGTACGGGGCAAATGCTTGCGAAAGAAATTGATAAGTCACTTGGAAGTTATATTCGAGGACAGTTATTTGTTTGTTTGGTATTAGGGGGAGTATCAGCTCTTTCTTTTTGGTTTATCGGTATGAAATATCCATTATTGCTTGGTATTATTATTGGGGTAACGGATATAATCCCGTACTTCGGCCCTATTTTAGGAGCGATCCCGACGTTAATGATTGCAGCAACAGTATCAACGAGCTTACTTATTAAGGCGGGGATTACGATTGCTATTTTGCAATTTGTGGAAAGTAACATTTTATCGCCTTACATTGTTGGTAAGTCACTTCGTATGCATCCCGTTATTATTATGCTTGCATTACTAGTTGGAGGGGAAGTAGCTGGTATTGTAGGGTTACTAATATCGGTTCCCATCTTAGCAGTTATTCGCACCGTCATTGTTCATGTGAAGCCTCTCTTGAAAAAAGAAGATGTGTAAGTATAGAAGCCCTCTATGTAAGAAATAGAGGGCTAATCGTATATTTATTTAGAAATCTGCTCGTGTATCTTTTGAACGAGGGAGCTCACATCATTTGTTTGAATATGTTTTATTTTTTTCCATTCGTTATCATACATAAATACAATTTGATTGTTGAAAAGACGCTTTTGTTCTTTTAGATTAGAAATTTTTGCGAAAGAGTACTCTTCAAATATTGGATTGTTACTTACATCTGGTCCATAAAAGAATAGCCTTTTGTTCGTTAAAATCAATAGGCCTAGTCTCGCGAAGGAACGATAAATAAATATGTCTAATGAACATGCTGCGTAAAGTAATATTGTTTCGTTAGTCGCTAATATGTTTTTAGCTTTGCTAAGTAAGGTTGTCATTGTGATCGCTCCTTTATTTTATTAACAATAATTTAATTATAGCAAAAAAGGTAATATTTATAATTTTTTATAAATTATTCTTGTAAGGAGATTCCGATTTGTTAATAAACGCATAATATATGAAAAGGCTGTTAAGAATGAATAGTAGAATACCTATGATAAATAAGCAATTAATACAATATAAATGATTATCTACATTGACAAACTTAAGAGAATTCTATTATATTTAGTCATATAATACATTAAATCAATGACGGAACAAGTACGTTACAGTCCATTTATAGAGAGAAGCTTCCATATGGCTGAAAGAAGCTTTAAATGAAGGGTAACAGAAAGCTAATCCTGAGAGCAGCTAATCACTGCCGTCTTGCCACGTTACGGCACCATGAGGTGATGAATTGATTGTTATTGTAATCAATTCATAATTAGGGTGGTATCGCGAGTTAACTCTCGTCCCTTTTATAGGGACGGGAGTTTTTTATATTTAAGGAGGAAAATACAATGAAACAACTAACAGGCGCACAAATTCGTCAAATGTTTTTAGACTTTTTCCAAGAAAAAGGACATGCAGTAGAACCTAGTGCATCACTAGTTCCACATGAAGATCCATCTCTTCTATGGATTAATAGTGGTGTAGCTACATTAAAAAAATATTTTGATGGACGTGTAATCCCACAAAATCCACGTATTACAAATGCTCAAAAATCAATTCGTACAAACGATATTGAAAACGTAGGGAAAACAGCTCGTCACCATACATTCTTTGAAATGTTAGGAAACTTCTCAATCGGTGATTACTTCAAAGAAGAAGCAATTACATGGGCTTGGGAATTCTTAACGAGCGACAAATGGATCGGATTCGATAAAGAATTACTATCAGTTACAATCCATCCAGAAGATGAAGAAGCATTCACAATTTGGAATGAAAAAATGGGCGTTCCAAAAGAGCGTATTATCCGCTTAGAAGAAAACTTCTGGGATATTGGTGAAGGACCAAGTGGACCGAATACAGAGATTTTCTATGACCGCGGGGAAGCTTACGGTAATGACTTTAGTGACCCAGAATTATATCCAGGCGGAGAAAACGAGCGTTACTTAGAAGTATGGAACCTTGTATTCTCTCAATTTAACCATAATCCAGACGGTTCATATACACCACTTCCTAAGAAAAACATTGATACAGGGATGGGTCTAGAACGTATGACATCTATCGTTCAAGATGTGCCTACAAACTTTGATACAGACCTATTCATGCCGATGATTGGTGCAACAGAATCAATTTCTGGTGAGAAATATCGTAATGGCGATTTAGAAAAAGATATGGCATTCAAAGTAATTGCTGACCATATCCGTACAGTAACATTCGCTGTTGGTGACGGTGCTCTTCCATCTAACGAAGGTCGTGGTTATGTATTACGTCGCTTATTACGCCGCGCTGTTCGTTATTCGAAGAAATTAAACATTAACCGTCCATTCATGTTTGAATTGGTACCGGTTGTTGGAGAAGTAATGAAAGACTTCTATCCAGAAGTACTTGAAAAGAAAGATTTCATTGCGAAAGTTGTGAAAAATGAAGAAGAGCGTTTCCATGAAACACTTCATGATGGTGAAGCAATTTTAGCTGAAGTTATTGCAAAAGCAAAAGAAGAAAAAACAACTGTTATTTCTGGAGTAGATGCGTTCCGTCTATATGACACATACGGTTTCCCAATCGAATTAACAGAAGAATATGCAGAAGAAGCTGGTATGACAGTTGACCAAGAAGGCTTCGAAAATGAAATGGAAAAACAACGTGAGCGTGCACGTGCTGCTCGTCAAGACGTTGACTCAATGCAAGTTCAAGGCGGTGTACTTGGAGAAGTTAAAGTAGCGAGTGAGTTCGTTGGTTACGGTACAGTTGCAACGGAAAGTAACGTTGTTGCACTTGTGAAAAACGGTGAGTACACAGATAGCTTACAAGCAGGGGAAGAAGGACAGTTAATTCTTGACGTAACACCATTCTACGCTGAGAGCGGTGGACAAATTGCTGACCGTGGTTACCTTCTTGCTGACGGCGTGAAAGTTCTTGTAAAAGACGTACAAAAAGCACCAAATGGTCAAAACTTACACAAAATAGCTGTGGAAGAAGGCACGTTAACGAAAGATGCAGCTGTGAAAGCTGTTATCGATACGAAAAACCGTAGTAGCGTTGTGAAAAATCATACAGCAACTCACTTACTACACCAAGCATTAAAAGACGTACTTGGAACGCATGTTAATCAAGCAGGTTCTCTTGTAACTTCTGAACGTCTACGCTTTGACTTCTCTCACTTCGGTCAAGTGCAAGCTGACGAATTAGAAAAAATTGAGCGTATGGTAAACGAGAAAATTTGGGAAAGTATTAACGTTGAGATTTCTCAAAAATCAATCGGAGAAGCAAAAGAAATGGGCGCAATGGCATTATTCGGTGAAAAATACGGAGATGTTGTACGCGTTGTACAAGTTGGCGATTACAGCTTAGAGCTTTGCGGTGGTTGTCACGTTGATAATACAGCTTCTATCGGTATTTTCAAAATCGTTGCTGAGTCTGGTATCGGTGCAGGAACTCGTCGTATTGAGGCGGTAACTGGTAAGTCTGCATACGAATTAATGAACGATCAAGTAGGTTTATTAAAAGAAGCAGCAGGAAAAATGAAAACAAATCCGAAAGATATTTTAACAAGAGTTGATGGTCTATTTGCTGAAGTGAAACAACTTCAAAAAGAAAACGAATCTCTTGCTGCGAAATTAAGCAATATTGAAGCTGGAAACTTAACTGATTCTGTAATGACAGTTGATGGTGTGAATGTATTAGCAGCGAAAGTAAATGTTGCAGATATGAACAACTTACGTACGATGATGGATGATCTAAAAAATAAATTAGAGTCAGCAGTTGTTGTATTAGCGTCTGTTAATGACGATAAAGTAAACATCCTAGCAGGTGTAACGAAAGACTTAATTAGCCAAGGTTACCATGCTGGTAAACTTGTGAAAGAAGTAGCTTCTCGTTGCGGCGGTGGCGGTGGTGGCCGTCCTGATATGGCACAAGCAGGTGGTAAAAACCCAGCTCAAGTCGAAGAAGCTTTAGCATTTGTACAAGAGTACGTTAAATCTGTTTCAAAATAAAGAGATAGTAGTGTACAATGGTAGGGAGAGGAGAAGTTCTTCTCCCTATACTTACTATATAAGTGAGGTGCTTGAAATGGACGGTTTTGATAAAACAATGAAGTTTAGCATTCAAGATGAAAAACAGAGTGTCCATGTAAATGATGTACTTTTAACTGTGTATGATGCACTTCAAGAAAAAGGCTATAATCCGATTAACCAAATCGTCGGTTATTTATTAAGTGGAGACCCAGCATACATACCTCGCCATAAAGATGCACGAAGCATCGTTCGTAAGCTTGAACGTGATGAGATCATTGAAGAGCTTGTGAAGTCTTACTTGAAACATCATCGTGAGGAGTAGTTTATGCGGATATTAGGTTTAGATGTAGGTACAAAAACAGTCGGAGTTGCAATGAGCGACGAAATGGGCTGGACAGCACAAGGATTAGAAACAATTAAGATTAACGAAGAACGAGGTCACTTTGGTTTTGATCGTATTTCTGAGTTAGTAAAGCAGTACAATGTGGACAAAATAGTAGTAGGTTTACCTAAAAATATGAATGGTACAATTGGCCCACGTGGTGAAGCGTGCCAACAATTTGCAGAAAACCTACGAGAGCTGTTACAATTAGACGTTGTAATGTGGGACGAGCGTTTGTCGACGATGGCAGCGGAACGTCTACTCATTTCAGCGGATGTAAGCCGTAAGAAGCGAAAACAAGTAATCGATAAGATGGCTGCAGTCGTAATCTTACAAGGATTTTTAGATAGTAAATAAGAGGTGACCAAAATGGAAGAAAATCAAATTACAATTGTAGACGAAAAAGGTAACGAACATTTATGTGAAATTATTTTCACTTTTGATGCTGAAAAATTTGGTAAAAAATCATACGTAGTCTTCTCTCCAATCGGTGAAGTAGACGAAGATGGAGACCAAATTTATGATGCAATGGCTTATGAGCAAAATGAAGAAGAGGGCGGAAGTTTACTTCCAATCGAATCTGAAGAAGAGTGGGAAATGGTACAAGAAATGTTCAACACTCTTGCTGATGAGCAAGAAGCTGAATAATAAGTACTGAAAAGATGGACGACATACAGTCCATCTTTTTTTTGTATTTATATGTAAAATGAAAGATTTTTTGTCGAAACTGTGTAATCCTTTGTAGTATAATGAGACGGATTGTAGAAAAATAAAATGGATACTAAAAAAGATAGGCGAATTTGTTGTGGCTTTCCATCATGCTGTATAGAAACATATACATATGGTCTACAATTGAATAAGGAGGAAGAGTTTTGATAGAGAATCAAGTGAAAAAGAAGCGTAGACGCATCTTTTTATTTTCGATTATTGCACTGCTTTTAGTTTGTGGTTCAGTCTATGCGTATATTTCATCCGCATTAGGACCAGTTGATAGCGGGAATAAAAAAGAGATTGAAGTAGAAATTCCGAAAGGATCATCTACAAGTAAAATTGGAGAAATTTTAGAAGAAAAAGGCGCTGTGAAAAACGGTACAGTTTTTAGTTTTTATACAAAGGCTAAATCGAAAAGTTTACAAGCAGGTACATATTTATTAAATCCTTCGATGAATGCTAAAGATGTTATCGAACAAATGTCATCTGGCAACGTGCATCGTCCAGCTCTTTATAAAGTGACGATCAAAGAAGGAGCTCAAGTAACTGAAATTGCAGAAACGATTGCGGCAGAACTAAAGTGGAATAAAGATGATGTTACGCGTCAATTAAACGATAAAGCATTTATTCAAAAAATGCAGCAAAAGTATCCGAAGTTATTAACGGATAAAATCTTTGATAGTAATATTAAATACCCATTAGAAGGTTATTTATATCCTGCGACGTATTCATTTTATAAGAAAGATACGACGTTAGAAGAAATCGTAATTCCGATGCTTGAGAAAACAAATGCAATCATTGTTCAAAATGAGGCAAAAATGAAAGCAAAGAACTGGGATGTTCATCAGCTTTTAACATTATCTTCACTTATTGAAGAAGAGGCAACTGGTTTTACAGATCGTCAAAAGATCTCTAGTGTCTTTTATAATCGTTTAGAGAAAGGTATGCCGCTTCAAACGGATCCAACGGTATTATATGCACTTGGAAAGCATAAACAACGTGTATTATACGAAGATTTAAAGGTCAACTCACCGTACAATACGTATGTTGTAAAAGGATTGCCGGTAGGGCCGATCGCAAACTCTGGTAAACATTCAGTGGAAGCTGCGTTAGAACCTGCGCAAACAGATTATTATTATTTCTTAGCTGCACCAAGTGGTGAAGTGTACTATGCGAAAACATTAGAAGAGCATAATGCATTAAAGCAAAAATACATTACGAAAAAACAGTGAAATGGGGAGGGATAGCGAAAAAAGTCGCACATCCCTCTTTTTTGTGGTAAAATATATCGGGTTAAAAACTGGCAGAAGAATCGTTTTTAATATCAAAACGGGACGTACAAGCTAAGGGTAAAACTGGCTTGTATTTTTATTGCATTCTATGTGGGAAAAGACGTCATAGAGGCACTTCTCCATGTAAATAAGGAGGACCATTTATGGAGGATGCAGTTAACGAGTACCTATTATCATTTATTGATCCGAAAGATAAATTAATTCTTGAAATGGAAGAATATGCAACAGAAAATCATGTGCCGATTATGGATCGACTTGGAATGGAATTTATGCTGCAATTTTTACGTTTAATTGGACCGAAAAGCATTTTAGAACTTGGAACAGCAATCGGTTATTCTAGTATTCGTATGATGCAAGCTATTTCAAATTCACGTATTGTGACAGTTGAGCGCAATCGTGAGCGATATGAAAAAGCACTTGAATATATAGAACGTTCCCCAGTAACAGATCGTATTTCAGTTATTTACGGTGATGCGTTAGAGACAGGTGAACAAGTAAAAGAACACGGGACATTTGACGTTATTTTTATTGATGCAGCAAAAGGACAGTATCGTCGCTTTTTTGACTTATATGAACCGTTATTAAATCCTGGTGGCGTAATTATTTCAGATAATGTTATGTACCATGGTCTTGTAACGACAAAAGAGAAAATTGAAAACAGACGTACACGTGGTTTAATCCGTCGTATTAAGACGTACAATGAGTGGCTTATGAACCATGAAGGATACGATACAACGATTTTCCCAATTGGTGATGGAGTAGCTGTTAGTAAAAAGAGAGGGTGACCAAGGTATGAAGAAACCTGAATTGTTAGTAACGCCAAGAGCGGTGGCGGATATCGAACTTCTTGCGAAAGCAGGAGCAGATGCGGTAATGATCGGTGAGCAAAAGTTTGGTTTACGTTTAGCAGGGGAGTTTTCACGTGAAGATGTAAAACAAACTGTGAAGATTGCACATGAAAATGGTGTGAAAGTATACGTAGCCATGAACGCTATGTTCCACAACGATAAAGTAGAAGAATTAACAGATTACGTTTCATTTTTAAATGAAGTAAATGTAGATGCAATTGTTTTCGGAGATCCAGCAGTATTAATGGCTGTTCGCGAAGTAGCGCCAAATATGCAGTTGCACTGGAATACAGAAACGACAGCAACAAACTGGTTCACTTGTAATTACTGGGGACAAAGAGGAGCGAAGCGCGCTGTATTAGCTCGTGAGCTGAGCTTAGATGAAATTGTTGATTTAAAAGAAAATGCTGAAGTGGAACTAGAAGTACAAATTCACGGTATGACTTGTATGTTCCAATCGAAGCGTTCATTAGTAGGAAATTACTTTGAGTATCAAGGACGTAATCTTGACATTGAAAAGAAAAAATATGAAGAGAATATGTTCTTATATGACCCAGAGCGTAACAATAAATATCCAATTTATGAAGATGAAAATGGTACTCATATTATGAGTCCGAACGATATTTGTTTCATCGATGAATTAGAGGAACTAATCGAAGCTGAAGTTGACAGCTTAAAAATCGATGGTGTACTAAAAAGCTCTGAATACATTATTGAAGTAACGAAGAAATATCGTCAAGCGATTGATTTATGTGTGGAAGATCGTGATGCATATTATGACGTGAAAGATGCTCTATATAAAGAAATAGAAGAAATGCAACCAGTAAATCGTCCGTTAGACACAGGATTCTTCTTTAAAGAAACGGTTTACTAAACGAGGAGGGTGTAGGAAATGACTGTACAAGAAATTTCACGAGTGATCGATGGCAAACGTGTTATTGTGAAGAAACCTGAACTGTTAATCCCTGCGGGTAACTTAGAAAAATTAAAAGTAGCTATCCATTACGGGGCAGATGCTGTATATTTAGGTGGACAAGAATTTGGTCTTCGTTCGAATGCAGGTAATTTTACGCTAGAAGAAATGGCAGAAGGCGTTGAGTTTGCAAAGAAGTATGGAGCAAAAATATACGTAACAACAAATATCTTTGCACATAATGAAAATATGGACGGGCTAGAGGAATATTTAAAAGGGATTGAAAAAGCTGGCGTAACGGGGATTATCGTTGCTGATCCGCTTATCATTGAGACTTGTAAACGTGTAGCGCCTTCTGTTGAGGTGCATTTAAGCACACAGCAATCACTATCCAACTGGAAAGCAGCACAGTATTGGAAAGAAGAGGGTTTACATCGTCTTGTATTAGCTCGTGAAGCAAGCTATGAAGAAATGAAAGAAATTAAAGAAAAAGTGGATATTGAAATTGAAGCATTCGTCCATGGTGCAATGTGTATCGCATATTCAGGAAGATGTACATTAAGTAACCATATGACAGCGCGTGACTCTAATCGTGGCGGTTGTTGCCAATCTTGCCGCTGGGATTATGATTTAGTTCAAACAGTATCACAACATAAAGATGCAAAAGAGCTTCCTCTATTCCAAGAAGAAGATGCTCACTTTGCGATGAGTCCAAAAGATCTAAATTTAATTTTATCAATTCCGAAAATGATTGAAATTGGAATCGATAGCTTAAAGGTAGAAGGACGTATGAAATCAATCCATTACGTAGCGACTGTAGCAACTGTATATCGTAAAGTAATTGATGCTTATTGTGCGGATCCAGATAACTTTGAGTTTAAACAAGAATGGTTAGATGAGCTTGATAAATGTGCAAATCGTGATACAGCTCCTGCATTCTTTGAAGGGGTTCCAGGACATCAAGAGCAAATGTTTGGAAATCATAGTAAGAAAACAACGTATGATTTTGCTGGTTTAGTGTTAGATTATAATGAAGAAACGGGCATCGTAACGATTGAGCAACGTAATCATTTCAAACCAGGACATGAAGTGGAGTTCTTTGGACCAGAAATAGAAAACTTTACGCAAACGGTGGAGAAAATTTGGGATGAGGATGGAAACGAATTAGATGCAGCGAGACATCCGTTGCAAATCGTGAAATTCAAAGTGGATCAACGAGTGTATGTGAATAATATGATGCGCAAAAGCATACTTCAATAAGAAAGAGTGATAGTCGAATGGGGACGAATAAGCCTGTTGTAATTGGAATTGCTGGTGGTTCGGGATCAGGTAAAACGAGTGTAACGAAAGCGATTTTTGACCATTTTAAAGGTCATTCTATTTTAATCTTAGAGCAAGATTATTATTACAAAGATCAAAGCCATTTACCAATGGAAGAGCGTTTAAAAACAAATTATGATCATCCGCTTGCGTTTGATAATGATCTGTTAATTGAACATTTGCAGCAGTTGCTTGCATATGAGCAAATTGATAAGCCTGTATATGACTATACATTGCATACACGTTCAGAAGAAATTATTCCAGTTGAGCCGAAAGATGTAATTATTTTAGAAGGAATTCTTATTTTAGAAGACCCACGTCTTTGCGAGTTAATGGACATTAAATTATTCGTTGATACGGATGCTGACCTTCGTATTCTGCGCCGCATGCAGCGTGATATTAAAGAGCGCGGTCGTACGATGGATTCAGTTATTGATCAGTACGTAACTGTTGTACGTCCAATGCACAATCAATTTATTGAGCCTTCTAAGAAATTTGCGGATATTATTATCCCTGAAGGTGGACAAAACCATGTTGCAATTGATATTATGGTGACAAAAATTGCAACAATTCTTGAACAAAAAGTAAATTTGTAATAGCATAGTAAAAGATATACGGTAGGAAGGGATTTTTTCCCTTCCCATCGAATACAATGAAACATGCAACCTCATCTATATATAGGTGAGGGCATATTTATATCAACTTTCCATACATATCTTCTTTATATAAAGAAGAATTGGAAATACGGGGTTGTATGTGACAACTCCGCTAGTGCAAGGGTACTAGAAACCTCCGCTAACAATGGAAGCGGAGGAGTTTTCATATGGAACTCCTCTTTTTTTCGGGGGATTGGTATATAAAAGGAGTGGAAAATATGTCAACAGAAAAAACATACCCTATGACGCAAGAGGGTAAGCAAAAACTAGAGAACGAACTTGAGCAATTAAAAACAGTAAGACGTAAAGAAGTAGTAGAACGTATTAAAATCGCACGTAGCTTCGGGGACCTTTCTGAGAACTCTGAGTACGATGCAGCAAAAGATGAGCAAGCGTTCGTAGAAGGACGTATTACACAATTAGAAAATATGATTCGTAACGCAGTTATCATTAAAGATAATGGCGAAGTATCTACTGTTGTTACATTAGGTAAAACAGTAACATTTAAAGAATTACCAAACGGAGATGAAGAAGCGTACACAATCGTAGGTAGCGCGGAAGCTGACCCATTTGAAGGAAGAATTTCTAACGATTCTCCAATCGCAAAAAGCTTATTAGGTAAGCAAATTGGTGAGAAAGTAACAATCCAAACACCAGGCGGAGAAATGCAAGTAGAGATTGTCTCTGTAAAATAAAAAAAAGATTCTCCTATCGGGAGAATCTTTTTTTTTGTAGAATGAAAAAAATTGTGTAAACCTTAGAGTAATTCGACAAAAAATGTCAAAAAAACACTTTAAGCTTTGATATCATAATTGGAGAATATAGGTTTTAAAAGGGAAAAGGGGCTAATTATGAAACATAAAATCTTTACAGGATTGGTGTGTAGTATATCCATATTAGGACTTGCTGCATGTGGAACGAATGAAGAAACTACATCATCAAAGGGAGAAAAAGTAAAGCAAGAAGAAAAAAAGGATATTAAAGCAACTGAGAGTTCAAAAGCCTTAGAAAATCCACAAGATAAAAAGGAATTTAATGATTTTGATGTAGCGTATCAATTAGCTATTGTCATGAAAATATTTCAAGATGTAACGATTAAGTATGATTACGCAATTGGAAATCCAGATTATTTATTGCGAGATTCGATGGATCAAAAAACAATAGATGATATGAAGAATATGTTACAAGAACAGGCGAAGAATAATGATAAAATTTTAAAAGATGAAGTGAATCAAGCGTATACATATTTAAAACAATCGAAAGTAAGTAATAAAGATGATATTCAAAAAATAATAGATGCACAAAATAATTATTTACATATTGTAGATAAGATGATTACTTGTATTGATTCTGTAACAGTTGAGAATGCAAAAGAAAAAAGAAATGAAATGGATAATCTTAGTAAGGATTATTTAAAAATAGCGGCTAATGTAACAACCACTGTAATTGAAGTTGCTAAAAACACTGGAGTGAATGAAACTGAATTTAGATCGCTTCTTATGAAATTTTTAGAGAAGCCAAAGAAACAATAATAACCTTATATAATATCTGTTTTTGTTTTGGGGATTGTATAAATAAAATAGTACCTCGTCTAAACTATAATAGACGAGGTGTTTTTTTATGAAAATAAAACGGAGAATTACAATTGTTTTAATTTGTTTTATGGGCATTATGTTTTTATTGCTTTGTCGTTTAATTCAAATCCAAATTATAGATACAGAATCATTTACTAATCGCAAAATAAATTTAATTGAAAAAAGTGTTACGCAACGTACGCAATCCATTGCAGTAGACGATGGACGTGGGCAGTTTATAGATCGTAATGGTAAAGAAATAGGGGAGGAAAAGTATCCTGTTTTAATTGTTTTTCCATTTTTACAAATAAAAAATGACATGTTAGAGAAAATCGCGCATATCATTGGTGTGTCGAGACAAGAGATCAGAAGACAAATGAAAAATAAAAAAAATGCATTTATACTGCAAGGGGAAACTGCTCCATTTCGAGTGACACGAGAGCAGATGGAGAAGGTGAATCAATTACATGTATTAGGTATTGTAGCAGCTGAAGTGCGATTAAAACAAACTGGGGAGATAAATCATTTAATTGGTGATGTAGGGGAGAACGAAAGAGAATTTCAAAAGCGATATGGAGAAGTGAAAAAAATTTCAAAACAAACGCCGATAGGTATTTCAGGATTACAGCAATCATTTGATGAATTTTTATTGACTGATGGAGAGGCAAAAGTATTGTATCAAGTAGATCGGCAAGGAGAACCAATTTTCGGAAAGCAAGCGAAATATACTTCACCAGGAAATCCATTTTACCCAGTTAGGATTCAAACTACTTTACATAAAGGGTTGCAGCAAAAAGCAGAAGAAGTGATTGAAGCAAATGAAATAAAGAGGGGGGGATTAGTATTACTTGATGTAAAGACAAATGAAATATTAGCGATGGTCAGTAAGCCGTCTTTACAAGTAAGAGATAAGAATTTATATAAGACTACACTTGAAAATCAAATGTTAACGCCGCATTTTCCAGGCTCTGTTTTTAAAACAGTAGTTGCAGCTGCAGTCATTGATCAAAAAGTAAATTTGTTTAATCGGACATTTAATTGTAATAAAGATTTATATGGTGAAAACGACCCACAAGTTATGATGGGTACACTTAACTTCAAAGAGAGCTTTGCTAGGAGCTGTAACAGGACATTTTCCGAGTTAGGTAACGAGCTATTACAAAAGGATAGGACGGTGCTAGAAACATACGTAGCAGCTTTAGGAGCAAATGAAAAGGTCGGATGGAAAGGTTCTGTATTTCATACACCTCATTTCGAGCAAATGCCAGAAGAAAAAGGCTCTACTATTTGGGGGAATGAAGAAAACAAAAATAGTAAAAAAGCGGTAGAGCAAACAGCGATTGGACAGAAAGATGTACGTATATCACCTCTAGCAATTGCTAATATGATGGCGACGATTGCGAGGAATGGAAAAAAGATGGAAGTGAAAGCTGTTGAAAAAATAGTATATAAAAATGGAGCGGATTTTTTTACATTTGAGAACCATACGTTACATGGAAAACAGCTTTCGTATGAAACAGTGAAAACATTACAAGAGTTATTAAGAGGCGTTGTAACAAGGGAGAAAGGAACAGGAACGGCATTCCGCTCGTTGCCGCTCAGTGTCGCTGGAAAATCCGGGACAGCGCAAACAGGGAAAGGGACGAGGGTGAATCGCTGGTTTGCAGGTTATTTTCCGTATGAGAATCCAAGATATGCTTTAGTTGTTGTTGATCTAGAGACTGATAACAAAGTGAATAAAGTCACACCTATTTTTAAAGATATGGTAGGAGCAATCTATCAATTGGAGAATGAAAAGTAATCTTGCAATTTATAGTGAATTGTTTTCATTTCATGAAAATATCATTGTAAATGTTCAACCTTTCTAGATTTAATGTTACAATAGCAATTAGGAAAAACTGCATGGAGGTTTGGAGAATGGCAGGAGGATCAAGATTCCAACAGAAACAACAAAAACGTCGTCAAAACGGTGTTTTAAATATTGCAATCGCTATTGTATTACTATTAGTAGCTATTGTAGCATATCAATTGTTCGTTCCTAGTACGAAAGAGCAAGCATCTTCTACTGATAAGAAAGTCTCTCAACAAACAACAAAGAATGAGAAAGCTGGAAAATCAGAAGATAAAGAATCTGCTAAGAAAAAAGAAAAAGAAAAAGAGCAAGCAGAAGCTAAGCAAAAAGCTGAAGAAGAGAAGTTAAAGGCTGAGGAAGAAAAGAAAAAAGCTGAAGAAGAAGCGAAAGCTAACGAGAAAGTATCAGCTGAAAAAACTGTATCCAAGGCAAAAGAGGCTTATACAAAACCTTCTTGGAAAGCTGTAGGAACAGAACAAGGTTCATCACCAGCGATGACGTTTAAACAGGGGTCATCAGATTGGAATGAGATGCAAAGTGCAATTGCTGCAGGTATTGAAGTACCGAAGGAGCAATTAGTATTCCATTTTGTTGGAAGAGACAAAACTGGAAAGAGTAAAGCTTATGGTGACGTTCAAGATAAGCAAAGTGGAAAAAGATATTACGTAAATATTGATTGGGTAGATAATGAGGGCTGGAAACCAGTACTTGTTCAAACTCTAAACTAAAAAAGAGAAGCTCCTTAGGAGCTTCTCTTTTTTAGTTAACGCAATTTCTTTAATTTAAAATGAACAACCGCGCTATAATACGGTCTTTTGCTTTCAGGATCCATAACCATTTGATGTGAGATGTGATGAACTTCAAGCATAAGTGCTTTATTATTATCGATTTGTTCACTAATTTTTCGTTCTAAAGAAGCTAAGTCTCCCGCTTCAAAAAATTCTACTTTATCTTCTAACATTTCAAAGGTAAATGACATGAAGACGGCCCCTCTCCTATGTAATCAACTATAGTGTAACAAAGAAAAGAAGGAAATACCATGTACATTTCAATTGACATTTTTAGAAAGAGGGAATATCATACTGATAAAACCGATAAGAAAAAGGGGAATTTTTATGGGCACAGAATTTAATGGTTTATTTGATGAGTGGGCTCATACGTACGACTCATTCGTACAAGGCGAAGATATACAATACAAAGAAGTTTTCGCCCATTATGAGGATATTCTAGAGGATGTAGTTAACAAGTCATTTGGTAATGTATTAGAATTTGGTGTCGGTACAGGTAATTTAACAAATAAATTATTACTTGCTGGCCGCACAGTTTACGGTATAGAACCGTCGCGTGAAATGCGTATGATTGCAAAAGAGAAATTGCCAAAAGAATTTTCGATTACAGAAGGTGATTTTCTTTCGTTTGAAGTCCCAAATTCAATTGATACCATTGTAAGCACCTATGCATTTCATCATTTAACAGATGATGAAAAAAATGTAGCGGTTGCGAAGTATAGTCAATTGCTAAACAAAGGTGGTAAAATAGTGTTTGCTGATACGATATTTGCAGATCAAGATGCATATGATAAAACTGTTGAAACAGCAAAACAAAGAGGTTTTCACCAGTTAGCAAACGATTTGCAAACGGAATACTATACACGTATTCCAGTTATGCAGACTATTTTTGAAAACAATGGCTTCCATGTAACGTTTACGAGATTAAATCATTTCGTTTGGGTAATGGAGGCAACTAAGCAATAGAAAGAGGGATTAGATTGAGAATTGCTGTAATTGGAGCAATGGAAGAAGAAGTACGTATTTTACGTGACAAATTAGAACAAGCAGAGACAGAAACGGTTGCAGGTTGTGAATTTACGAAAGGACTATTAGCAGGACATGAAGTAATCTTGTTAAAGTCTGGTATTGGTAAAGTAAACGCAGCGATGTCAACGACAATTTTATTAGAAAAATATAAGCCTGAAAAAGTAATTAATACTGGTTCAGCTGGTGGATTCCATCATTCTCTAAACGTTGGTGATGTAGTTATTTCCACTGAAGTTCGTCACCATGACGTAGATGTAACAGCATTTAACTATGAATATGGTCAAGTACCAGGAATGCCGCCTGGATTTAAAGCTGATGAGGCGTTAGTTGCATTAGCTGAGAAATGTATGCAAACTGAAGAAAATATTCAAGTTGTAAAAGGTATGATTGCAACAGGCGATTCATTTATGAGTGATCCGAACCGCGTTGCAGCCATCCGTGATAAATTTGAAAATCTTTATGCGGTAGAAATGGAAGCAGCAGCTGTTGCACAAGTATGCCACCAATATGAAGTTCCGTTTGTTATCATTCGCGCACTTTCTGATATTGCTGGTAAAGAATCCAATGTTTCATTTGATCAGTTTTTAGATCAAGCAGCTCTTCATTCTACAAACTTTATCGTAAAAGTGTTAGAAGAGTTAAAGTAATGTAACAAAAAGGCAACTGTCTCATATAAAGAAAATACATACAGTTGCCTTTTCTTTATTGGCAAACAAGGGGGAGAACACGATGAATGTATATCGTGGAGTTCATGAGTTAATTGGTCATACACCAATTGTAGAAATTACTCGTTTTTCACTTCCGAAAGGGGTCCGCTTATTTGCAAAGCTTGAATTTTATAACCCAGGCGGAAGCGTTAAGGATCGTTTAGGAAGAGAATTAATTGAAGATGCGCTAGAAAAAGGGCTTGTTACCCAGGGTGGAACAATTATTGAACCGACTGCTGGGAATACTGGTATTGGACTGGCACTTGCAGCATTAGAACATGATTTACGTGTTATTGTTTGTGTACCAGAGAAATTTAGTATTGAAAAACAAGAATTAATGAAAGCACTAGGTGCAACGGTCGTGCATACACCGACTGAGCAAGGAATGACCGGTGCAATTGCAAAATCAAAAGAATTAGTAAATGAAATACCGAATTCATACTCTCCAAGTCAATTTGCAAATGAGGCAAATCCTCGTGCATATTTTAAAACATTAGGTCCTGAACTGTGGGACGCATTGAATGGAGAGATTAACATATTTGTTGCTGGAGCAGGAACTGGCGGTACGTTTATGGGGACTGCATCTTATTTGAAGGAAAAAAATATAGATATTAAAACAGTTATCGTAGAGCCAGAAGGATCTATTTTAAATGGTGGTAAGGCTGGTTCACATGAGACAGAAGGAATTGGACTTGAATTTATCCCGCCATTTTTGAAGACATCTTATTTTGATGAAATTCATACGATTTCTGATCGAAATGCATTTTTACGAGTGAAAGAATTAGCGCAAAAAGAAGGACTTCTCGTTGGAAGCTCTTCAGGAGCAGCATTTCATGCGAGCTTACTTGAGGCAGAGAAGGCAGCGCCAGGTACAAATATTGTAACCATTTTTCCTGATAGCAGTGAGCGCTATTTAAGTAAAGACATATACAAAGGATGGGAATAAAAAATGAGAGCAAAGACAAAGTTAATTCATGGTATTCGCATAGGAGAACCTTCAACTGGATCTGTAAACGTACCGATCTATCAAACAAGTACGTACAAACAAGAAGCAGTTGGTAAGCATCAAGGATATGAATATTCACGTACAGGTAACCCAACACGTGCAGCTTTAGAAGAAATGATTGCCGTATTAGAAAACGGTCATGCTGGATTTGCATTCGGTTCTGGAATGGCTGCTATTACAGCAACAATTATGTTGTTCTCAAAAGGTGACCACGTTATTTTAACAGATGATGTTTATGGCGGAACGTACCGTGTTATTACGAAAGTATTAAACCGCTTCGGTATTGAGCATACATTTGTAGATACAACAAACTTAGAGGAAGTTGTAGAAGCGATTCGTCCAAATACGAAAGCAATTTATGTGGAAACACCAACGAACCCACTACTAAAAATTACTGATATTAAGAAAATATCTACTCTTGCTAAAGAGAATGATTTATTAACAATTATTGATAACACATTCATGACGCCGTATTGGCAGTCGCCAATTTCTTTAGGAGCAGACATTGTACTTCATAGTGCAACGAAATATTTAGGAGGTCATAGTGACGTAGTTGCAGGTCTAGTAGTTGTAAATAGCCCACAACTAGCAGAAGACCTTCACTTTGTACAAAACTCAACAGGAGGTATTCTTGGACCACAAGATAGCTTCTTACTACTTCGCGGTTTAAAAACATTAGGAATTCGTATGGAAGAACATGAAACGAATTCACGCGCTATTGCTGAATTTTTAAATAATCATCCAAAAGTAAATAAAGTATATTACCCAGGTCTTGAATCACATCAAAACCACGAATTAGCAACAGAACAAGCAAATGGATTTGGTGCTATTATCTCGTTTGATGTAGATAGTGAGGAAACATTAAATAAAGTACTTGAGAAACTGCAATACTTTACACTTGCTGAAAGCCTAGGAGCAGTAGAAAGTTTAATTTCTATCCCATCTCAAATGACACATGCATCAATCCCAGCAGATCGCCGTAAAGAATTAGGAATTACAGATACATTAATTCGTATTTCTGTCGGTATTGAAGATGGTGAAGATTTAATTGAAGATTTAGCACAAGCGCTAGCATAATAAAAATGCACTGCTAATGTGGAGCAGTGCATTTTTATTATGTTAATTTGTGAAATGTTTCACAAATTAGACATACACAAATGAAATGAATTCATGTATATTGAATTCATGAAATGTTATTCATAAATAAACTTGTGAAATACTTCACAAACAGTGGGATTCATGTAGGACGGTAACTCTATTTTTTTTCGCTAATCGGGACTTATTATGACCTATAGGGACTTATAAAGACCGTGATAACAGAATAGGAGGAAATTTACATGGTAGTCAAAGAGAAAGTTGTAAATGAAATGCAAGAGGTAAAAGAGATGATTGATACGTTAGTAAATAACGGTCAACAAGCTTTACAAGCATTAGAAAGTTTTACACAAGAGCAGATTGACAACATTGTTCATGAAATGGCATTAGCAGGTGTTGATCAACATATGCCACTTGCAAAATTGGCTGTTGAAGAAACAGGCCGTGGTGTCTATGAAGACAAATGCATTAAAAATATTTTTGCCACTGAATATATTTGGCATAGTATAAAGCAAGATAAAACGGTAGGAATTATTCACGAAGATCCTCATGAAGAAATAATAGAAATTGCAGAACCTGTCGGTGTAGTAGCTGGGGTAACACCAGTAACGAATCCAACGTCGACAACAATGTTTAAAGCGTTGATTGCGATAAAAACGAGAAATCCAATTATTTTCGCATTTCATCCTTCTGCACAAAATTGTTCGGTGGCAGCAGCGAAAACCGTATATGATGCAGCAATGAAAGCTGGTGCACCAAAACATTGTATTCAATGGATTGAAAGACCGTCTGTCGAAGCGACGAAACAATTAATGAACCATGAGGGTGTGGCACTCGTTCTAGCAACTGGAGGCGCTGGTATGGTGAAATCAGCTTACTCTACTGGAAAACCAGCGCTAGGTGTAGGTCCTGGTAATGTACCGTGTTATATAGAAAAATCAGCACATGTAAAACGAGCTGTTAATGATTTAATTTTATCGAAAACATTTGATAACGGTATGATTTGTGCATCGGAACAAGCAATCATTGTCGATAAAGAAATCTATGATGATGTTAAAACAGAAATGATCGAAAACAATTGTTACTTTGTAACAGAAGAAGAAAGAAAAAAATTAGAAAAGCTCGTTATAAATGAAAATACATGTGCAGTAAATAGTGATATTGTAGGAAAATCAGCACAGTATATTGCCGAATTAGTTGGGATTACTGTTCCTGAACATACAAAAATGCTTGTAGCTGAAATTCAAGGTATCGGAGCAGCATACCCGTTATCTCGTGAGAAACTGAGCCCAGTATTAGCCTGTGTGAAGGCGAATTCATTAGAAAAAGGATTTACATATTGCGAAGAAATGTTGAACCTCGGTGGTTTAGGACATTCAGCAGTTATTCATTCTACAAATAAAGAAGTGCATAAGCAATTTGGATTACGTATGAAAGCTTGCCGTCTCATTGTAAATGCACCTTCATCACAAGGTGGAATAGGGGATATATATAACGGATTTATTCCGTCACTTACACTTGGTTGTGGTTCATACGGAAAGAATTCAGTTTCCAAAAATGTAACGGCGACTCATTTATTAAATATAAAAAGGCTGGCAAATAGAAAAAAGAATATGCAGTGGTTCAAATTGCCACCAAAAATTTATTTTGAAAAACATGCTACAGCGTATTTAGCAAATATGCCTAACATTTCACGTGCATTTATTGTAACGGATCCTGGAATGGTTGAACATGGCTATGTGGATACAGTCACGCACTATTTAAACAAGCATGCAAATGATGTGAAAATTGAAGTTTTCTTTGAGGTCGAACCAGATCCATCAGATGAAACTGTCTTTAAAGGTGCGGAAATGATGAGAAGCTTTAAGCCAGATGTAATTATCGCACTTGGTGGTGGTTCAGCTATGGATGCAGCAAAAGGAATGTGGTTATTCTATGAGCATCCAGAAACGACATTCTATGGCATTAAACAGAAGTTTTTAGATATAAGAAAACGTACATGTAAATATCCGGAATTAGGAAATAAGGCGCAGTTTGTTGCGATTCCAACAACATCAGGAACAGGATCAGAAGTGACACCATTTGCGGTTATTACAGATAAGAAAAATAATATAAAGTATCCGCTCGCAGATTATGAATTAACACCAGATGTAGCAATTGTTGATCCGCAATTTGTAATGACAGTACCACCACATGTAACAGCAGATACTGGTATGGATGTTTTAACACATGCAATTGAGGCGTATGTGTCTGTTATGGCAAATGACTATACAGATGGATTAGCATTAAAAGCTATTGATCTCGTATTCAAATATTTACCGAGAGCATATAAAGATGGAAATGATGAAGAAGCACGGGAAAAAATGCATAACGCTTCTGCAATTGCAGGGATGGCATTTGCAAATGCTTTTCTAGGTATTAATCACAGCTTAGCACATAAAATTGGTCCAGAATTCCATATTCCGCACGGACGTGCAAATGCAATTCTTATGCCGCATGTAGTCCGCTATAATGCTATTAAGCCAAGAAAACACGCATTGTTCCCAAAATATGAGCACTTTGTAGCAGATGAACGCTATGCACATATTGCGAGAATGCTCGGGCTTCCAGCAAGCTCAGTAGCAGAAGGTGTGGAATCACTCGTCAAAGCAATTATTGAGCTTGGAAAAAGCTTAAATATTAATATGAGTATTGCAGGACAAGGGGTAGATAAAGAGCAATTTGAAGAGGTTGTTGGAGTATTAGCAGAAAGAGCTTTTGAAGATCAATGTACAACTGCTAATCCAAAGTTACCGCTTATTTCAGAGCTGAAAGAAATTTATATGGAAGCATATAAAGGTGAATAATGATTAAAAAAGAGCCGCAGTAAAGCGGCTCTTTTTTTGTTGGAAAACATCTCCCAGAATGGCTGTATTTACTGGTCTTTCAGTTTCATAGAATATGATAAAGTGAAATGGAGGAGTGAGAATATAATGAAAGAATTACAAGGGAAAATAGAAGATTATACTAGGTTCGGACAAATTCTTCTCGCTGTAAGTACATTGTTAATGGTTGGCTTGTTGATTCCGGATGGAGCAAAAGAGACAATCCAATTTTTTGTTATGATGGGGAGTATCGTTATATTTTTAAGTTTATCGTTCTTTTTCTTTCAGCGTGTGAAAGTGATGCGTGACCAGTTAGAGGAAAATGAATGTGAATAATATTGTTAACTAGAACGCGGCGAAAAGAAAGAATCTTTTTGTCGCGCTTTTTGTTTTTTGTAGAAAAATGTATGCGTTTCATGTTGACAATGATAATCCTTATCAATTAAAGTAGAATAGTAGTTAATGATTATCATTATCAATTAGAGGTGAAGGAATGAAAAAATCTATTACGCTATTTACAGCGATTTTATCTATTTTTTTCTTGTTAATAGGTTGCAGTGCCAAAGGGGACGAAAAAGCGTCTGCAACCAAAACAGAAAAAGGAAAAGAAAAAATCGAAATTACCGACCTGTCAGGGAGAAAGGTAACATTCGATAAAGTACCAGAAAGTTTTGCAACATTAAGTATGGGGGACATGGATATTATTCATGCTTTAGGTGGAAAAGTAGTAGGTCGTCCGGATACGAAATTAACTCTTCCAGAGGAGTTAAAGAAGGCAAAAGTAATCGGGAATGCACATCAACCGAATTTTGAGCAAATTGCTAGTTTAAAGCCCGATGTACTTGTTGCTAACAATGGATTCCAAAAGAACGTGCCAACGGTTGAAGGACAAGGAACGAAAGTAATCATTTCTTCTGCGAATTCTGTACAAGATATTCAAAAGAATATTGAATTATATGGAACGGCAATGAAGAAAGAAGATAAAGCAAAAGAACTTAATCAAAAAATCAATAATCAAATGAAGAAATATGAGAAAAAGAGCGATGTGAAAGCATTGCTAGTGTATGGCGCACCAGGTACTTATTTAGCGGCATTACCAACATCTTTATCAGGTGATATTTTAGAAAAAACAGGCGGAAAAAATATTGCTTCTGATTTTCCAGAAATGAAAGAATATCCGCAATATGCACAGCTAAGTGTAGAACGTATTATTGAGGCGAATCCAGATGTGATTTATTTAATTACACACGGAGATCCAACAAGTGTGAAAAAAGCATTCGAAGGCGAAATGATGAAAAATGAAGCGTGGAAAAATTTAGATGCAGTAAAACAAAACCGCGTAGTTATTTTGCCACCTGATTTATTTGGATCTAATCCTGGGACAAAAGTTACAGAAGCAATGGACTTTATGTATAAAAGTATACAAAATGTAAGGAAATGATACGTATGGAAAGTAGTGAAGTAGTAAGAGAAAAGGAACATCCTTTTGCGAAAAAAAGATGGATAATAGCAGTTACTTTAGTTGTATTAACAATCCTAGGCCTCTTTTACGGTCTTTTCGCAGGAAGTTTATCCTTTTCTGTACGAGACATTCTAACAGGTATACAAGATGAGGGTTCGACAGTACATCGAATTGTATGGGATCTTCGCATACCGAGAGTGCTCGTTGGGTTTATAGTAGGAACATGTTTAGCTGCATCTGGTACACTGCTGCAAGGGGTTATGAGAAACCCTCTTGCAGATCCTGGTATTATCGGAGTTTCATCTGGGGCAGGCCTTGTAGCAATTGTCATCATGATTTTATTCCCACAGCATCTAGCTTTTTTACCACTAGGGGCGTTTTTAGGAGCTTTCATAACAGCGATGGTTATTTATGCTTTATCATGGCAAAAAGGGGCACCACCTTCAAGAATCGTCTTAGTAGGGGTGTCGATCAATGCATTAATTGGTGCAGCAACGTCAGCATTAATGTTATTACATAGTGACAAAGTACAATCCGTGTTACCGTGGCTAGCGGGTGGTATTGGTGGTGTAAGTTGGGCACATTTAAACATGATTATTTATTATGCAATATTCGCCATTATATTAGCTTTCTTTGGCATTAAGCATATTCGAGTGTTAATGCTTGGAGATGAAATGGCAAAGTTATTAGGACATAACGTGGAAAAAAGTCGGTTTTATTTAATCGTAGTAAGTACATTATTAGCTGGAATTGCAGTAAGTGTATCTGGTCTTATTGGATTTGTCGGTCTTGTCGTACCACATATGCTACGTTTATTAGTTGGAAATGATTATAGATATTTGCTACCTTTATCATGCCTTGGCGGCGGTGTATTACTTGTTTTTGCGGATGCAATAGCTCGAAGTTGGTTCGATCCAATCGAATTGCCTGTTGGTATTTTACTGTCCTTCTTAGGTGGTCCGTTCTTCTTATATTTAATTCATAGAGGAGGAAAACAACGTGATTTCCGTTAACAAAGTGTTTTATGCACACTCTGAAAGATTTCAAATGCAAAATATGAATGTACATATTAAGGCTGGAGAAATCGTTAGTTTAATTGGTCCGAATGGATCGGGAAAATCTACTTTGCTTCGTTTAATAGCAAGGCTACTGAAACAAAGCGAAGGGGACATCATTTTAGATGGGAAAAACATTCATATGATGAAGAGTGCTGATGTAGCGAAGCAATTAGCAATGTTACCACAAATGCATGATCATCAATTAGATTTAACAGTGAAAGAACTAATTGAGTTCGGAAGAGGTCCACATAAATCATGGAGTAGCCGCTTAAATAAAGAAGATGAAGAAATTGTTGATTGGGCATTGTCTGTTACAAATCTTGAAGGGTATGAATATCGTCTTTTACATTCTTTATCAGGAGGGGAACGGCAACGTGCTTGGATTGCCATGACGCTAGCGCAACGTACAAATGTCTTATTATTGGATGAACCAACAACCTTTTTAGATATCGTTCACCAGTTGGAAGTAATGGAACTTGTGAAACGATTAAATGAGGAGTATGGAATGACAATTATAATGGTTTTACATGACATTAACCAAGCTGCTCAATATAGCGATCGTTTACTGGTATTAAAGCGAGGAAAGATTCAGTATGATGGTATACCAGAAGAAGTGCTATGCCATGAAATGTTTCAACATGTATTTGGCATAGATGTAGATATCTTTCAAGGAAGTGACAAGCCGTTTTTTACACCGAAACGAATTTCTAAAAGGGGAGAAGAGCGATGCAAACAGAAGAGCGTATTACCACTGAATTAGTAAGAGAATTTGTTATGGCAGCTCACGGGGATTTAGAGAAAGTACAAGAGCTATTGGTTGAATCGCCAAGCTTACTTCACGCCTCTTATAATTGGGGTGGATCAGATTGGGAAAGTGCGTTAGGGGCATCGGCACATGTAGGTCGTAAAGATATTGCTCTTTATTTACTAGAAAAGGGTGCTCGGATGGATATTTTTGCAGCAGCTATGCTTGGTGAATTAGAAGTTGTACAAGCTATTTTAGTAGCTCAACCAGAAGCATTGCGTGCATCTGGTCCTCATGGTATTTCTCTTCTTCAGCATGCACGAATGGGTGGAGAGAAATCTAAGCGTGTATATGATTATTTAGCAATACTATCTTAATGAACGAAGGAAGTTCTTATGTGCGGTAAACTTTTCACTTGAAACAATTGGAAAGTTTACCGCCCGTTAGAACGGGATAAGTATCTAGTATATTTGAAAATCCTACACCCCCTCAACTGTAGTTTTCTTAATACTAGTTATGATATGGATGCAGTAGACGAAATTTGTCTACTGCTTTTTTTAGTCGTTAAGAATGAATATTCTGTATTTTATTGTGGGTTCATTTATCCCGCTATTTGCGGGCAGTAAGTCTCCCGCCTCAAAATTCAGCTAGAGCAAAGAAGTTAGATGGGAGATCCACTGCCCGTAAACGCTCGATTGGTGAGGGCTGATAATCAGTGGGGGTGAACAAAATTCCCCACTGATTAAAGTTTCACTTTATAATTAATAGTAACATTTCGTATGCATACAAAACATGATCGTGAAATTAAGAATAAATTAGTGGAAAGGAGTGCAGGCATGTTTCATACAGATCGTTTACAAATTCGCAAATATACAATGGATGATTTACAGTTCTATGCTTCACTATGGGGGAACGAGAAGGTAATGCGCTATATTGGAAATGGGACGTTAAAAACATATATACAGTGTAAAAAAAGTTTGGAGGAGTGGGTCATTCCTAGCTATAAAAACGGTCTCGGTTTATTTGTATTGATTGAAAAGGAAACGGGAACAAGAATTGGTCATGCAGGGCTGGTAAAGCAGCAGATTGATGGAAAAGAGGAAATTGAAATTGGTTATTGGTTACTTCCTCAGTATTGGGGAAAAGGGTATGCAAAAGAAGCGGCGGCAGCATTTCGAGACTACGGTTTCCAAGCATTACGAATGAATAAATTAATTTCTCTCATTAACCCGAATCATCCCGCCTCAATATTTGTTGCTAGAAAGACAGGGCTCAGCTATGAGAAAACAACTTTATTTCATGGGATGGATGTTCTTGTTTATTCCATTAAACGTGTTGGATGAAAAATTACTTTTTTAAAGGTAAATTGCATTTTTTGAAGAATGGTATATGAAAATAAAGGGGGGATTACATGTACATTTATCATAATGGACTTATTATTCGTGAGGGAACGAGTAGCGTACCAGCATATGCAATTAAAGCATTGTTTGAAGATGCCGGTTGGAGTAATGATAATATCCCTTCTTGGCAAATTGAAAAATTTACGATAGCATTTGAAAATTCAACATGGGCTTTCACAATTTGGGATGAAGAAGAGATGATTGCGATGGTTAGGGTCATTTCGGATGGAATTATGATCGCGAATATAGTAAATTTAGTTGTGAAGTGTGAATATAGAGGGAAGGGATTAGGTAAGAAGCTTGTAGCTCTTTGTTTGCAAAAACTTCCCCACGGTGATTGGTTTGCGCATACATCTGCGAACAATTTTGATTTTTATAGAAGTTGTGGATTTGAAGTTAGAGAGCTATCGAGAAATGGAACATGTGCGTACTATGGATATCAAGTCGCGAAAAGAGATGGTCACCGATAAATGAACGGAAAGTAAAAAAGTATAGCGAGGTAATTTTGAGACTTTTGATAATAGAGAATGGATTGAGGCTCGTTTTATGATAAAATAAAAGAAAATTCTGTTTATTATTAGGGGGATAAAAATGAGTGTAAAAGCTGGGGATGTATTTAAATATGAAAGAAGATTTACTGAGGAAGAAGTTTTTGAATTTGCAAATATTACCGGTGATAAAGGTAGACACCATGTGGAATACGATGAAAACGGAAGATTAATGGTTCATGGTTTATTGACTGCTAGCATTGGGACGAAAGTGGGAGAAGAGTTACATTACATAGCAAGAGAATTAGTAAGTGAGTTTATTAGACCAGTTTTCACAGGAGATACGATCACTTGTGAACTAACTTTAACAAATGTTGAGCAAATGGAAGGCTATAAAAAAGTTTCAATCGAGTCAGTTTATCGCAATCAGCATGAAAAGACGGTACTAGTTGGGACAAGTTATGGAATTATAAGGGGATAAAAAAAGAAGCCTGTTAATCAGGCTTCTTTTTTATTATTTAGTAAACACGTTTTCGATTTTCCGCATAACTAGAGATAAGTAATAATGCAGTTTCTTCTCCTATATTACGAACAATATGAGGAACGCATGCATTCCATGAGAAAGAATCACCTTCTTCTACAATTGCAATATCTTCACCGTGCTGAACTTCTAATTTCCCACGTAATACAAGGTGACATTCTTCCCCTTCATGGGCATTTGGTGAGTTTTCTTTCGGGAACCCAGTAGGGATTTCTACTAGAGATAGGCGAAGCCCCCCTTGCTCCGCAACATGTTCAATTCTTTGCTCATCTTTGCCGTATACACTGTATTTCCGTTCTTCTTTTTTGACAATTTTTAAGCGATCTTTTTGTTCTAATAATAAATAGGGAAGGGGAACGTTTAAAAAATTGGAGATCGTTTCTAAAGTTGAGATAGATGGTGATGTCTTATTATTTTCAACCTGACTCATAAAGCCTTTAGAAAGACCTGTTCCCTCGCAAATTTGTGCAATTGTTATGCCTCTACGTTGACGAATTTCACGTATTGCAGAACCAATATTCATAAAATCAAGCTCCTTTTTGTAAACAACTATTTGTATCATAGCAAAAAAAATATATTTTTTCCCAGTGAAAATGAATTGACGAATAAAAAAAATTAGTGTATGTTTTGTAATGTAAATAAAAGTTTTGTATAAGAAAACTATAAAGGAGAGAATGAAATGAATCAACATATTGGTAACTTAATTATTCGTATCGTGTTAGGGGTAACATTCTTCATGCACGGTTTAACAAAATTCCAATCAGGAATTGACAATATTGCAGGATGGTTTACAAGTATTGGTTTACCAGGAGGACTTGCATACGGTGTAGCAACGTTTGAATTAGTTGGAGGTCTATTATTAATTCTAGGTTTAGGTGTAAGATATATTGGATTATTATTTGCACTTGTTATGGTTGGAGCAATCGTAAAAGTGAAATGGTCAGCTGGTTTATTGGGAGATGGAAAAAATCCTGGTTTCGAATTAGAACTTGCATTATTAGCAATGGGTGCATACTTATTTGTTGCAAAAGCTGATGGTTTTGTAGATAATTTCTTAAAAGAAAAAATGTCAAAAAAGAACTAATTTAAATGGGGGGCTAACAAGATGAGTTTTCAACTTCATCCCGATACAACACTTGATGTTGTTCATTTATACGTATCTAATGTAAAGAAATCACTAGAGTTTTATACGGAAGTACTAAGTATGAAGGTGCTAAGAGAAGAAGAAGCAGTCGTTACATTTGGGAATGAAAATGATGAACCACTTCTTATCATTGAAGAAAAGAAAGAAGCTTTTCCGAAGCAAAGAGGAAGAACAGGGTTATATCATTACGCAATTTTATTACCAAGTAGACAGGATTTAGCGAATGTTCTTCGTCATCTTGTAGAGATGGTATATCCACTACATGGCGGAGCCGATCATTACTTTAGTGAAGCTCTTTATTTAGCTGATCCAGATGGAAACGGGATTGAAATTTATCATGATCGACAAAAAGAAGTTTGGCGTGATGAAAATGGAGAACTCCCATTTGTTAGTAACCCGTTAGCTGGTGAAGAATTATTACAGCAAGGAAGTACATGGAATGGCTTTCCAGCTGGTACTGTGATGGGGCATATTCATTTTCATGTAGCTGATTTAGAGGAAGCGAAACGTTTCTATGTTGATGGTCTTGGTTTTGAAGTAACGATTCCAGCTCGTAATGGAGCATTGTTCGTATCTGCAGGTGGTTATCATCATCATATCGGTTTAAATACATGGCAAGGTGAAGGGGTACCACCGCAAATGCCAGGTTCTGTTGGTTTGAAATATTTCACAGTTGTACTAGCGAATGAAAAACAAAAAGAGCAAGTATGTGAAAGCTTAAAAAATATTGGCAAGATTGCTACGTACAAAGATGGAATATTACAAGCCCAGGATCCATTTGGACATTGTATTCATTTCAAAATAAAAGGAGAAGCCTAAAAAGGCTTCTCTTTTTTATTTTCTTATAATTGCTTTTTCGTTTTGTAAAAATAGTTCATCAAATTGTTTTGCAAGCTCAAAATCTAGTTTCGTTAAACCTTTTGCATTCCAAGATGACAAAGTAATAATAACTGCTTTATACTGGATAAGGATAAATGGATGGTGATTATGTTCTTCTGATAGTTTGGCGGCTTCAGAGACAAATTCGACTCCTTTTAAGTAGTCGGAAAACATATATTTTCGTTCAATCCATTTCTCATCTTTTACCATCCATTTATCTACCTTCAATAATTCTTCGTGAACTTCTTCTTCAGTTAATCTTAGCATCATTTTTCACATCCTTTACTGGAAGTAAAGCAAGACCATTGTTAATAAGGCGTGTTACAGCTTCATCAGTTGTGAAAGTAGAAAGTTGTTGTAGTAATGTTGCCGATGCTTCATGCCCTTTGTTATGCTCTAAAAGTAACTCTAATATTTCAAGGCGCAGCAACCATTCTTTCGCATAAAATTTATTTAATACTTCTTGAATTGCTACTAATTGATCGATATGCGCGTTGTGTAAAATCCCCTCACTTCGAATATCTCGCACTGTTTGATACATACGTTCAAGTTCATTCAGTACAAGTGGAGCAGGAAGTCCTTGAACTTCTTCATCCATTGGGAAAAATGCTGCGGCATCTGCGGCACCTGGGAATACTGAAGTGATTTGTGAGCCAACAGCCATATCAAATGCGCCCCATGAAGCATCAAATAAAACGCGGGCGTTATAAGTAACTGTGCAATCGATAAAGGAAATAAGAGCAATTTTCTTATCGTTTTTCACAATATCTGTTACTGTTCCTTTTACATGAATACCACTTGCGAAAGTAAACTCAGCGATAGTTCCAATTGTAATTCCTAATGATTGTAGTTGTTCGTCTGTACAATTTTCTAATGCAATATTTTCAGTGAGTAATCCAATCGGTGTTCCAAATCCGTCACTGTGTACAGAAGTAGAATGATTCGCTAACTGTTTATTATGAAGCGCTAATGCCGTTGGCGAATTTGTTCGCATGTAAATTAATTCACCTGCATCGTTTTCAATTGTCTCGCTAAATGTACCTGTAATTTGTAATCCACTATTTAGCTCAGCTGTTGCATAGTTCTCAGAGCGAATTGCTTTTTCTAAACCTTCTTTTCCACCTGTTTTAAAGGCCATTGTTTTAGAAAATGTTTCAAGCGCATCTGTTAATTCTTCAAAGGATTCACAAACAAATAGTTGTGGTTGCATTTTTGTTACGTCATAAGTTGTCCCTGTACATGCTTCAATAGAAAATGGAACCTTTTCTACAGCGTCTGTTAAGCAATGTTTGCTTTCGCCAACAGAAGAAAGGAGACCAGCACCATATATCTTTGGATCATCTATATTTCCGATCAATCCATATTCTACTGTCCACCAGAAAAGACGTGAAATTTGTTCAGCTTCCGATAAACCAGAAACTAAGTTTTGTTTTTCAATTACAGCATTTTCAGCAGCCTTAACTTCATCAGGAGTAGAAGTAGGGCTTTCTTTTACTATCGTTAATGTACGAACAGCTTCAAATGCATCATGTTCTTCTTTTGTAGAGAAAGCTTTTGCACCAATTTGCCCAAAACGTTTCACATATTTTGCATATGTAGGATCAAGTAAAATCGGTGCGTGTCCTGCGGCTTCGTGTACGATATCTGGAGCTGGTGTGTACTCGATATTTTCTACTTTCCGGATATCTGTTGCAATCGGTAGTAATCCGTGTCCTTGAAAATCGAAGAATGCTACGCCAGGAATAAGTCCGTCAATTGTTACAGCGCCCCAGCCGCTTGGTGCCAAACACTCATTCATTTCTTCTACTTTTGGAATTGCATCTATATTAATACCAGATGATTGTAGTCCGTTCACATAGGCTGGATGAGCAACGTCTTTTAAGAAGCTATGATTTTGTCTCATAATATAACGCCACACAGCGTGATTCACCGGTGTGTATTGATCATAATGTTGTGTGGATACAAATGGTTTTAAATGCGATGGAATTTCTGTTTTCTTTGTCATTTAGACATCCTCCTTTTTTTCAATAAAATTGAATATCGATTTCGAATAGCTTGTATCACCCCCTTTCATTATTTGTAAGCGCTTATAAAATTTTATCATAAGATTCGGAATTATTTAACATATGTTTCTGTGATAAATAGAAAAAGCCCCTATCGGAAAATCCGATAGGGGCGAAAGAATCGCGGTACCACCCTATTTGTAAGTGAAAATATACTTACATCTCAATTAATGATAACGGAAAAATTCCGTCTTTTCCTTCATGCATAAAAGCACTACGAAAAAGAAGCTCCAGAATTGTAATTCATACTTATATATGTGCTAATTTCCACCGACCATTAGCTCTCTGTAACAGGGATATAAGGTACTACTGCGATTCTTTCAACGCGTATATATGAAATTGTGTAAGAGGATGGATGCAAAAAAGTCCCTATCGGAAAATCCGATAGGGACGATAAAAATCGCGGTACCACCCTATTTGTAAACAACTAATTGTTTACCACTCACTTTACGATAACGGAAAGATCCGTCTTTCTCTTCATGCATAAAAAGCATTACGGGAAAGAAGCTCCAGAATTGTAATTCACGCTTGTATATGTACTGATTCGCACCAACCATCAGTTCTCTGGGACAGTGATATAAGTCGCTACTAGCATTCCTTCAAAGCCGATATATAATTCGTTCAACTAAACTATGTTTTGTATTATAAAACTATATTAAAAAAATTGTCAACAAAAATTTTTTATCCCGTGTTAATGAGCAGTAAAATTCCTACCTCAAAATTCGGTGGGAGAATAATTGCCCGTAACCCCCGATTGGTGAAGGCTAATAATCAGTGGGGATGAACAAAATCTCTACTGATTAAGGCTTCACTTTATTTCACTTCTAAATTAACAGTTAAATTAGAGGTATTGCCAGCTGCATCAGTTGCTACAATGTGAATAGTATTTTTTCCTTCGTGTAATTGAGTGCGATCGAAATAAATGTCATAGCTTTTCTCCCAAGGGTTCAGGAATGCCTGTTCCCATACACCATTTCCGTTAATTTCATATTGCATTCTCACTGGAATACCAGGTGCTATCCAACCAGATTCTGACATCCAATCTAGTAGAATATCATCAACTTTTCCTCTAATTACGAGATTTTCTTGGTCAACTTCGTGTGTTAACTTAGGTGCAGTTCGATCAAGAAATACAGCAGCTGTTTGTTTTGTTTCTCCGCCAGAATTAGAAGCAACTGCTTCGATTTGATATAGCCCGTCAGCTAAAGGAGTGCCATCTGCTTTTGTACCATTCCATTTGAAAGGTTTGTATCCAGGAGTTGCATTTTTAGCTTGATGGATAATCCCTTGATACGTTACACGTTCTTTCGTAACTAAATTTGCATGTAATGTTACATCATCCACAGGGGCAACTAAATAGTAGTTGATGAGATTATCATCTAGTACGTGGTCGCCATTTGGGCTAAAAGTAGAATTAATAATTTCAAGTCCATCGATACGTTTATAATCTTTAGGATCGATACTAAATGTGAATGGAATTCGAATTTCTTCTTTTGCCCCTTGTTCTTTTACATATACATTTCCAGTATACACACCTTGTGGTAGTGAGCTATCTACCGTGATAGTAAATGGTTTTTCGGTACTACTATTCGGTTGTATGCTAATCGATGAAGGGACAGAAGTTTTTACTTTTGTTTTTGTGTTTGCATCTAATAATTCCACCCGAGTTGAAAAACTTTTCTTTTTACTAGAAAGGTTTTGTAATGTAACATTTTGTGTTAGTTTTACTTTTCCGCTATTGGGCTTAATAAGACCAAAGCTGACATTGTTAGGTTTTACTAATATATTTGTTTGAGCTGCTTTCGGAATGTTAATTAAACCAGATCCTTGTGCCATAACAGGGTATGTATTTTCATTGACATCATGTAATGTTTTTGCATTGTTAGCAAGTGCCGCTTTCAATTGTTCTGTCGTCCAATCAGGATGCATTTGACGCAAGAGGGCAACCGCTCCAGCTACTTGCGGAGCAGCCATACTTGTTCCGTTATGCGATTCATATCCGCCTCGCGGTACTGTACTAGTAATTTGTACTCCAGGTGCAACAACATCAGGCTTTATTAGCCAACTTCCTTGTGATGGTCCTCTTGAACTAAAGTTACCGATAAGTTCTGTGTGCTTTGGTTGTCCAATTTTTATATTTTTCTTTCGTTTTGTAATTAAAGTTTTTAATTCTTCCCCATTTGTATTTGATAATTGCATTACTGGGACAGCTAGATGTTCACGTGAAAAATATTCCGGCATCATATTAATTTCTTTTTCGCTAGAGATTAATAACACACCAAGTGCACCAGCTTGCTTCGCTTGTTCTGCTTTTACTAATGTACTAGAAGTACCTTGTAAAATAAGTGCGAATTTCCCTTTCACATCTTGTTTTGCATAATCACTTGGATTGCCATAACCAACATATACAAGAGGAGAATCATTTCCTATTGGAAAATCGGATTTTGATAATGGTAACCCTTGATATGTTTTGCTGGAACCAGTTACTTGGAATGTTGGAAACGGGATAGAAACCGTAGATGCTCCAACAGAAATGACACTACTTGCGTTACCGGGAGCATCAACAGACCAAGGTTTTGGTCCGTCATTTCCATTTGAAACGACAGCAGTAACACCAAGTTTCGCTGCTCGTTCTAACGTTAATGTTACAGGCTGATCAGGTACATTTAAATCCTGCCCAAGGGAGAGGTTTAACACATCCGCACCATCTTGAATTGCTCGCTCAATTCCTTGGATAATATCATCTGTTGTACCAGTTCCACCGTCATTCATTACACGATAGGCTAGAATAGAAGCGTTTGGAGCAACGCCTTTAATTTTTCCATTACCTGCAATAATTCCAGCTACATGAGTACCATGTACGTTACCATCCATTGGATCGTTATCTTCATCAACCGTGTCATATCCACCGATATAATTTGCCTTTAAGTCAGGGTGTGTATAGTCTACGCCAGAATCGATAATGGCTACTTTCATGCCTTTTCCATCAAGCGGTTTGCCAGATGGATCTTTTAAATTCCACGCTTCAGGTGCACCAATTGTCAGTCCACCGGTATTTGGTGCTTCTTCGTTAGTAGCACTTTTTGATGTTTCATGCAATTTATATGTTAAGTTCGGATAGACTGCTTTTACTTCAGGTAAAGAGGCAAGAGAGGTAATTTGATCTCCAGGAACTGAAATAGAGAATCCAGAAAATAACGTATTATACACTTCTTTAATTTTTGCACCAGGTGCTTTTTCTTTTATTTTCTTAGTCGTATCTTCTTGTGCTTTTTTTAGCTCAGCATGATAAGACTGCGCATTACTATTTTGTAAATCTGGAGCATGCTGAATATTAGTTTGAGCAGCGAGAGGTGCATGTTGTAATTCTACAATTACTGATATTTCTTTTGTTGTTTTCGTTTCAACATTTTGAGCGATTTTATGTTCTCCCCACTGTTCAATCGTTGTTTTTAATTGTGGACTAAATTGCTTCTCCTTTTGTAGTGATTCAGCATGAGCGCTTAAAGCTCCAAAACTAGAAAAGACAAGCGCCATGCTTAATAGTGTAGATGTAGTTTTTTTCATTGATACTCCCCCTAATAAAAGTGCTAATATTCAGAAATAAAATCTTACATTTAATTTGGAAATTATAAATATAAATGTTGGCTAAACTATACTTTCGACATAATTCATACCAATCCTCTATGGATTGAAAATTTCTTGGGAAATTTTTTCTGATTATGTCGAATCGATATTTTTCACATATTGTAGGGAGAAAGTGAGGAATGCTATGAGGGAAATGGAGTGATGGTATGAAAAGGCTAATGGTAAGTGGTAGTGTAGTGTTGTTTATGTTTTTATGTTCTATCACTATTACTAGTGCAGAAAATAATAGTGTGAAAGTTGCTTTTATTCGTCATCATAACCTTTGGATTAAAGTTGATGGGAAAGAAATACAGATTACAAAAGGAGAGTACATAACAGGGCCGAAGTGGTCATATGACGGGGAGTGGCTAGCATATGTAAAAGGGAAGAAACAAAGTATTCTTGAGTTATATCGGTTGAAAGATGGAAAAAAAGTTACGCCGTTTCACTCAGAAGCATCGAATTATCAATGGTCACCAACAGAAAATATAATTGCATTTATATTTACAGGTACATTAAATACATTTGATGTAGAAAAAAAGAATGCAGATTTTGAAAATGTATCGGCTGGTGTAGGGGATTATGCATGGTACCCCGATGGAAAGAACTTTCTTGTATCCTCTGAAGCGAACTTACTTCCAACAGGATGGACAGGGGCTCAGCTATATGAAGTGCAAAAAGATGCACATATGAATCCTCACAAAATGAAGCATTTGTATGCATTGCCAAATGAACATGATGATTTCCTAGCGCTAGTAGCAAGTGGCTTTAAGTGGTCACCAGATCAAAAGTGGATTTCATTTTTAGCAGTACCGACAGCTTCATGGTCAGCTGATAGTAATACGCTTTGCTTAGTTCGTGCAGATGGAAGTCGGTTTGAAAAAGTAGATCAAATGTTATTAAACGAACAATGGTTTCAATGGGCACCATCAAAAAATATATTAGCTTATATTGAAGGGAGCGGAAGAGTTACATTAGAAAATAAACATTTAAAAGTAAAGGAATTGCCAGCACTTCAGCAGAACATATTTACGCCGAAAGGATATGTTGATTGGGATTTTGTATGGAAGAACGATAGAGTAATTATCGTTTCACGAGCAAAAGAGGCAGGAATAGAAACTCCACCAGAAAAAAGGCCACTACCATCTTTATATGAGGTCGATAGTACAAGTAATGCACAGCATCAAATCACAAAGAAAACGAACAAGCAAGGGGATTACCACCCGATCTTCATGAAGAAGAGTAATCAATTAATTTGGATACGTTCAGACCGTAAGAAAGCGGATGTATGGCTTGCTCATAAAGATGGGAAACAGGAAAAGAAGTGGATTGAAAATATAGATGTACCAGCGTGGTATTATGAGAAATGGAATTGGGGAAATGTTATCTCGGTGAAATAACAATAAAAAAACTGCCTAAAAAATGAAGTGAACCCCGAAAACGGGACACCAATCAAAACACCTAAACCACTTGTTCCCTAAATTCTTTAGGGGATAGGTGGTTTAATTTTTCTTGAATTCGCACACAATTGTAGTAATGAATGTATTCTAAGAATGAAAGAACGATCGGATAACGAAAAGGGGGATTTACTTTGAATCTACGCAATTCATTAATTGCATTAGGTGTTGGAGCTGCAGCATATCAATATGCTCGTAAGCAAGATGTATTTTCAAAACGCAATATGAAAAAAGCACGTAAGATGATTAAGTCTTACTTATAATCATTTCGATAAAGTGAAAAACTCCCTTATTGACGAGGGAGTTTTTTTATGCGCTCATATGCAAATAAAAAAGTCCGATTTCTGAGAAAAGATAAGATAGACCGTAGCAGCCAACGCCGAGTATTCCATACTGCCATAATTGCTTCGCTTTTTCTTTACGTGAGGAACGAATAAAGAACCCCTTCCAAATACCAAACCCGATACAAATCCATTCAAGAATCATAAAAAGTGCTGATAATCCAAGCATAAACAAAACCATAATTAGCCCTCCTGATTATATTAATTCATGCTGTATTCTCAGGGGTGGTTGTCCTTGTTATGTTATTTATATGTACGTCTTTAAAAAACAGTATGGTCCGTATGAAAAGATTTTAAAAGTTTCGCACATAACCTACCCCATTTATTTTCAAAATAAAGGTGGAGGAGGTTTTTCATGTGAAGAATCTTAAAATCATTTGGATATATCGTTTAGGATTATTATTACTTGTTTTTCTTTGTTTGCTCGTCTTTTTAAAAATTAAGCCACTATGGGCACCGATTATTTTTGTATTTAAAGTAGCAATCACGCCATTTCTTATCGCTTGTTTTATTGCGTATTTATTGCACCCTTTAATTGAAAAAATCCATAAGGAAGGGATGCCCCGTACACTTGCCATTTTGCTTATTTATATCCTTTTCTTTGGCGGAATTGGTTATGGGATTTATAAAGGAACGCCAGTCGTTATTAAACAGTTACAAGAGATTAATGAACAATTTCCGCAGTTTACAAAGATGTACGATTCGTGGATGGATGGCGTTACAGAACAAACAGCGAATTTCCCTTCGTTCATTCATGAAAAGGTGAAACAACTTTTTGTGGGTGTGGAAACGAAGATTCAAGCGCTTTTAAATAAAGTGATGAGTACAGCTCGTGGTGTACTCGATTCATTGCTCATTATTTTCTTAATACCGTTCATTGTATTTTACATATTAAAAGATTATGGTGAGTTTTATCATATCTTTTGGAAACTAGTCCCAAGTAAATGGCGAGGTACGGGGCAAATGCTTGCGAAAGAAATTGATAAGTCACTTGGAAGTTATATTCGAGGACAGTTATTTGTTTGTTTGGTATTAGGGGGAGTATCAGCTCTTTCTTTTTGGTTTATCGGTATGAAATATCCATTATTGCTTGGTATTATTATTGGGGTAACGGATATAATCCCGTACTTCGGCCCTATTTTAGGAGCGATCCCGACGTTAATGATTGCAGCAACAGTATCAACGAGCTTACTTATTAAGGCGGGGATTACGATTGCTATTTTGCAATTTGTGGAAAGTAACATTTTATCGCCTTACATTGTTGGTAAGTCACTTCGTATGCATCCCGTTATTATTATGCTTGCATTACTAGTTGGAGGGGAAGTAGCTGGTATTGTAGGGTTACTAATATCGGTTCCCATCTTAGCAGTTATTCGCACCGTCATTGTTCATGTGAAGCCTCTCTTGAAAAAAGAAGATGTGTAAGTATAGAAGCCCTCTATGTAAGAAATAGAGGGCTAATCGTATATTTATTTAGAAATCTGCTCGTGTATCTTTTGAACGAGGGAGCTCACATCATTTGTTTGAATATGTTTTATTTTTTTCCATTCGTTATCATACATAAATACAATTTGATTGTTGAAAAGACGCTTTTGTTCTTTTAGATTAGAAATTTTTGCGAAAGAGTACTCTTCAAATATTGGATTGTTACTTACATCTGGTCCATAAAAGAATAGCCTTTTGTTCGTTAAAATCAATAGGCCTAGTCTCGCGAAGGAACGATAAATAAATATGTCTAATGAACATGCTGCGTAAAGTAATATTGTTTCGTTAGTCGCTAATATGTTTTTAGCTTTGCTAAGTAAGGTTGTCATTGTGATCGCTCCTTTATTTTATTAACAATAATTTAATTATAGCAAAAAAGGTAATATTTATAATTTTTTATAAATTATTCTTGTAAGGAGATTCCGATTTGTTAATAAACGCATAATATATGAAAAGGCTGTTAAGAATGAATAGTAGAATACCTATGATAAATAAGCAATTAATACAATATAAATGATTATCTACATTGACAAACTTAAGAGAATTCTATTATATTTAGTCATATAATACATTAAATCAATGACGGAACAAGTACGTTACAGTCCATTTATAGAGAGAAGCTTCCATATGGCTGAAAGAAGCTTTAAATGAAGGGTAACAGAAAGCTAATCCTGAGAGCAGCTAATCACTGCCGTCTTGCCACGTTACGGCACCATGAGGTGATGAATTGATTGTTATTGTAATCAATTCATAATTAGGGTGGTATCGCGAGTTAACTCTCGTCCCTTTTATAGGGACGGGAGTTTTTTATATTTAAGGAGGAAAATACAATGAAACAACTAACAGGCGCACAAATTCGTCAAATGTTTTTAGACTTTTTCCAAGAAAAAGGACATGCAGTAGAACCTAGTGCATCACTAGTTCCACATGAAGATCCATCTCTTCTATGGATTAATAGTGGTGTAGCTACATTAAAAAAATATTTTGATGGACGTGTAATCCCACAAAATCCACGTATTACAAATGCTCAAAAATCAATTCGTACAAACGATATTGAAAACGTAGGGAAAACAGCTCGTCACCATACATTCTTTGAAATGTTAGGAAACTTCTCAATCGGTGATTACTTCAAAGAAGAAGCAATTACATGGGCTTGGGAATTCTTAACGAGCGACAAATGGATCGGATTCGATAAAGAATTACTATCAGTTACAATCCATCCAGAAGATGAAGAAGCATTCACAATTTGGAATGAAAAAATGGGCGTTCCAAAAGAGCGTATTATCCGCTTAGAAGAAAACTTCTGGGATATTGGTGAAGGACCAAGTGGACCGAATACAGAGATTTTCTATGACCGCGGGGAAGCTTACGGTAATGACTTTAGTGACCCAGAATTATATCCAGGCGGAGAAAACGAGCGTTACTTAGAAGTATGGAACCTTGTATTCTCTCAATTTAACCATAATCCAGACGGTTCATATACACCACTTCCTAAGAAAAACATTGATACAGGGATGGGTCTAGAACGTATGACATCTATCGTTCAAGATGTGCCTACAAACTTTGATACAGACCTATTCATGCCGATGATTGGTGCAACAGAATCAATTTCTGGTGAGAAATATCGTAATGGCGATTTAGAAAAAGATATGGCATTCAAAGTAATTGCTGACCATATCCGTACAGTAACATTCGCTGTTGGTGACGGTGCTCTTCCATCTAACGAAGGTCGTGGTTATGTATTACGTCGCTTATTACGCCGCGCTGTTCGTTATTCGAAGAAATTAAACATTAACCGTCCATTCATGTTTGAATTGGTACCGGTTGTTGGAGAAGTAATGAAAGACTTCTATCCAGAAGTACTTGAAAAGAAAGATTTCATTGCGAAAGTTGTGAAAAATGAAGAAGAGCGTTTCCATGAAACACTTCATGATGGTGAAGCAATTTTAGCTGAAGTTATTGCAAAAGCAAAAGAAGAAAAAACAACTGTTATTTCTGGAGTAGATGCGTTCCGTCTATATGACACATACGGTTTCCCAATCGAATTAACAGAAGAATATGCAGAAGAAGCTGGTATGACAGTTGACCAAGAAGGCTTCGAAAATGAAATGGAAAAACAACGTGAGCGTGCACGTGCTGCTCGTCAAGACGTTGACTCAATGCAAGTTCAAGGCGGTGTACTTGGAGAAGTTAAAGTAGCGAGTGAGTTCGTTGGTTACGGTACAGTTGCAACGGAAAGTAACGTTGTTGCACTTGTGAAAAACGGTGAGTACACAGATAGCTTACAAGCAGGGGAAGAAGGACAGTTAATTCTTGACGTAACACCATTCTACGCTGAGAGCGGTGGACAAATTGCTGACCGTGGTTACCTTCTTGCTGACGGCGTGAAAGTTCTTGTAAAAGACGTACAAAAAGCACCAAATGGTCAAAACTTACACAAAATAGCTGTGGAAGAAGGCACGTTAACGAAAGATGCAGCTGTGAAAGCTGTTATCGATACGAAAAACCGTAGTAGCGTTGTGAAAAATCATACAGCAACTCACTTACTACACCAAGCATTAAAAGACGTACTTGGAACGCATGTTAATCAAGCAGGTTCTCTTGTAACTTCTGAACGTCTACGCTTTGACTTCTCTCACTTCGGTCAAGTGCAAGCTGACGAATTAGAAAAAATTGAGCGTATGGTAAACGAGAAAATTTGGGAAAGTATTAACGTTGAGATTTCTCAAAAATCAATCGGAGAAGCAAAAGAAATGGGCGCAATGGCATTATTCGGTGAAAAATACGGAGATGTTGTACGCGTTGTACAAGTTGGCGATTACAGCTTAGAGCTTTGCGGTGGTTGTCACGTTGATAATACAGCTTCTATCGGTATTTTCAAAATCGTTGCTGAGTCTGGTATCGGTGCAGGAACTCGTCGTATTGAGGCGGTAACTGGTAAGTCTGCATACGAATTAATGAACGATCAAGTAGGTTTATTAAAAGAAGCAGCAGGAAAAATGAAAACAAATCCGAAAGATATTTTAACAAGAGTTGATGGTCTATTTGCTGAAGTGAAACAACTTCAAAAAGAAAACGAATCTCTTGCTGCGAAATTAAGCAATATTGAAGCTGGAAACTTAACTGATTCTGTAATGACAGTTGATGGTGTGAATGTATTAGCAGCGAAAGTAAATGTTGCAGATATGAACAACTTACGTACGATGATGGATGATCTAAAAAATAAATTAGAGTCAGCAGTTGTTGTATTAGCGTCTGTTAATGACGATAAAGTAAACATCCTAGCAGGTGTAACGAAAGACTTAATTAGCCAAGGTTACCATGCTGGTAAACTTGTGAAAGAAGTAGCTTCTCGTTGCGGCGGTGGCGGTGGTGGCCGTCCTGATATGGCACAAGCAGGTGGTAAAAACCCAGCTCAAGTCGAAGAAGCTTTAGCATTTGTACAAGAGTACGTTAAATCTGTTTCAAAATAAAGAGATAGTAGTGTACAATGGTAGGGAGAGGAGAAGTTCTTCTCCCTATACTTACTATATAAGTGAGGTGCTTGAAATGGACGGTTTTGATAAAACAATGAAGTTTAGCATTCAAGATGAAAAACAGAGTGTCCATGTAAATGATGTACTTTTAACTGTGTATGATGCACTTCAAGAAAAAGGCTATAATCCGATTAACCAAATCGTCGGTTATTTATTAAGTGGAGACCCAGCATACATACCTCGCCATAAAGATGCACGAAGCATCGTTCGTAAGCTTGAACGTGATGAGATCATTGAAGAGCTTGTGAAGTCTTACTTGAAACATCATCGTGAGGAGTAGTTTATGCGGATATTAGGTTTAGATGTAGGTACAAAAACAGTCGGAGTTGCAATGAGCGACGAAATGGGCTGGACAGCACAAGGATTAGAAACAATTAAGATTAACGAAGAACGAGGTCACTTTGGTTTTGATCGTATTTCTGAGTTAGTAAAGCAGTACAATGTGGACAAAATAGTAGTAGGTTTACCTAAAAATATGAATGGTACAATTGGCCCACGTGGTGAAGCGTGCCAACAATTTGCAGAAAACCTACGAGAGCTGTTACAATTAGACGTTGTAATGTGGGACGAGCGTTTGTCGACGATGGCAGCGGAACGTCTACTCATTTCAGCGGATGTAAGCCGTAAGAAGCGAAAACAAGTAATCGATAAGATGGCTGCAGTCGTAATCTTACAAGGATTTTTAGATAGTAAATAAGAGGTGACCAAAATGGAAGAAAATCAAATTACAATTGTAGACGAAAAAGGTAACGAACATTTATGTGAAATTATTTTCACTTTTGATGCTGAAAAATTTGGTAAAAAATCATACGTAGTCTTCTCTCCAATCGGTGAAGTAGACGAAGATGGAGACCAAATTTATGATGCAATGGCTTATGAGCAAAATGAAGAAGAGGGCGGAAGTTTACTTCCAATCGAATCTGAAGAAGAGTGGGAAATGGTACAAGAAATGTTCAACACTCTTGCTGATGAGCAAGAAGCTGAATAATAAGTACTGAAAAGATGGACGACATACAGTCCATCTTTTTTTTGTATTTATATGTAAAATGAAAGATTTTTTGTCGAAACTGTGTAATCCTTTGTAGTATAATGAGACGGATTGTAGAAAAATAAAATGGATACTAAAAAAGATAGGCGAATTTGTTGTGGCTTTCCATCATGCTGTATAGAAACATATACATATGGTCTACAATTGAATAAGGAGGAAGAGTTTTGATAGAGAATCAAGTGAAAAAGAAGCGTAGACGCATCTTTTTATTTTCGATTATTGCACTGCTTTTAGTTTGTGGTTCAGTCTATGCGTATATTTCATCCGCATTAGGACCAGTTGATAGCGGGAATAAAAAAGAGATTGAAGTAGAAATTCCGAAAGGATCATCTACAAGTAAAATTGGAGAAATTTTAGAAGAAAAAGGCGCTGTGAAAAACGGTACAGTTTTTAGTTTTTATACAAAGGCTAAATCGAAAAGTTTACAAGCAGGTACATATTTATTAAATCCTTCGATGAATGCTAAAGATGTTATCGAACAAATGTCATCTGGCAACGTGCATCGTCCAGCTCTTTATAAAGTGACGATCAAAGAAGGAGCTCAAGTAACTGAAATTGCAGAAACGATTGCGGCAGAACTAAAGTGGAATAAAGATGATGTTACGCGTCAATTAAACGATAAAGCATTTATTCAAAAAATGCAGCAAAAGTATCCGAAGTTATTAACGGATAAAATCTTTGATAGTAATATTAAATACCCATTAGAAGGTTATTTATATCCTGCGACGTATTCATTTTATAAGAAAGATACGACGTTAGAAGAAATCGTAATTCCGATGCTTGAGAAAACAAATGCAATCATTGTTCAAAATGAGGCAAAAATGAAAGCAAAGAACTGGGATGTTCATCAGCTTTTAACATTATCTTCACTTATTGAAGAAGAGGCAACTGGTTTTACAGATCGTCAAAAGATCTCTAGTGTCTTTTATAATCGTTTAGAGAAAGGTATGCCGCTTCAAACGGATCCAACGGTATTATATGCACTTGGAAAGCATAAACAACGTGTATTATACGAAGATTTAAAGGTCAACTCACCGTACAATACGTATGTTGTAAAAGGATTGCCGGTAGGGCCGATCGCAAACTCTGGTAAACATTCAGTGGAAGCTGCGTTAGAACCTGCGCAAACAGATTATTATTATTTCTTAGCTGCACCAAGTGGTGAAGTGTACTATGCGAAAACATTAGAAGAGCATAATGCATTAAAGCAAAAATACATTACGAAAAAACAGTGAAATGGGGAGGGATAGCGAAAAAAGTCGCACATCCCTCTTTTTTGTGGTAAAATATATCGGGTTAAAAACTGGCAGAAGAATCGTTTTTAATATCAAAACGGGACGTACAAGCTAAGGGTAAAACTGGCTTGTATTTTTATTGCATTCTATGTGGGAAAAGACGTCATAGAGGCACTTCTCCATGTAAATAAGGAGGACCATTTATGGAGGATGCAGTTAACGAGTACCTATTATCATTTATTGATCCGAAAGATAAATTAATTCTTGAAATGGAAGAATATGCAACAGAAAATCATGTGCCGATTATGGATCGACTTGGAATGGAATTTATGCTGCAATTTTTACGTTTAATTGGACCGAAAAGCATTTTAGAACTTGGAACAGCAATCGGTTATTCTAGTATTCGTATGATGCAAGCTATTTCAAATTCACGTATTGTGACAGTTGAGCGCAATCGTGAGCGATATGAAAAAGCACTTGAATATATAGAACGTTCCCCAGTAACAGATCGTATTTCAGTTATTTACGGTGATGCGTTAGAGACAGGTGAACAAGTAAAAGAACACGGGACATTTGACGTTATTTTTATTGATGCAGCAAAAGGACAGTATCGTCGCTTTTTTGACTTATATGAACCGTTATTAAATCCTGGTGGCGTAATTATTTCAGATAATGTTATGTACCATGGTCTTGTAACGACAAAAGAGAAAATTGAAAACAGACGTACACGTGGTTTAATCCGTCGTATTAAGACGTACAATGAGTGGCTTATGAACCATGAAGGATACGATACAACGATTTTCCCAATTGGTGATGGAGTAGCTGTTAGTAAAAAGAGAGGGTGACCAAGGTATGAAGAAACCTGAATTGTTAGTAACGCCAAGAGCGGTGGCGGATATCGAACTTCTTGCGAAAGCAGGAGCAGATGCGGTAATGATCGGTGAGCAAAAGTTTGGTTTACGTTTAGCAGGGGAGTTTTCACGTGAAGATGTAAAACAAACTGTGAAGATTGCACATGAAAATGGTGTGAAAGTATACGTAGCCATGAACGCTATGTTCCACAACGATAAAGTAGAAGAATTAACAGATTACGTTTCATTTTTAAATGAAGTAAATGTAGATGCAATTGTTTTCGGAGATCCAGCAGTATTAATGGCTGTTCGCGAAGTAGCGCCAAATATGCAGTTGCACTGGAATACAGAAACGACAGCAACAAACTGGTTCACTTGTAATTACTGGGGACAAAGAGGAGCGAAGCGCGCTGTATTAGCTCGTGAGCTGAGCTTAGATGAAATTGTTGATTTAAAAGAAAATGCTGAAGTGGAACTAGAAGTACAAATTCACGGTATGACTTGTATGTTCCAATCGAAGCGTTCATTAGTAGGAAATTACTTTGAGTATCAAGGACGTAATCTTGACATTGAAAAGAAAAAATATGAAGAGAATATGTTCTTATATGACCCAGAGCGTAACAATAAATATCCAATTTATGAAGATGAAAATGGTACTCATATTATGAGTCCGAACGATATTTGTTTCATCGATGAATTAGAGGAACTAATCGAAGCTGAAGTTGACAGCTTAAAAATCGATGGTGTACTAAAAAGCTCTGAATACATTATTGAAGTAACGAAGAAATATCGTCAAGCGATTGATTTATGTGTGGAAGATCGTGATGCATATTATGACGTGAAAGATGCTCTATATAAAGAAATAGAAGAAATGCAACCAGTAAATCGTCCGTTAGACACAGGATTCTTCTTTAAAGAAACGGTTTACTAAACGAGGAGGGTGTAGGAAATGACTGTACAAGAAATTTCACGAGTGATCGATGGCAAACGTGTTATTGTGAAGAAACCTGAACTGTTAATCCCTGCGGGTAACTTAGAAAAATTAAAAGTAGCTATCCATTACGGGGCAGATGCTGTATATTTAGGTGGACAAGAATTTGGTCTTCGTTCGAATGCAGGTAATTTTACGCTAGAAGAAATGGCAGAAGGCGTTGAGTTTGCAAAGAAGTATGGAGCAAAAATATACGTAACAACAAATATCTTTGCACATAATGAAAATATGGACGGGCTAGAGGAATATTTAAAAGGGATTGAAAAAGCTGGCGTAACGGGGATTATCGTTGCTGATCCGCTTATCATTGAGACTTGTAAACGTGTAGCGCCTTCTGTTGAGGTGCATTTAAGCACACAGCAATCACTATCCAACTGGAAAGCAGCACAGTATTGGAAAGAAGAGGGTTTACATCGTCTTGTATTAGCTCGTGAAGCAAGCTATGAAGAAATGAAAGAAATTAAAGAAAAAGTGGATATTGAAATTGAAGCATTCGTCCATGGTGCAATGTGTATCGCATATTCAGGAAGATGTACATTAAGTAACCATATGACAGCGCGTGACTCTAATCGTGGCGGTTGTTGCCAATCTTGCCGCTGGGATTATGATTTAGTTCAAACAGTATCACAACATAAAGATGCAAAAGAGCTTCCTCTATTCCAAGAAGAAGATGCTCACTTTGCGATGAGTCCAAAAGATCTAAATTTAATTTTATCAATTCCGAAAATGATTGAAATTGGAATCGATAGCTTAAAGGTAGAAGGACGTATGAAATCAATCCATTACGTAGCGACTGTAGCAACTGTATATCGTAAAGTAATTGATGCTTATTGTGCGGATCCAGATAACTTTGAGTTTAAACAAGAATGGTTAGATGAGCTTGATAAATGTGCAAATCGTGATACAGCTCCTGCATTCTTTGAAGGGGTTCCAGGACATCAAGAGCAAATGTTTGGAAATCATAGTAAGAAAACAACGTATGATTTTGCTGGTTTAGTGTTAGATTATAATGAAGAAACGGGCATCGTAACGATTGAGCAACGTAATCATTTCAAACCAGGACATGAAGTGGAGTTCTTTGGACCAGAAATAGAAAACTTTACGCAAACGGTGGAGAAAATTTGGGATGAGGATGGAAACGAATTAGATGCAGCGAGACATCCGTTGCAAATCGTGAAATTCAAAGTGGATCAACGAGTGTATGTGAATAATATGATGCGCAAAAGCATACTTCAATAAGAAAGAGTGATAGTCGAATGGGGACGAATAAGCCTGTTGTAATTGGAATTGCTGGTGGTTCGGGATCAGGTAAAACGAGTGTAACGAAAGCGATTTTTGACCATTTTAAAGGTCATTCTATTTTAATCTTAGAGCAAGATTATTATTACAAAGATCAAAGCCATTTACCAATGGAAGAGCGTTTAAAAACAAATTATGATCATCCGCTTGCGTTTGATAATGATCTGTTAATTGAACATTTGCAGCAGTTGCTTGCATATGAGCAAATTGATAAGCCTGTATATGACTATACATTGCATACACGTTCAGAAGAAATTATTCCAGTTGAGCCGAAAGATGTAATTATTTTAGAAGGAATTCTTATTTTAGAAGACCCACGTCTTTGCGAGTTAATGGACATTAAATTATTCGTTGATACGGATGCTGACCTTCGTATTCTGCGCCGCATGCAGCGTGATATTAAAGAGCGCGGTCGTACGATGGATTCAGTTATTGATCAGTACGTAACTGTTGTACGTCCAATGCACAATCAATTTATTGAGCCTTCTAAGAAATTTGCGGATATTATTATCCCTGAAGGTGGACAAAACCATGTTGCAATTGATATTATGGTGACAAAAATTGCAACAATTCTTGAACAAAAAGTAAATTTGTAATAGCATAGTAAAAGATATACGGTAGGAAGGGATTTTTTCCCTTCCCATCGAATACAATGAAACATGCAACCTCATCTATATATAGGTGAGGGCATATTTATATCAACTTTCCATACATATCTTCTTTATATAAAGAAGAATTGGAAATACGGGGTTGTATGTGACAACTCCGCTAGTGCAAGGGTACTAGAAACCTCCGCTAACAATGGAAGCGGAGGAGTTTTCATATGGAACTCCTCTTTTTTTCGGGGGATTGGTATATAAAAGGAGTGGAAAATATGTCAACAGAAAAAACATACCCTATGACGCAAGAGGGTAAGCAAAAACTAGAGAACGAACTTGAGCAATTAAAAACAGTAAGACGTAAAGAAGTAGTAGAACGTATTAAAATCGCACGTAGCTTCGGGGACCTTTCTGAGAACTCTGAGTACGATGCAGCAAAAGATGAGCAAGCGTTCGTAGAAGGACGTATTACACAATTAGAAAATATGATTCGTAACGCAGTTATCATTAAAGATAATGGCGAAGTATCTACTGTTGTTACATTAGGTAAAACAGTAACATTTAAAGAATTACCAAACGGAGATGAAGAAGCGTACACAATCGTAGGTAGCGCGGAAGCTGACCCATTTGAAGGAAGAATTTCTAACGATTCTCCAATCGCAAAAAGCTTATTAGGTAAGCAAATTGGTGAGAAAGTAACAATCCAAACACCAGGCGGAGAAATGCAAGTAGAGATTGTCTCTGTAAAATAAAAAAAAGATTCTCCTATCGGGAGAATCTTTTTTTTTGTAGAATGAAAAAAATTGTGTAAACCTTAGAGTAATTCGACAAAAAATGTCAAAAAAACACTTTAAGCTTTGATATCATAATTGGAGAATATAGGTTTTAAAAGGGAAAAGGGGCTAATTATGAAACATAAAATCTTTACAGGATTGGTGTGTAGTATATCCATATTAGGACTTGCTGCATGTGGAACGAATGAAGAAACTACATCATCAAAGGGAGAAAAAGTAAAGCAAGAAGAAAAAAAGGATATTAAAGCAACTGAGAGTTCAAAAGCCTTAGAAAATCCACAAGATAAAAAGGAATTTAATGATTTTGATGTAGCGTATCAATTAGCTATTGTCATGAAAATATTTCAAGATGTAACGATTAAGTATGATTACGCAATTGGAAATCCAGATTATTTATTGCGAGATTCGATGGATCAAAAAACAATAGATGATATGAAGAATATGTTACAAGAACAGGCGAAGAATAATGATAAAATTTTAAAAGATGAAGTGAATCAAGCGTATACATATTTAAAACAATCGAAAGTAAGTAATAAAGATGATATTCAAAAAATAATAGATGCACAAAATAATTATTTACATATTGTAGATAAGATGATTACTTGTATTGATTCTGTAACAGTTGAGAATGCAAAAGAAAAAAGAAATGAAATGGATAATCTTAGTAAGGATTATTTAAAAATAGCGGCTAATGTAACAACCACTGTAATTGAAGTTGCTAAAAACACTGGAGTGAATGAAACTGAATTTAGATCGCTTCTTATGAAATTTTTAGAGAAGCCAAAGAAACAATAATAACCTTATATAATATCTGTTTTTGTTTTGGGGATTGTATAAATAAAATAGTACCTCGTCTAAACTATAATAGACGAGGTGTTTTTTTATGAAAATAAAACGGAGAATTACAATTGTTTTAATTTGTTTTATGGGCATTATGTTTTTATTGCTTTGTCGTTTAATTCAAATCCAAATTATAGATACAGAATCATTTACTAATCGCAAAATAAATTTAATTGAAAAAAGTGTTACGCAACGTACGCAATCCATTGCAGTAGACGATGGACGTGGGCAGTTTATAGATCGTAATGGTAAAGAAATAGGGGAGGAAAAGTATCCTGTTTTAATTGTTTTTCCATTTTTACAAATAAAAAATGACATGTTAGAGAAAATCGCGCATATCATTGGTGTGTCGAGACAAGAGATCAGAAGACAAATGAAAAATAAAAAAAATGCATTTATACTGCAAGGGGAAACTGCTCCATTTCGAGTGACACGAGAGCAGATGGAGAAGGTGAATCAATTACATGTATTAGGTATTGTAGCAGCTGAAGTGCGATTAAAACAAACTGGGGAGATAAATCATTTAATTGGTGATGTAGGGGAGAACGAAAGAGAATTTCAAAAGCGATATGGAGAAGTGAAAAAAATTTCAAAACAAACGCCGATAGGTATTTCAGGATTACAGCAATCATTTGATGAATTTTTATTGACTGATGGAGAGGCAAAAGTATTGTATCAAGTAGATCGGCAAGGAGAACCAATTTTCGGAAAGCAAGCGAAATATACTTCACCAGGAAATCCATTTTACCCAGTTAGGATTCAAACTACTTTACATAAAGGGTTGCAGCAAAAAGCAGAAGAAGTGATTGAAGCAAATGAAATAAAGAGGGGGGGATTAGTATTACTTGATGTAAAGACAAATGAAATATTAGCGATGGTCAGTAAGCCGTCTTTACAAGTAAGAGATAAGAATTTATATAAGACTACACTTGAAAATCAAATGTTAACGCCGCATTTTCCAGGCTCTGTTTTTAAAACAGTAGTTGCAGCTGCAGTCATTGATCAAAAAGTAAATTTGTTTAATCGGACATTTAATTGTAATAAAGATTTATATGGTGAAAACGACCCACAAGTTATGATGGGTACACTTAACTTCAAAGAGAGCTTTGCTAGGAGCTGTAACAGGACATTTTCCGAGTTAGGTAACGAGCTATTACAAAAGGATAGGACGGTGCTAGAAACATACGTAGCAGCTTTAGGAGCAAATGAAAAGGTCGGATGGAAAGGTTCTGTATTTCATACACCTCATTTCGAGCAAATGCCAGAAGAAAAAGGCTCTACTATTTGGGGGAATGAAGAAAACAAAAATAGTAAAAAAGCGGTAGAGCAAACAGCGATTGGACAGAAAGATGTACGTATATCACCTCTAGCAATTGCTAATATGATGGCGACGATTGCGAGGAATGGAAAAAAGATGGAAGTGAAAGCTGTTGAAAAAATAGTATATAAAAATGGAGCGGATTTTTTTACATTTGAGAACCATACGTTACATGGAAAACAGCTTTCGTATGAAACAGTGAAAACATTACAAGAGTTATTAAGAGGCGTTGTAACAAGGGAGAAAGGAACAGGAACGGCATTCCGCTCGTTGCCGCTCAGTGTCGCTGGAAAATCCGGGACAGCGCAAACAGGGAAAGGGACGAGGGTGAATCGCTGGTTTGCAGGTTATTTTCCGTATGAGAATCCAAGATATGCTTTAGTTGTTGTTGATCTAGAGACTGATAACAAAGTGAATAAAGTCACACCTATTTTTAAAGATATGGTAGGAGCAATCTATCAATTGGAGAATGAAAAGTAATCTTGCAATTTATAGTGAATTGTTTTCATTTCATGAAAATATCATTGTAAATGTTCAACCTTTCTAGATTTAATGTTACAATAGCAATTAGGAAAAACTGCATGGAGGTTTGGAGAATGGCAGGAGGATCAAGATTCCAACAGAAACAACAAAAACGTCGTCAAAACGGTGTTTTAAATATTGCAATCGCTATTGTATTACTATTAGTAGCTATTGTAGCATATCAATTGTTCGTTCCTAGTACGAAAGAGCAAGCATCTTCTACTGATAAGAAAGTCTCTCAACAAACAACAAAGAATGAGAAAGCTGGAAAATCAGAAGATAAAGAATCTGCTAAGAAAAAAGAAAAAGAAAAAGAGCAAGCAGAAGCTAAGCAAAAAGCTGAAGAAGAGAAGTTAAAGGCTGAGGAAGAAAAGAAAAAAGCTGAAGAAGAAGCGAAAGCTAACGAGAAAGTATCAGCTGAAAAAACTGTATCCAAGGCAAAAGAGGCTTATACAAAACCTTCTTGGAAAGCTGTAGGAACAGAACAAGGTTCATCACCAGCGATGACGTTTAAACAGGGGTCATCAGATTGGAATGAGATGCAAAGTGCAATTGCTGCAGGTATTGAAGTACCGAAGGAGCAATTAGTATTCCATTTTGTTGGAAGAGACAAAACTGGAAAGAGTAAAGCTTATGGTGACGTTCAAGATAAGCAAAGTGGAAAAAGATATTACGTAAATATTGATTGGGTAGATAATGAGGGCTGGAAACCAGTACTTGTTCAAACTCTAAACTAAAAAAGAGAAGCTCCTTAGGAGCTTCTCTTTTTTAGTTAACGCAATTTCTTTAATTTAAAATGAACAACCGCGCTATAATACGGTCTTTTGCTTTCAGGATCCATAACCATTTGATGTGAGATGTGATGAACTTCAAGCATAAGTGCTTTATTATTATCGATTTGTTCACTAATTTTTCGTTCTAAAGAAGCTAAGTCTCCCGCTTCAAAAAATTCTACTTTATCTTCTAACATTTCAAAGGTAAATGACATGAAGACGGCCCCTCTCCTATGTAATCAACTATAGTGTAACAAAGAAAAGAAGGAAATACCATGTACATTTCAATTGACATTTTTAGAAAGAGGGAATATCATACTGATAAAACCGATAAGAAAAAGGGGAATTTTTATGGGCACAGAATTTAATGGTTTATTTGATGAGTGGGCTCATACGTACGACTCATTCGTACAAGGCGAAGATATACAATACAAAGAAGTTTTCGCCCATTATGAGGATATTCTAGAGGATGTAGTTAACAAGTCATTTGGTAATGTATTAGAATTTGGTGTCGGTACAGGTAATTTAACAAATAAATTATTACTTGCTGGCCGCACAGTTTACGGTATAGAACCGTCGCGTGAAATGCGTATGATTGCAAAAGAGAAATTGCCAAAAGAATTTTCGATTACAGAAGGTGATTTTCTTTCGTTTGAAGTCCCAAATTCAATTGATACCATTGTAAGCACCTATGCATTTCATCATTTAACAGATGATGAAAAAAATGTAGCGGTTGCGAAGTATAGTCAATTGCTAAACAAAGGTGGTAAAATAGTGTTTGCTGATACGATATTTGCAGATCAAGATGCATATGATAAAACTGTTGAAACAGCAAAACAAAGAGGTTTTCACCAGTTAGCAAACGATTTGCAAACGGAATACTATACACGTATTCCAGTTATGCAGACTATTTTTGAAAACAATGGCTTCCATGTAACGTTTACGAGATTAAATCATTTCGTTTGGGTAATGGAGGCAACTAAGCAATAGAAAGAGGGATTAGATTGAGAATTGCTGTAATTGGAGCAATGGAAGAAGAAGTACGTATTTTACGTGACAAATTAGAACAAGCAGAGACAGAAACGGTTGCAGGTTGTGAATTTACGAAAGGACTATTAGCAGGACATGAAGTAATCTTGTTAAAGTCTGGTATTGGTAAAGTAAACGCAGCGATGTCAACGACAATTTTATTAGAAAAATATAAGCCTGAAAAAGTAATTAATACTGGTTCAGCTGGTGGATTCCATCATTCTCTAAACGTTGGTGATGTAGTTATTTCCACTGAAGTTCGTCACCATGACGTAGATGTAACAGCATTTAACTATGAATATGGTCAAGTACCAGGAATGCCGCCTGGATTTAAAGCTGATGAGGCGTTAGTTGCATTAGCTGAGAAATGTATGCAAACTGAAGAAAATATTCAAGTTGTAAAAGGTATGATTGCAACAGGCGATTCATTTATGAGTGATCCGAACCGCGTTGCAGCCATCCGTGATAAATTTGAAAATCTTTATGCGGTAGAAATGGAAGCAGCAGCTGTTGCACAAGTATGCCACCAATATGAAGTTCCGTTTGTTATCATTCGCGCACTTTCTGATATTGCTGGTAAAGAATCCAATGTTTCATTTGATCAGTTTTTAGATCAAGCAGCTCTTCATTCTACAAACTTTATCGTAAAAGTGTTAGAAGAGTTAAAGTAATGTAACAAAAAGGCAACTGTCTCATATAAAGAAAATACATACAGTTGCCTTTTCTTTATTGGCAAACAAGGGGGAGAACACGATGAATGTATATCGTGGAGTTCATGAGTTAATTGGTCATACACCAATTGTAGAAATTACTCGTTTTTCACTTCCGAAAGGGGTCCGCTTATTTGCAAAGCTTGAATTTTATAACCCAGGCGGAAGCGTTAAGGATCGTTTAGGAAGAGAATTAATTGAAGATGCGCTAGAAAAAGGGCTTGTTACCCAGGGTGGAACAATTATTGAACCGACTGCTGGGAATACTGGTATTGGACTGGCACTTGCAGCATTAGAACATGATTTACGTGTTATTGTTTGTGTACCAGAGAAATTTAGTATTGAAAAACAAGAATTAATGAAAGCACTAGGTGCAACGGTCGTGCATACACCGACTGAGCAAGGAATGACCGGTGCAATTGCAAAATCAAAAGAATTAGTAAATGAAATACCGAATTCATACTCTCCAAGTCAATTTGCAAATGAGGCAAATCCTCGTGCATATTTTAAAACATTAGGTCCTGAACTGTGGGACGCATTGAATGGAGAGATTAACATATTTGTTGCTGGAGCAGGAACTGGCGGTACGTTTATGGGGACTGCATCTTATTTGAAGGAAAAAAATATAGATATTAAAACAGTTATCGTAGAGCCAGAAGGATCTATTTTAAATGGTGGTAAGGCTGGTTCACATGAGACAGAAGGAATTGGACTTGAATTTATCCCGCCATTTTTGAAGACATCTTATTTTGATGAAATTCATACGATTTCTGATCGAAATGCATTTTTACGAGTGAAAGAATTAGCGCAAAAAGAAGGACTTCTCGTTGGAAGCTCTTCAGGAGCAGCATTTCATGCGAGCTTACTTGAGGCAGAGAAGGCAGCGCCAGGTACAAATATTGTAACCATTTTTCCTGATAGCAGTGAGCGCTATTTAAGTAAAGACATATACAAAGGATGGGAATAAAAAATGAGAGCAAAGACAAAGTTAATTCATGGTATTCGCATAGGAGAACCTTCAACTGGATCTGTAAACGTACCGATCTATCAAACAAGTACGTACAAACAAGAAGCAGTTGGTAAGCATCAAGGATATGAATATTCACGTACAGGTAACCCAACACGTGCAGCTTTAGAAGAAATGATTGCCGTATTAGAAAACGGTCATGCTGGATTTGCATTCGGTTCTGGAATGGCTGCTATTACAGCAACAATTATGTTGTTCTCAAAAGGTGACCACGTTATTTTAACAGATGATGTTTATGGCGGAACGTACCGTGTTATTACGAAAGTATTAAACCGCTTCGGTATTGAGCATACATTTGTAGATACAACAAACTTAGAGGAAGTTGTAGAAGCGATTCGTCCAAATACGAAAGCAATTTATGTGGAAACACCAACGAACCCACTACTAAAAATTACTGATATTAAGAAAATATCTACTCTTGCTAAAGAGAATGATTTATTAACAATTATTGATAACACATTCATGACGCCGTATTGGCAGTCGCCAATTTCTTTAGGAGCAGACATTGTACTTCATAGTGCAACGAAATATTTAGGAGGTCATAGTGACGTAGTTGCAGGTCTAGTAGTTGTAAATAGCCCACAACTAGCAGAAGACCTTCACTTTGTACAAAACTCAACAGGAGGTATTCTTGGACCACAAGATAGCTTCTTACTACTTCGCGGTTTAAAAACATTAGGAATTCGTATGGAAGAACATGAAACGAATTCACGCGCTATTGCTGAATTTTTAAATAATCATCCAAAAGTAAATAAAGTATATTACCCAGGTCTTGAATCACATCAAAACCACGAATTAGCAACAGAACAAGCAAATGGATTTGGTGCTATTATCTCGTTTGATGTAGATAGTGAGGAAACATTAAATAAAGTACTTGAGAAACTGCAATACTTTACACTTGCTGAAAGCCTAGGAGCAGTAGAAAGTTTAATTTCTATCCCATCTCAAATGACACATGCATCAATCCCAGCAGATCGCCGTAAAGAATTAGGAATTACAGATACATTAATTCGTATTTCTGTCGGTATTGAAGATGGTGAAGATTTAATTGAAGATTTAGCACAAGCGCTAGCATAATAAAAATGCACTGCTAATGTGGAGCAGTGCATTTTTATTATGTTAATTTGTGAAATGTTTCACAAATTAGACATACACAAATGAAATGAATTCATGTATATTGAATTCATGAAATGTTATTCATAAATAAACTTGTGAAATACTTCACAAACAGTGGGATTCATGTAGGACGGTAACTCTATTTTTTTTCGCTAATCGGGACTTATTATGACCTATAGGGACTTATAAAGACCGTGATAACAGAATAGGAGGAAATTTACATGGTAGTCAAAGAGAAAGTTGTAAATGAAATGCAAGAGGTAAAAGAGATGATTGATACGTTAGTAAATAACGGTCAACAAGCTTTACAAGCATTAGAAAGTTTTACACAAGAGCAGATTGACAACATTGTTCATGAAATGGCATTAGCAGGTGTTGATCAACATATGCCACTTGCAAAATTGGCTGTTGAAGAAACAGGCCGTGGTGTCTATGAAGACAAATGCATTAAAAATATTTTTGCCACTGAATATATTTGGCATAGTATAAAGCAAGATAAAACGGTAGGAATTATTCACGAAGATCCTCATGAAGAAATAATAGAAATTGCAGAACCTGTCGGTGTAGTAGCTGGGGTAACACCAGTAACGAATCCAACGTCGACAACAATGTTTAAAGCGTTGATTGCGATAAAAACGAGAAATCCAATTATTTTCGCATTTCATCCTTCTGCACAAAATTGTTCGGTGGCAGCAGCGAAAACCGTATATGATGCAGCAATGAAAGCTGGTGCACCAAAACATTGTATTCAATGGATTGAAAGACCGTCTGTCGAAGCGACGAAACAATTAATGAACCATGAGGGTGTGGCACTCGTTCTAGCAACTGGAGGCGCTGGTATGGTGAAATCAGCTTACTCTACTGGAAAACCAGCGCTAGGTGTAGGTCCTGGTAATGTACCGTGTTATATAGAAAAATCAGCACATGTAAAACGAGCTGTTAATGATTTAATTTTATCGAAAACATTTGATAACGGTATGATTTGTGCATCGGAACAAGCAATCATTGTCGATAAAGAAATCTATGATGATGTTAAAACAGAAATGATCGAAAACAATTGTTACTTTGTAACAGAAGAAGAAAGAAAAAAATTAGAAAAGCTCGTTATAAATGAAAATACATGTGCAGTAAATAGTGATATTGTAGGAAAATCAGCACAGTATATTGCCGAATTAGTTGGGATTACTGTTCCTGAACATACAAAAATGCTTGTAGCTGAAATTCAAGGTATCGGAGCAGCATACCCGTTATCTCGTGAGAAACTGAGCCCAGTATTAGCCTGTGTGAAGGCGAATTCATTAGAAAAAGGATTTACATATTGCGAAGAAATGTTGAACCTCGGTGGTTTAGGACATTCAGCAGTTATTCATTCTACAAATAAAGAAGTGCATAAGCAATTTGGATTACGTATGAAAGCTTGCCGTCTCATTGTAAATGCACCTTCATCACAAGGTGGAATAGGGGATATATATAACGGATTTATTCCGTCACTTACACTTGGTTGTGGTTCATACGGAAAGAATTCAGTTTCCAAAAATGTAACGGCGACTCATTTATTAAATATAAAAAGGCTGGCAAATAGAAAAAAGAATATGCAGTGGTTCAAATTGCCACCAAAAATTTATTTTGAAAAACATGCTACAGCGTATTTAGCAAATATGCCTAACATTTCACGTGCATTTATTGTAACGGATCCTGGAATGGTTGAACATGGCTATGTGGATACAGTCACGCACTATTTAAACAAGCATGCAAATGATGTGAAAATTGAAGTTTTCTTTGAGGTCGAACCAGATCCATCAGATGAAACTGTCTTTAAAGGTGCGGAAATGATGAGAAGCTTTAAGCCAGATGTAATTATCGCACTTGGTGGTGGTTCAGCTATGGATGCAGCAAAAGGAATGTGGTTATTCTATGAGCATCCAGAAACGACATTCTATGGCATTAAACAGAAGTTTTTAGATATAAGAAAACGTACATGTAAATATCCGGAATTAGGAAATAAGGCGCAGTTTGTTGCGATTCCAACAACATCAGGAACAGGATCAGAAGTGACACCATTTGCGGTTATTACAGATAAGAAAAATAATATAAAGTATCCGCTCGCAGATTATGAATTAACACCAGATGTAGCAATTGTTGATCCGCAATTTGTAATGACAGTACCACCACATGTAACAGCAGATACTGGTATGGATGTTTTAACACATGCAATTGAGGCGTATGTGTCTGTTATGGCAAATGACTATACAGATGGATTAGCATTAAAAGCTATTGATCTCGTATTCAAATATTTACCGAGAGCATATAAAGATGGAAATGATGAAGAAGCACGGGAAAAAATGCATAACGCTTCTGCAATTGCAGGGATGGCATTTGCAAATGCTTTTCTAGGTATTAATCACAGCTTAGCACATAAAATTGGTCCAGAATTCCATATTCCGCACGGACGTGCAAATGCAATTCTTATGCCGCATGTAGTCCGCTATAATGCTATTAAGCCAAGAAAACACGCATTGTTCCCAAAATATGAGCACTTTGTAGCAGATGAACGCTATGCACATATTGCGAGAATGCTCGGGCTTCCAGCAAGCTCAGTAGCAGAAGGTGTGGAATCACTCGTCAAAGCAATTATTGAGCTTGGAAAAAGCTTAAATATTAATATGAGTATTGCAGGACAAGGGGTAGATAAAGAGCAATTTGAAGAGGTTGTTGGAGTATTAGCAGAAAGAGCTTTTGAAGATCAATGTACAACTGCTAATCCAAAGTTACCGCTTATTTCAGAGCTGAAAGAAATTTATATGGAAGCATATAAAGGTGAATAATGATTAAAAAAGAGCCGCAGTAAAGCGGCTCTTTTTTTGTTGGAAAACATCTCCCAGAATGGCTGTATTTACTGGTCTTTCAGTTTCATAGAATATGATAAAGTGAAATGGAGGAGTGAGAATATAATGAAAGAATTACAAGGGAAAATAGAAGATTATACTAGGTTCGGACAAATTCTTCTCGCTGTAAGTACATTGTTAATGGTTGGCTTGTTGATTCCGGATGGAGCAAAAGAGACAATCCAATTTTTTGTTATGATGGGGAGTATCGTTATATTTTTAAGTTTATCGTTCTTTTTCTTTCAGCGTGTGAAAGTGATGCGTGACCAGTTAGAGGAAAATGAATGTGAATAATATTGTTAACTAGAACGCGGCGAAAAGAAAGAATCTTTTTGTCGCGCTTTTTGTTTTTTGTAGAAAAATGTATGCGTTTCATGTTGACAATGATAATCCTTATCAATTAAAGTAGAATAGTAGTTAATGATTATCATTATCAATTAGAGGTGAAGGAATGAAAAAATCTATTACGCTATTTACAGCGATTTTATCTATTTTTTTCTTGTTAATAGGTTGCAGTGCCAAAGGGGACGAAAAAGCGTCTGCAACCAAAACAGAAAAAGGAAAAGAAAAAATCGAAATTACCGACCTGTCAGGGAGAAAGGTAACATTCGATAAAGTACCAGAAAGTTTTGCAACATTAAGTATGGGGGACATGGATATTATTCATGCTTTAGGTGGAAAAGTAGTAGGTCGTCCGGATACGAAATTAACTCTTCCAGAGGAGTTAAAGAAGGCAAAAGTAATCGGGAATGCACATCAACCGAATTTTGAGCAAATTGCTAGTTTAAAGCCCGATGTACTTGTTGCTAACAATGGATTCCAAAAGAACGTGCCAACGGTTGAAGGACAAGGAACGAAAGTAATCATTTCTTCTGCGAATTCTGTACAAGATATTCAAAAGAATATTGAATTATATGGAACGGCAATGAAGAAAGAAGATAAAGCAAAAGAACTTAATCAAAAAATCAATAATCAAATGAAGAAATATGAGAAAAAGAGCGATGTGAAAGCATTGCTAGTGTATGGCGCACCAGGTACTTATTTAGCGGCATTACCAACATCTTTATCAGGTGATATTTTAGAAAAAACAGGCGGAAAAAATATTGCTTCTGATTTTCCAGAAATGAAAGAATATCCGCAATATGCACAGCTAAGTGTAGAACGTATTATTGAGGCGAATCCAGATGTGATTTATTTAATTACACACGGAGATCCAACAAGTGTGAAAAAAGCATTCGAAGGCGAAATGATGAAAAATGAAGCGTGGAAAAATTTAGATGCAGTAAAACAAAACCGCGTAGTTATTTTGCCACCTGATTTATTTGGATCTAATCCTGGGACAAAAGTTACAGAAGCAATGGACTTTATGTATAAAAGTATACAAAATGTAAGGAAATGATACGTATGGAAAGTAGTGAAGTAGTAAGAGAAAAGGAACATCCTTTTGCGAAAAAAAGATGGATAATAGCAGTTACTTTAGTTGTATTAACAATCCTAGGCCTCTTTTACGGTCTTTTCGCAGGAAGTTTATCCTTTTCTGTACGAGACATTCTAACAGGTATACAAGATGAGGGTTCGACAGTACATCGAATTGTATGGGATCTTCGCATACCGAGAGTGCTCGTTGGGTTTATAGTAGGAACATGTTTAGCTGCATCTGGTACACTGCTGCAAGGGGTTATGAGAAACCCTCTTGCAGATCCTGGTATTATCGGAGTTTCATCTGGGGCAGGCCTTGTAGCAATTGTCATCATGATTTTATTCCCACAGCATCTAGCTTTTTTACCACTAGGGGCGTTTTTAGGAGCTTTCATAACAGCGATGGTTATTTATGCTTTATCATGGCAAAAAGGGGCACCACCTTCAAGAATCGTCTTAGTAGGGGTGTCGATCAATGCATTAATTGGTGCAGCAACGTCAGCATTAATGTTATTACATAGTGACAAAGTACAATCCGTGTTACCGTGGCTAGCGGGTGGTATTGGTGGTGTAAGTTGGGCACATTTAAACATGATTATTTATTATGCAATATTCGCCATTATATTAGCTTTCTTTGGCATTAAGCATATTCGAGTGTTAATGCTTGGAGATGAAATGGCAAAGTTATTAGGACATAACGTGGAAAAAAGTCGGTTTTATTTAATCGTAGTAAGTACATTATTAGCTGGAATTGCAGTAAGTGTATCTGGTCTTATTGGATTTGTCGGTCTTGTCGTACCACATATGCTACGTTTATTAGTTGGAAATGATTATAGATATTTGCTACCTTTATCATGCCTTGGCGGCGGTGTATTACTTGTTTTTGCGGATGCAATAGCTCGAAGTTGGTTCGATCCAATCGAATTGCCTGTTGGTATTTTACTGTCCTTCTTAGGTGGTCCGTTCTTCTTATATTTAATTCATAGAGGAGGAAAACAACGTGATTTCCGTTAACAAAGTGTTTTATGCACACTCTGAAAGATTTCAAATGCAAAATATGAATGTACATATTAAGGCTGGAGAAATCGTTAGTTTAATTGGTCCGAATGGATCGGGAAAATCTACTTTGCTTCGTTTAATAGCAAGGCTACTGAAACAAAGCGAAGGGGACATCATTTTAGATGGGAAAAACATTCATATGATGAAGAGTGCTGATGTAGCGAAGCAATTAGCAATGTTACCACAAATGCATGATCATCAATTAGATTTAACAGTGAAAGAACTAATTGAGTTCGGAAGAGGTCCACATAAATCATGGAGTAGCCGCTTAAATAAAGAAGATGAAGAAATTGTTGATTGGGCATTGTCTGTTACAAATCTTGAAGGGTATGAATATCGTCTTTTACATTCTTTATCAGGAGGGGAACGGCAACGTGCTTGGATTGCCATGACGCTAGCGCAACGTACAAATGTCTTATTATTGGATGAACCAACAACCTTTTTAGATATCGTTCACCAGTTGGAAGTAATGGAACTTGTGAAACGATTAAATGAGGAGTATGGAATGACAATTATAATGGTTTTACATGACATTAACCAAGCTGCTCAATATAGCGATCGTTTACTGGTATTAAAGCGAGGAAAGATTCAGTATGATGGTATACCAGAAGAAGTGCTATGCCATGAAATGTTTCAACATGTATTTGGCATAGATGTAGATATCTTTCAAGGAAGTGACAAGCCGTTTTTTACACCGAAACGAATTTCTAAAAGGGGAGAAGAGCGATGCAAACAGAAGAGCGTATTACCACTGAATTAGTAAGAGAATTTGTTATGGCAGCTCACGGGGATTTAGAGAAAGTACAAGAGCTATTGGTTGAATCGCCAAGCTTACTTCACGCCTCTTATAATTGGGGTGGATCAGATTGGGAAAGTGCGTTAGGGGCATCGGCACATGTAGGTCGTAAAGATATTGCTCTTTATTTACTAGAAAAGGGTGCTCGGATGGATATTTTTGCAGCAGCTATGCTTGGTGAATTAGAAGTTGTACAAGCTATTTTAGTAGCTCAACCAGAAGCATTGCGTGCATCTGGTCCTCATGGTATTTCTCTTCTTCAGCATGCACGAATGGGTGGAGAGAAATCTAAGCGTGTATATGATTATTTAGCAATACTATCTTAATGAACGAAGGAAGTTCTTATGTGCGGTAAACTTTTCACTTGAAACAATTGGAAAGTTTACCGCCCGTTAGAACGGGATAAGTATCTAGTATATTTGAAAATCCTACACCCCCTCAACTGTAGTTTTCTTAATACTAGTTATGATATGGATGCAGTAGACGAAATTTGTCTACTGCTTTTTTTAGTCGTTAAGAATGAATATTCTGTATTTTATTGTGGGTTCATTTATCCCGCTATTTGCGGGCAGTAAGTCTCCCGCCTCAAAATTCAGCTAGAGCAAAGAAGTTAGATGGGAGATCCACTGCCCGTAAACGCTCGATTGGTGAGGGCTGATAATCAGTGGGGGTGAACAAAATTCCCCACTGATTAAAGTTTCACTTTATAATTAATAGTAACATTTCGTATGCATACAAAACATGATCGTGAAATTAAGAATAAATTAGTGGAAAGGAGTGCAGGCATGTTTCATACAGATCGTTTACAAATTCGCAAATATACAATGGATGATTTACAGTTCTATGCTTCACTATGGGGGAACGAGAAGGTAATGCGCTATATTGGAAATGGGACGTTAAAAACATATATACAGTGTAAAAAAAGTTTGGAGGAGTGGGTCATTCCTAGCTATAAAAACGGTCTCGGTTTATTTGTATTGATTGAAAAGGAAACGGGAACAAGAATTGGTCATGCAGGGCTGGTAAAGCAGCAGATTGATGGAAAAGAGGAAATTGAAATTGGTTATTGGTTACTTCCTCAGTATTGGGGAAAAGGGTATGCAAAAGAAGCGGCGGCAGCATTTCGAGACTACGGTTTCCAAGCATTACGAATGAATAAATTAATTTCTCTCATTAACCCGAATCATCCCGCCTCAATATTTGTTGCTAGAAAGACAGGGCTCAGCTATGAGAAAACAACTTTATTTCATGGGATGGATGTTCTTGTTTATTCCATTAAACGTGTTGGATGAAAAATTACTTTTTTAAAGGTAAATTGCATTTTTTGAAGAATGGTATATGAAAATAAAGGGGGGATTACATGTACATTTATCATAATGGACTTATTATTCGTGAGGGAACGAGTAGCGTACCAGCATATGCAATTAAAGCATTGTTTGAAGATGCCGGTTGGAGTAATGATAATATCCCTTCTTGGCAAATTGAAAAATTTACGATAGCATTTGAAAATTCAACATGGGCTTTCACAATTTGGGATGAAGAAGAGATGATTGCGATGGTTAGGGTCATTTCGGATGGAATTATGATCGCGAATATAGTAAATTTAGTTGTGAAGTGTGAATATAGAGGGAAGGGATTAGGTAAGAAGCTTGTAGCTCTTTGTTTGCAAAAACTTCCCCACGGTGATTGGTTTGCGCATACATCTGCGAACAATTTTGATTTTTATAGAAGTTGTGGATTTGAAGTTAGAGAGCTATCGAGAAATGGAACATGTGCGTACTATGGATATCAAGTCGCGAAAAGAGATGGTCACCGATAAATGAACGGAAAGTAAAAAAGTATAGCGAGGTAATTTTGAGACTTTTGATAATAGAGAATGGATTGAGGCTCGTTTTATGATAAAATAAAAGAAAATTCTGTTTATTATTAGGGGGATAAAAATGAGTGTAAAAGCTGGGGATGTATTTAAATATGAAAGAAGATTTACTGAGGAAGAAGTTTTTGAATTTGCAAATATTACCGGTGATAAAGGTAGACACCATGTGGAATACGATGAAAACGGAAGATTAATGGTTCATGGTTTATTGACTGCTAGCATTGGGACGAAAGTGGGAGAAGAGTTACATTACATAGCAAGAGAATTAGTAAGTGAGTTTATTAGACCAGTTTTCACAGGAGATACGATCACTTGTGAACTAACTTTAACAAATGTTGAGCAAATGGAAGGCTATAAAAAAGTTTCAATCGAGTCAGTTTATCGCAATCAGCATGAAAAGACGGTACTAGTTGGGACAAGTTATGGAATTATAAGGGGATAAAAAAAGAAGCCTGTTAATCAGGCTTCTTTTTTATTATTTAGTAAACACGTTTTCGATTTTCCGCATAACTAGAGATAAGTAATAATGCAGTTTCTTCTCCTATATTACGAACAATATGAGGAACGCATGCATTCCATGAGAAAGAATCACCTTCTTCTACAATTGCAATATCTTCACCGTGCTGAACTTCTAATTTCCCACGTAATACAAGGTGACATTCTTCCCCTTCATGGGCATTTGGTGAGTTTTCTTTCGGGAACCCAGTAGGGATTTCTACTAGAGATAGGCGAAGCCCCCCTTGCTCCGCAACATGTTCAATTCTTTGCTCATCTTTGCCGTATACACTGTATTTCCGTTCTTCTTTTTTGACAATTTTTAAGCGATCTTTTTGTTCTAATAATAAATAGGGAAGGGGAACGTTTAAAAAATTGGAGATCGTTTCTAAAGTTGAGATAGATGGTGATGTCTTATTATTTTCAACCTGACTCATAAAGCCTTTAGAAAGACCTGTTCCCTCGCAAATTTGTGCAATTGTTATGCCTCTACGTTGACGAATTTCACGTATTGCAGAACCAATATTCATAAAATCAAGCTCCTTTTTGTAAACAACTATTTGTATCATAGCAAAAAAAATATATTTTTTCCCAGTGAAAATGAATTGACGAATAAAAAAAATTAGTGTATGTTTTGTAATGTAAATAAAAGTTTTGTATAAGAAAACTATAAAGGAGAGAATGAAATGAATCAACATATTGGTAACTTAATTATTCGTATCGTGTTAGGGGTAACATTCTTCATGCACGGTTTAACAAAATTCCAATCAGGAATTGACAATATTGCAGGATGGTTTACAAGTATTGGTTTACCAGGAGGACTTGCATACGGTGTAGCAACGTTTGAATTAGTTGGAGGTCTATTATTAATTCTAGGTTTAGGTGTAAGATATATTGGATTATTATTTGCACTTGTTATGGTTGGAGCAATCGTAAAAGTGAAATGGTCAGCTGGTTTATTGGGAGATGGAAAAAATCCTGGTTTCGAATTAGAACTTGCATTATTAGCAATGGGTGCATACTTATTTGTTGCAAAAGCTGATGGTTTTGTAGATAATTTCTTAAAAGAAAAAATGTCAAAAAAGAACTAATTTAAATGGGGGGCTAACAAGATGAGTTTTCAACTTCATCCCGATACAACACTTGATGTTGTTCATTTATACGTATCTAATGTAAAGAAATCACTAGAGTTTTATACGGAAGTACTAAGTATGAAGGTGCTAAGAGAAGAAGAAGCAGTCGTTACATTTGGGAATGAAAATGATGAACCACTTCTTATCATTGAAGAAAAGAAAGAAGCTTTTCCGAAGCAAAGAGGAAGAACAGGGTTATATCATTACGCAATTTTATTACCAAGTAGACAGGATTTAGCGAATGTTCTTCGTCATCTTGTAGAGATGGTATATCCACTACATGGCGGAGCCGATCATTACTTTAGTGAAGCTCTTTATTTAGCTGATCCAGATGGAAACGGGATTGAAATTTATCATGATCGACAAAAAGAAGTTTGGCGTGATGAAAATGGAGAACTCCCATTTGTTAGTAACCCGTTAGCTGGTGAAGAATTATTACAGCAAGGAAGTACATGGAATGGCTTTCCAGCTGGTACTGTGATGGGGCATATTCATTTTCATGTAGCTGATTTAGAGGAAGCGAAACGTTTCTATGTTGATGGTCTTGGTTTTGAAGTAACGATTCCAGCTCGTAATGGAGCATTGTTCGTATCTGCAGGTGGTTATCATCATCATATCGGTTTAAATACATGGCAAGGTGAAGGGGTACCACCGCAAATGCCAGGTTCTGTTGGTTTGAAATATTTCACAGTTGTACTAGCGAATGAAAAACAAAAAGAGCAAGTATGTGAAAGCTTAAAAAATATTGGCAAGATTGCTACGTACAAAGATGGAATATTACAAGCCCAGGATCCATTTGGACATTGTATTCATTTCAAAATAAAAGGAGAAGCCTAAAAAGGCTTCTCTTTTTTATTTTCTTATAATTGCTTTTTCGTTTTGTAAAAATAGTTCATCAAATTGTTTTGCAAGCTCAAAATCTAGTTTCGTTAAACCTTTTGCATTCCAAGATGACAAAGTAATAATAACTGCTTTATACTGGATAAGGATAAATGGATGGTGATTATGTTCTTCTGATAGTTTGGCGGCTTCAGAGACAAATTCGACTCCTTTTAAGTAGTCGGAAAACATATATTTTCGTTCAATCCATTTCTCATCTTTTACCATCCATTTATCTACCTTCAATAATTCTTCGTGAACTTCTTCTTCAGTTAATCTTAGCATCATTTTTCACATCCTTTACTGGAAGTAAAGCAAGACCATTGTTAATAAGGCGTGTTACAGCTTCATCAGTTGTGAAAGTAGAAAGTTGTTGTAGTAATGTTGCCGATGCTTCATGCCCTTTGTTATGCTCTAAAAGTAACTCTAATATTTCAAGGCGCAGCAACCATTCTTTCGCATAAAATTTATTTAATACTTCTTGAATTGCTACTAATTGATCGATATGCGCGTTGTGTAAAATCCCCTCACTTCGAATATCTCGCACTGTTTGATACATACGTTCAAGTTCATTCAGTACAAGTGGAGCAGGAAGTCCTTGAACTTCTTCATCCATTGGGAAAAATGCTGCGGCATCTGCGGCACCTGGGAATACTGAAGTGATTTGTGAGCCAACAGCCATATCAAATGCGCCCCATGAAGCATCAAATAAAACGCGGGCGTTATAAGTAACTGTGCAATCGATAAAGGAAATAAGAGCAATTTTCTTATCGTTTTTCACAATATCTGTTACTGTTCCTTTTACATGAATACCACTTGCGAAAGTAAACTCAGCGATAGTTCCAATTGTAATTCCTAATGATTGTAGTTGTTCGTCTGTACAATTTTCTAATGCAATATTTTCAGTGAGTAATCCAATCGGTGTTCCAAATCCGTCACTGTGTACAGAAGTAGAATGATTCGCTAACTGTTTATTATGAAGCGCTAATGCCGTTGGCGAATTTGTTCGCATGTAAATTAATTCACCTGCATCGTTTTCAATTGTCTCGCTAAATGTACCTGTAATTTGTAATCCACTATTTAGCTCAGCTGTTGCATAGTTCTCAGAGCGAATTGCTTTTTCTAAACCTTCTTTTCCACCTGTTTTAAAGGCCATTGTTTTAGAAAATGTTTCAAGCGCATCTGTTAATTCTTCAAAGGATTCACAAACAAATAGTTGTGGTTGCATTTTTGTTACGTCATAAGTTGTCCCTGTACATGCTTCAATAGAAAATGGAACCTTTTCTACAGCGTCTGTTAAGCAATGTTTGCTTTCGCCAACAGAAGAAAGGAGACCAGCACCATATATCTTTGGATCATCTATATTTCCGATCAATCCATATTCTACTGTCCACCAGAAAAGACGTGAAATTTGTTCAGCTTCCGATAAACCAGAAACTAAGTTTTGTTTTTCAATTACAGCATTTTCAGCAGCCTTAACTTCATCAGGAGTAGAAGTAGGGCTTTCTTTTACTATCGTTAATGTACGAACAGCTTCAAATGCATCATGTTCTTCTTTTGTAGAGAAAGCTTTTGCACCAATTTGCCCAAAACGTTTCACATATTTTGCATATGTAGGATCAAGTAAAATCGGTGCGTGTCCTGCGGCTTCGTGTACGATATCTGGAGCTGGTGTGTACTCGATATTTTCTACTTTCCGGATATCTGTTGCAATCGGTAGTAATCCGTGTCCTTGAAAATCGAAGAATGCTACGCCAGGAATAAGTCCGTCAATTGTTACAGCGCCCCAGCCGCTTGGTGCCAAACACTCATTCATTTCTTCTACTTTTGGAATTGCATCTATATTAATACCAGATGATTGTAGTCCGTTCACATAGGCTGGATGAGCAACGTCTTTTAAGAAGCTATGATTTTGTCTCATAATATAACGCCACACAGCGTGATTCACCGGTGTGTATTGATCATAATGTTGTGTGGATACAAATGGTTTTAAATGCGATGGAATTTCTGTTTTCTTTGTCATTTAGACATCCTCCTTTTTTTCAATAAAATTGAATATCGATTTCGAATAGCTTGTATCACCCCCTTTCATTATTTGTAAGCGCTTATAAAATTTTATCATAAGATTCGGAATTATTTAACATATGTTTCTGTGATAAATAGAAAAAGCCCCTATCGGAAAATCCGATAGGGGCGAAAGAATCGCGGTACCACCCTATTTGTAAGTGAAAATATACTTACATCTCAATTAATGATAACGGAAAAATTCCGTCTTTTCCTTCATGCATAAAAGCACTACGAAAAAGAAGCTCCAGAATTGTAATTCATACTTATATATGTGCTAATTTCCACCGACCATTAGCTCTCTGTAACAGGGATATAAGGTACTACTGCGATTCTTTCAACGCGTATATATGAAATTGTGTAAGAGGATGGATGCAAAAAAGTCCCTATCGGAAAATCCGATAGGGACGATAAAAATCGCGGTACCACCCTATTTGTAAACAACTAATTGTTTACCACTCACTTTACGATAACGGAAAGATCCGTCTTTCTCTTCATGCATAAAAAGCATTACGGGAAAGAAGCTCCAGAATTGTAATTCACGCTTGTATATGTACTGATTCGCACCAACCATCAGTTCTCTGGGACAGTGATATAAGTCGCTACTAGCATTCCTTCAAAGCCGATATATAATTCGTTCAACTAAACTATGTTTTGTATTATAAAACTATATTAAAAAAATTGTCAACAAAAATTTTTTATCCCGTGTTAATGAGCAGTAAAATTCCTACCTCAAAATTCGGTGGGAGAATAATTGCCCGTAACCCCCGATTGGTGAAGGCTAATAATCAGTGGGGATGAACAAAATCTCTACTGATTAAGGCTTCACTTTATTTCACTTCTAAATTAACAGTTAAATTAGAGGTATTGCCAGCTGCATCAGTTGCTACAATGTGAATAGTATTTTTTCCTTCGTGTAATTGAGTGCGATCGAAATAAATGTCATAGCTTTTCTCCCAAGGGTTCAGGAATGCCTGTTCCCATACACCATTTCCGTTAATTTCATATTGCATTCTCACTGGAATACCAGGTGCTATCCAACCAGATTCTGACATCCAATCTAGTAGAATATCATCAACTTTTCCTCTAATTACGAGATTTTCTTGGTCAACTTCGTGTGTTAACTTAGGTGCAGTTCGATCAAGAAATACAGCAGCTGTTTGTTTTGTTTCTCCGCCAGAATTAGAAGCAACTGCTTCGATTTGATATAGCCCGTCAGCTAAAGGAGTGCCATCTGCTTTTGTACCATTCCATTTGAAAGGTTTGTATCCAGGAGTTGCATTTTTAGCTTGATGGATAATCCCTTGATACGTTACACGTTCTTTCGTAACTAAATTTGCATGTAATGTTACATCATCCACAGGGGCAACTAAATAGTAGTTGATGAGATTATCATCTAGTACGTGGTCGCCATTTGGGCTAAAAGTAGAATTAATAATTTCAAGTCCATCGATACGTTTATAATCTTTAGGATCGATACTAAATGTGAATGGAATTCGAATTTCTTCTTTTGCCCCTTGTTCTTTTACATATACATTTCCAGTATACACACCTTGTGGTAGTGAGCTATCTACCGTGATAGTAAATGGTTTTTCGGTACTACTATTCGGTTGTATGCTAATCGATGAAGGGACAGAAGTTTTTACTTTTGTTTTTGTGTTTGCATCTAATAATTCCACCCGAGTTGAAAAACTTTTCTTTTTACTAGAAAGGTTTTGTAATGTAACATTTTGTGTTAGTTTTACTTTTCCGCTATTGGGCTTAATAAGACCAAAGCTGACATTGTTAGGTTTTACTAATATATTTGTTTGAGCTGCTTTCGGAATGTTAATTAAACCAGATCCTTGTGCCATAACAGGGTATGTATTTTCATTGACATCATGTAATGTTTTTGCATTGTTAGCAAGTGCCGCTTTCAATTGTTCTGTCGTCCAATCAGGATGCATTTGACGCAAGAGGGCAACCGCTCCAGCTACTTGCGGAGCAGCCATACTTGTTCCGTTATGCGATTCATATCCGCCTCGCGGTACTGTACTAGTAATTTGTACTCCAGGTGCAACAACATCAGGCTTTATTAGCCAACTTCCTTGTGATGGTCCTCTTGAACTAAAGTTACCGATAAGTTCTGTGTGCTTTGGTTGTCCAATTTTTATATTTTTCTTTCGTTTTGTAATTAAAGTTTTTAATTCTTCCCCATTTGTATTTGATAATTGCATTACTGGGACAGCTAGATGTTCACGTGAAAAATATTCCGGCATCATATTAATTTCTTTTTCGCTAGAGATTAATAACACACCAAGTGCACCAGCTTGCTTCGCTTGTTCTGCTTTTACTAATGTACTAGAAGTACCTTGTAAAATAAGTGCGAATTTCCCTTTCACATCTTGTTTTGCATAATCACTTGGATTGCCATAACCAACATATACAAGAGGAGAATCATTTCCTATTGGAAAATCGGATTTTGATAATGGTAACCCTTGATATGTTTTGCTGGAACCAGTTACTTGGAATGTTGGAAACGGGATAGAAACCGTAGATGCTCCAACAGAAATGACACTACTTGCGTTACCGGGAGCATCAACAGACCAAGGTTTTGGTCCGTCATTTCCATTTGAAACGACAGCAGTAACACCAAGTTTCGCTGCTCGTTCTAACGTTAATGTTACAGGCTGATCAGGTACATTTAAATCCTGCCCAAGGGAGAGGTTTAACACATCCGCACCATCTTGAATTGCTCGCTCAATTCCTTGGATAATATCATCTGTTGTACCAGTTCCACCGTCATTCATTACACGATAGGCTAGAATAGAAGCGTTTGGAGCAACGCCTTTAATTTTTCCATTACCTGCAATAATTCCAGCTACATGAGTACCATGTACGTTACCATCCATTGGATCGTTATCTTCATCAACCGTGTCATATCCACCGATATAATTTGCCTTTAAGTCAGGGTGTGTATAGTCTACGCCAGAATCGATAATGGCTACTTTCATGCCTTTTCCATCAAGCGGTTTGCCAGATGGATCTTTTAAATTCCACGCTTCAGGTGCACCAATTGTCAGTCCACCGGTATTTGGTGCTTCTTCGTTAGTAGCACTTTTTGATGTTTCATGCAATTTATATGTTAAGTTCGGATAGACTGCTTTTACTTCAGGTAAAGAGGCAAGAGAGGTAATTTGATCTCCAGGAACTGAAATAGAGAATCCAGAAAATAACGTATTATACACTTCTTTAATTTTTGCACCAGGTGCTTTTTCTTTTATTTTCTTAGTCGTATCTTCTTGTGCTTTTTTTAGCTCAGCATGATAAGACTGCGCATTACTATTTTGTAAATCTGGAGCATGCTGAATATTAGTTTGAGCAGCGAGAGGTGCATGTTGTAATTCTACAATTACTGATATTTCTTTTGTTGTTTTCGTTTCAACATTTTGAGCGATTTTATGTTCTCCCCACTGTTCAATCGTTGTTTTTAATTGTGGACTAAATTGCTTCTCCTTTTGTAGTGATTCAGCATGAGCGCTTAAAGCTCCAAAACTAGAAAAGACAAGCGCCATGCTTAATAGTGTAGATGTAGTTTTTTTCATTGATACTCCCCCTAATAAAAGTGCTAATATTCAGAAATAAAATCTTACATTTAATTTGGAAATTATAAATATAAATGTTGGCTAAACTATACTTTCGACATAATTCATACCAATCCTCTATGGATTGAAAATTTCTTGGGAAATTTTTTCTGATTATGTCGAATCGATATTTTTCACATATTGTAGGGAGAAAGTGAGGAATGCTATGAGGGAAATGGAGTGATGGTATGAAAAGGCTAATGGTAAGTGGTAGTGTAGTGTTGTTTATGTTTTTATGTTCTATCACTATTACTAGTGCAGAAAATAATAGTGTGAAAGTTGCTTTTATTCGTCATCATAACCTTTGGATTAAAGTTGATGGGAAAGAAATACAGATTACAAAAGGAGAGTACATAACAGGGCCGAAGTGGTCATATGACGGGGAGTGGCTAGCATATGTAAAAGGGAAGAAACAAAGTATTCTTGAGTTATATCGGTTGAAAGATGGAAAAAAAGTTACGCCGTTTCACTCAGAAGCATCGAATTATCAATGGTCACCAACAGAAAATATAATTGCATTTATATTTACAGGTACATTAAATACATTTGATGTAGAAAAAAAGAATGCAGATTTTGAAAATGTATCGGCTGGTGTAGGGGATTATGCATGGTACCCCGATGGAAAGAACTTTCTTGTATCCTCTGAAGCGAACTTACTTCCAACAGGATGGACAGGGGCTCAGCTATATGAAGTGCAAAAAGATGCACATATGAATCCTCACAAAATGAAGCATTTGTATGCATTGCCAAATGAACATGATGATTTCCTAGCGCTAGTAGCAAGTGGCTTTAAGTGGTCACCAGATCAAAAGTGGATTTCATTTTTAGCAGTACCGACAGCTTCATGGTCAGCTGATAGTAATACGCTTTGCTTAGTTCGTGCAGATGGAAGTCGGTTTGAAAAAGTAGATCAAATGTTATTAAACGAACAATGGTTTCAATGGGCACCATCAAAAAATATATTAGCTTATATTGAAGGGAGCGGAAGAGTTACATTAGAAAATAAACATTTAAAAGTAAAGGAATTGCCAGCACTTCAGCAGAACATATTTACGCCGAAAGGATATGTTGATTGGGATTTTGTATGGAAGAACGATAGAGTAATTATCGTTTCACGAGCAAAAGAGGCAGGAATAGAAACTCCACCAGAAAAAAGGCCACTACCATCTTTATATGAGGTCGATAGTACAAGTAATGCACAGCATCAAATCACAAAGAAAACGAACAAGCAAGGGGATTACCACCCGATCTTCATGAAGAAGAGTAATCAATTAATTTGGATACGTTCAGACCGTAAGAAAGCGGATGTATGGCTTGCTCATAAAGATGGGAAACAGGAAAAGAAGTGGATTGAAAATATAGATGTACCAGCGTGGTATTATGAGAAATGGAATTGGGGAAATGTTATCTCGGTGAAATAACAATAAAAAAACTGCCTAAAAAATGAAGTGAACCCCGAAAACGGGACACCAATCAAAACACCTAAACCACTTGTTCCCTAAATTCTTTAGGGGATAGGTGGTTTAATTTTTCTTGAATTCGCACACAATTGTAGTAATGAATGTATTCTAGCACAATCTTTCGCACAGTTGTGTTGGATACTTTTGTTATCTTTTGTGAATAGAAAGCTTCACTTTTTAAATGACCAAAGAAGCTTTCCATGACGGCATTATCATGGCAATTTCCTCTCCGGGACATGCTGGTGATCATGCCGTTTTCTTTGGCATACGCTTGAAATTCTTTTGCTGTATAAATACTTCCTTGATCCGAGTGAAGAAGGACATCTTTTACTTTTCGCCCTCTCATTGCTTGTTTCAATGTTTTCATCGCTAATGTCAGTGTTTGTGATTCGCTGATGACACAACTAATAATTTCACGATTAAAGGCATCCATGATCGTTGATAAATACAAGGTACGCTCTCCAAATAAGAGATACGTCACATCCGTAAACCACTTTTCATTTGGTTTGGATGCATCGAATTGGCGCTCCAATCGATGAGGGGCTACCATTGGTTCCGCACCATTGATATATTTCTTTTTCTTTCGACGCACTTTTGAAAGAATATGATTTTGTCTCATGATTCGTAATACTTTTTTATGATTGACACACAGTCCCATTTTTCGAAGAGTAGCGGTCACTCTTCGATATCCATACCGGAATTTATGCCTAAGACAGACGTCCTTTACTTTTTCTTCTATATCATCTTTCAGATCTTCCGTTCGTTGTAACCAACGATAAAATGTAGAACGGGGTAATTCTAATACGTTACACAAGTCTTTTACCGTTATTTTTGTTTGTACATTTCTCCATAAAGTAACTACAGTTTCTGGTTTCAGCCCCTTTCGATTTCCAGATACTTTCCCCATACAAGTAATTTTGTTTTTAGATGTTTATTTTCTAAACGTAGCTGTTCTAATTCACTGAGCTCTTTTGGTCCTTTTCCATAAGAATATTGTTTTCCTACAGGTTGTTGAAAACGGTACGTTTGATCGGTACGATACCACTTCATCCACGTCTTAATTTGGGAAACATTTTTAATTCCAAGCTTCTCCATAATTGTCCAATTGGAATATCCATCCTTTTTCATTTCAATCACTTTCCACTTTACTTCTTCTGGGTAATGAACTCTTGTCTTCAAACGAAAAACACCTCCAATGAATTTGCATACTTAGTATGCGAATTCAGGAGGTGTTTTTTTCATGTACCACTATT